>CAZSVK010000048.1:0-3803 GCA_964610245.1 uncultured bacterium
GTCTGGACGGCCAGCCATGTCTACGAGACCTCCACCAAGTATTTCGACGCCGCGGGCAACCGCAAGCCGCTGCCTCTGGATCAGGCGATCCGGCGGCACGTGGTGCCGGTGTTCGCCACGTATGGCCTCGGAAACCGCTGGAGCGTCGGCGCGGTGGCGAGCCTGCTCAACGAGCTGCAACGGCAGCTCGCGGTGCTCAACCTGACCGCCGGGGCCTCGCTCCTGGGCCAGCCGCTCGCGGTGGGCCAGGTCACGACCCTCGAGACGGAGGGGAGCGGGGTCGGAGACCTCTCGTTCTTCGTTCAACACCAGCCGGATTGGTTCGGCAAGCGCCTCACGTCGCTGGTGGCGCTCGACGTGGTGGCCCCCACGGCCGAGAGCAACCCGACGTCGGCGCTCGACATGCCGATCGGCCAGGGAAACTGGACCTACCGGCTCTCCTGGTCCGGCTTGCGCGAGATCTATCCGATGACCTGGTTTGCCAAGCTGACCTACGAGGACAATCGGGCCGCCACCGGCCGCGACCTCACCGGCACCGCCTACGAATTCGACCGCGGCGACGGCCTCGACGCCACTTTCGGCGCCGGCTATGCCATCGGAGAGAGCTTCACGCTGCTGGGGCAGTTCGCAGCCTCGTGGCGCGACCAGGGTAGCCGCAGCGACCGGACCGTCCCGACGCCCTTCACCCGCAGCGCGCAGTTCCGGCCCGGCTACTCGTTCCGGAGCGGCGAGTTCGTGGTGACCCAGCAGCTCGAGGTCCCGATTTCGGGCCGCAACATCCTGTCGACCCAGGGATTCATGACGACGGTGGAGTACCGCTTCTGATGACCAGGAAACCGACCGCCGAGCGCCCCGGATCGAACCGTCCCGGTCTTCGTCTTCTGGCCGGCGCGCTCGCGCTGGGCTGTCTTCTCGCCTGGACTCCGGCGAGAGGGTGGGACCGCGGAGTGAAGGCCCGGCGGCACGTGCGCGCCGGAGACCGTTCGCTGAACGCTCGCGCTTACCGCGAGGCGATGACCCATTACCAGAAGTACCTCGAGGGCAGCGCGGGAGTCGAGCGCGACCGCGAGACCGTCGCCCACGTCCACGACCGGATGGCCGAGTGTGCCGAGAAAAGCGGGCGTTATGCCAGATCGCTCGATGCGCTGGCTCGCGCGCTGACCTGCTATCTGGATAGCGGCAACGCCGTCGAGACGGCGCGGACCGTGCTCCGCATGGGCGAAGGCAATGCTTATCTAGGAAACTTCGACGAGGCGGCGCGCCTCATCGAACTCGCGCGCCAACTGCCGGGCTCCGCCTCCGACCGGACGATCCAGGCCGAGGCGCTGCGCGTGCTCGCCATCGTCCAGGGCGCGACCGGCCAGTACGGGCCCCAGAAGCAGTCGGCCGAGGGCTCGCTCGCCATCTACCGAGAGCTGAACGACGAGGCCGGACAGGCGTCCGCGCTGACGGCGCTGGCCCACTACCACCGGAGCCAGGGCGCCTTCGACAAGGCGCTGAAGATCGCCGGGCAAGCGCTCGAGACGGCCCGCCGTTCGACGCCCCGGGATCTGGCCCCGGTGCAGCTGGCGCTCGCCTCGATCCATCGGGCCCGGGGCGACGTGAAGGAAGCCATCCGCACGGATGAAGAGGCGCTCGACGCGGCCCTCGAGAGCGGCGTCCAGGAGGCGGCCGCCGTGGCCCGGAACTACCTGGGTCTCGATCACATGGCGTTCGGCGAGGCCGATCCCGCCAGGGAGGCGCTCGAGGCCTCCCAGGCCTTCTTCACCGGAACCGGGGCCGTCGATGACGAGGCCAGGTTGCACGTCGACCTCGGCCGTCTGGATTACATGGAAGGCGACTACCGGTCCGCCGCCGAGCACCTGGGCAAGGCGCTCGAGCAGTACCGGAAGACGGGACAGCCCGTCGGAGAGGGTATCGCCGAGAGCGGCCTCGGCCGAGTGCTGCTGGCTCGAGGTGAGGCCGGGCGCTCCCTCGAGTCGCACGAGCGGGCCCTCGCCGCCTTCGGCAAGGCCGGCGACAAGACCGGCGTGGCCGCGGAGAGTGTCAACAAGAGCTTCGCCCTCGTGGCGCTGGGGCGGTACGACGAGGCGATGGCCGGCTTCCGGGCAGCGCCTGCGATGAAAGGCGAGGCCGATCTGGCCTGGCGCGCCGCCCAGGGACGCGGGCTGGTGCTGCAGGCCCGCGGCGACACCGACGGGGCGCTCGCCGCCTACCGGGAAGCGCTGGAGCTGATCGACCAGATGATGATCAGGAGCCGGGTGCCCGAGTTCAGGGCATCCTTCCTGGCCGGCGTCGAGCGGTTCCGCGTCTACGACGAAGCGATCGACCTGCTGGCCGCAAAGGGGCGGGCGGTCGAGGCTTTCGAACTCTCGGAGCGCGGAAAGGCACGCGCCATCGTGGACCTCGTCGCGGGCCGCGCGATCGGGCTGAAGGCCGGCGTGGCCTCGGACCTCCTGACCCAGGAGAAGGAACTGGCCGAACAGATCCTCGACCTGTCGCAGAAGATGTCGGGCCAGGGCGCGCCGCTGGCCCTGCGCGGCGCCGGACCCGGCCCGATGGAGCAGAAGCTGGCTGAACTACGCAGCGAGCGCCACCGCGTCCTCGAACGCATCGCGGCCGAGAGCCCCCAGCTCGCCTCGCTGGTGTCGGTCGCGCCGCTCGGCGCCAAGGCGCTTCAGAGCAAGCTCGGTCCCGACGAGCAGATGCTCTGCTACTACGTGGGCGATCGCAAGGCGCACCTGTTCCTGCTGGACCGTCAGGGCGTCACCTACGTGCCGCTCTCGGTCGGCATCGACGAACTCCACACCGCCGTCGAGGTCGCCCGCATCAACCTCGACCAGCAGATCCCCGACCTCAGCCGGCTGCGAGAGCTGTACGAGGCTCTGATCGCCCCGGCCGCCCCGCGGCTGCGCGCCTCGCGTCTGGTCGTCGTCCCGCACGGCGTGCTGCACTACCTTCCTTTCCAGGCGCTCCTCGACGCCAAGGGCCACTACCTCATCGAACGGTTCCCCATCTCCTACTCGCCGAGCGCCGACACCCTGGCGGTCATCGGCCAGGCCAGGCCCGGCGCCGCCGCCCCGCTGCTCGCACTCGGAAACCCCACCTCCGGCGTGGCCGAGTCGGCACTGCCTCACGCCGAGGACGAGGTCAAGCGCGTGTCCGGCCGTTTCCCGGGGAGCACCGCGCTGACCGGCGCAGCGGCCACCGAGGCTGCCTTCAAGCACCAGGCCCAGCGCTACCGCATCCTGCACCTGGCCTGCCACGGCCGGCTCGATCCCAAGCTTCCCCTGAACTCGGGGCTCTCGCTGGCGCCCGGCGGCGGCGAGGACGGCCGGCTCGAGGTCCACGAGATCTTCGGGCTCGACCTGAAGGCAGACCTGACCGTGCTGTCGGGCTGCCAGACGGCCCTGGGCCAGGTCACTCGAGGCGACGAGCTGGTCTGCCTGGCACGCTCGTTCCTGCACTCGGGCAGCCGCAGCGTGCTGGCGTCGCTCTGGACCGTGCCCGACGAGTCGACGGCGTTGCTGATGGAGCGCTTCTACGAGCGGCTCGCCGCCGGCAGCCGGCGCGACCAGGCGTTGCAAGAGGCGTCGCTGGCAATGCTGGCCGATGCCGGTCACAGCGCGCCCTATCAGTGGGCCGCCTTCTGCCTGACCGGCCGCGTGGACTAGGCCGGGGGCAGGGGTTAGGGGTTGGGGGTTGGGGGTTGGGGGTTGGGGGTTGGGGGTTAGGCGCCGGGCCACGGCCCGCTCGACATGAACGGCTCCAGCCCGGGCCTGGAGCCGCCAGCCCCCAGCCTC
>CAZSVK010000048.1:3813-14424 GCA_964610245.1 uncultured bacterium
GCGCCTTCTGCCGGGCGGGGGCGGGGGGGCGGGGGGGGGGGGGGGGTTGGGGGTGGGGGGGTGGGGGGGGGGGGGTGGGGGGTTGGGGGTTAGGCGCCGGGTTGCGGCTCCCTCGCTCCGCCAGGGTCCCGGCAAAGTTGCGAGCCCGGAGGCGGAAACCGGGGACTGGCTCGGAATCCCGCATGAAACCTGGCGGTCGTCCGGTCGGCCTATCGGGATTCCGTTGCCTGTACCCGCTTTCCGCCGACTTTGCCGATCCCCTGCTCGCTCCCCCAGCCTCCGGACGGGCGAAGCCGGCGCTGTGGTAACGTGGGCTTTGTCCAGCACCGAGAGAGAGCGAACGGCGCTTGCGGGGCGCAAGTGAGGTCCGCCCGGACGTCTTCAGGGAGAAGGAGGGAATGAAGGGACTCGCGCCGGAACCTTCACCGGGCCGGAGGGTGGTAACGCTCGGAAGACGGGTTGCGCTCGCCCTGGGGGCGGTTGTGGCAGTCTTCGTGTTGCTCGCCGACTGGTTCTTCCCCGAACCGCGGCTGGCTCTGGAAGACCTGATGCTGAAGCTGCGCGACCGTCACGACCTGCACCCTGCAATCGTCTTCGTCGACTTCGAGACGTGGCCCCAGGCCAGGGATCGCATTGCCCGTGTGATCGACCTCGTCCGGGGTGGCGGAGCCCGGGTCATCGCGCTCGACGTGCTGCTCGAGAATGCCGACAATCCCGCCGCGGACCAGACCCTGGCCGAGGCCATCGCCCGGGCCGGCTGTGTCGTGCTGCCCATCGACCTGGAGCAGACGCCGGCAGGAGAAAGGCCGCGGCCCCTGCTGGCGGCGATGGAGAGGGCAGCGGCCGCGACCGGCATTGCCAACTTCACGCTCGACCGCGACGGAACGGTGCGCCGGGTCGAGCTGCGGACCCTGGCGGCAGGCCCGAAAGGGATGGCCGGGGGTGCCGCCGGCCGCGGCCGCCCCGCCTATGCGCTGGCCATCGGCGAGGTCTATGGCGCCGGGACGCCCGGAGGCCCGCGGAGGCCTGACGCAGCGGCCCAGCCCGGGAGACCGGTTCGAGGCCTGCCGTCCGATACGGACCTGACGAAGCCACTGGTCATCGACTGGGCCGAGATCGAGCCGAAAGAGCTGAAGGCCGCGCCCTTCTCGGCTCTCCTGGACGACGCCTCCTACCGCGCCGGGCTCGAGCGACTCGGCTTCTTCAAGGACCGCATCGTCATCCTGGGCCACCTGCAGGCTTCGGCCGCCGGCGACACCTTCCTCACGCCGCTATCGCGGACCGCCGCCGATCGGGTGCCCGGCGCGATCGTGCAGGCCAACGCGCTGTCCAATCTGCTCGAAGGCGAACGGCTCGAGCGGGCTGGCCGGCCGGTCGCCCTGCTGCTGCTGCTGGCTGCCTCGCTGGCCGGAGGCGCCGCGGCAAGGGCCCGGACCGGGTTTGATGCGGCCGCGGCCATGGCCGCACTCGTGGGGATGCTGCTCGGCCTCGCCTACGCCTCCGTGGAGTGGGCGGGGCTCATCGTGTCGGCCGGCCCGCCGGTCACGGGCTGCGTGTTCGCCTTTGTCGCGATGCAGTTGCTGGCGGCGAGGGCCATCCAGAGGCTCCCTCTGGTGCGGCAGGTGGTGGCCCTGCTCGGCGTGGCGCCCCGCGCCGAGACCGCGATCCTCGACATCATCTCCGAGCGCCGGGCCTCGGGCATCGAGTTCACGTTCCTGCTGAGGGAGGGCCATGGGCCCCACTCGCGGGTCGCGAGAACGCGCTCCATCGCCCTGGCGGATAGCCTCCGGGCCCTCGAGACGCGGCTGGAGGGGCTGCTGGACAGAACAGCCGGGATGCCGCCGGCGGAGGAACTGCTCGAGCTGGGCCTGGACATCCGGAGCGAGCTGATGAGCGGCGAGCTGCTGGCGGGTCTGTCGACCCTGCAGGTACCACTCCTTCATCTGGTGATGTCGGTCGACGACCTGTCGGTGCCGTGGGAGCTGGCCCGGATCGGTGAGCAGGCCCTCGCGGAGCGGTTCGGCGTGAGCCGTGATCTGCTGCTCGAGGGGCTGGTAGAGCCTCCCCCGCCGCCGCCGGTGCGCGAGTCCCGGCTGAGAGCGCTGCTCGTGGCGAATCCCATGCCCCTGCCCAGGGAGTTCCCGCCGCTGCCGGGCGCCGAGGAGGAGGCCGAGCAGCTGGCCGGAGAGCTGAAGCGGATGGCCCGGAAGGCCTCGGTCGAGCTGGACGTCGACGTCCTGAGCGGGCCCCGGGCGACACTCGACGCGGTGCTGACCGAACTTCGCTCGGCGAGGGTCGATCTGCTCCACTACAGCGGGCATGCCGTGCACCGGGGCCGCACGCCCGAGCAATCGGGCTTCCTCTTCAAGGACGGAGTGCTCGGCCCGGCGCAACTCAAGCTCGAACTCCGCGGCACTCCGGCGCCCGCGGTCGTCTTCGCCAACGCCTGCAGCACGGCGCGAGCCCTCGACGGCGGTGGCGCGGAAGAGGCCGGCCGGACGTCGCGGCTGAGCCTGCCCTCGGCCTTCAGGGACGCCGGGGCGCAGCTCTACATCGGCACGCTCTGGCCGGTCGAATCGAGCAGCGCCTCGAAGTTCGCGAGCGCCTTCTATGCCGCGCTGGTCGGCGGACGCTCCGCGGGCGAGGCGCTCAACGAGGCCCGCAGAGAGGCCAGAGGATACTGGATGACACACGCTGCCTACGTCATGTACGGTGATCCGAGGTTCCAGGTTATCGGCCGAGACCGCGAGGCGGACCGGACGAGCGAGGTGCAGAGATGAAACGGATGCTGATGGGAGTGGCTCTGGTGCTGGTTCTGGCGACGCCCGCGGCGGCGCAGTTCGCGGCTATCGTGGTCGGGCTCGAAGGCTCCGTCGAAGTCCGCCGGGCAGGTTCGGAGGCCTGGACGCCCGTGACTCCGAGCATGGGCCTGGCCGCGGGCGATCGCGTCCGGGTCGGTTCGGGGAAGGCGACCCTGCTCGAACCCAAAGGCAAGACCCGCGTTCTCGGCGCCGGCGCCGTGGAAACGGTAGAGGGCCAGCCCGGCGGCTCGTCGGGCGGAGGCGCGCTGAACCGGCTCTGGCAGGCCATCCGCGACCGAGCCTCGCTCGCGCTCAACGACACGGTGCTGCGCTCGAAGGCCGGTGCCGTGCGTCTGCCGACCTTCGTCCTGGACCTGGTCAGCCCCCGGAACACGAGCCTGCTGGAGCTGCCGGGCGAGCTGGTCTGGAGGCCAATCGAAGGCGCCTCTGCCTACCGGGTGCTGATCACCGACAGCCGGGGCCATCCGGTCGTGAGAGAGAAGGTCGACCAGCCGAAGCTCGCCCTGGGCGCCTTCGCGCCGAGGTTCAAACCGGCCACCGCCTACTTCGCCACGGTCACCGATCTGAGGCCGGGCGGCGTGGCCAGCCACAAGATCTACTTCCGGCTGCTGCCGGACGAGCTGCGCAAGTCGGTGCAGGCCGACGTCGCCGCGCTCGACGCGAAGTTCGCCGGCCAGGTCGATCCGCAGGTGGCGGCGCTGGCGCGGGGTTCGCTCTACGAATACTGGGGGTTGCTCGAGGATGCTCTGCGCACCTACCGCCAGGCGAGTGCCACGCCCGGGCCGGTACTGAAGCAGGCGATCGCCCTGCTGCACGTGCGCAACGGGCGCCGCTGGGCCATCGACGAGTGAAGCCGACCGCGAGGGCGAGGGCAATGCCCGCGCAAGCCTTGCCCGCCAACAGGGACAGGTATCACAGAGACACAGAGACACAGAGACACAGAGGAGCAGGTAGCCTGCACGGAATCAACTCCCCCTCCGTGTCTCTGTGTCTCTGTGTCTCTGTGATTGGCCCACCTCGTTCGACCTTTGGATCCCTCCGTCTCGTAAGAGCGCCCGGCACCCGCCGCTCGAAGCCCGCGGCAGTCCGTTCCTCGCGCCGGAGGGCTGTCTGACGATGGCACGGCAGGCTTCCTTGCCGCTGCCGCCGGTCGTCCAGCCGACGCCCCCGGGCGGACGCGTCGGCGACCTGGTCGAGGTGCCACGGGTCCGGACGGTCATCCAGCTCGCGGATCGGCACGACCCGGCGCTGCGCGACGAGCTGCTGTCGAGCTTCGTGCTGACCGAGGAGGTCGCCTTCAACCTGGTGGCGATCCTCTCGTCGGTGGCATCCCGCAAGGGGCGAGGGTTCTTCCTGCAGGGCAACTTCGGCAGCGGCAAGTCGCACTTCCTGACCGTGCTGGGGTTTCTGCTCGAGAACCCCGAGGCCTGGCGGCACCTGCCGGTGCAGGGGACCCCGCTGGGGGCGATGGCGCTCAACCTGGCGGGCCGGCGCGTGATGCCGGTGCCGGTCTCTCTCGTCGAGCACGGCTCCCGCGAACGGCTGGAAGACATCGTGCTCGAGGCGGTAGCGGCGGAATTCTCGGCTCGGGGGCTCGAGCCGCCCGCGCGGCCCCGGTTTCCTGCTGACTTCACTTCGTCGTTACTCGAGCGGTACGGCGCGCAGGCCGCGGCCTTTGCCCAGGCCGAGGGGCTGAACGGCCCCGAGGAGCTGTTCGCGGCCGGCCGCGAGGAGGCGCTCGAGCGTTTCCTGGCCAGCGCCGGTCTGCCGTTCCGGGCGCGCCAGGACCGGCGCGAGGCGTTCGAGGGGCTGCGCGGGAAGCTGGAGACGGCGGGCTATTCCGGGGCGATGCTGCTGGTGGACGAACTGTCGGAGTACCTGCGCTCCAAGTCCGACGCCCGCGGCTTCAACGAGGAGATCCGCTTCCTGCAGTTCCTGGGCGAGTACGGCGACAAGAACCCCTTCTGGATCGTCGCGAGTCTGCAGGAGCGCCTCGAGGACACCGGCGAGATCACGCAGTCGGCCTTCAACAAGATCAAGGACCGCTACCCGGGGCGGCTGGCGCTGACCGGCAAGCACCTGGAAGATCTGATCTCCCGGCGCCTGCTGCCCAAGAAGCCCGGGGCGGCCGCCCGGCTCTCCGAGCTGTACCGGCAGCACGCGCGGGCCTTCAGCGGCTTCGACCCGGGGCTGGAGCGGTTCTCAGCTTTGTACCCGGTGCATCCGGCGACTCTCTTTCTCCTGGAAGAGTTGAAAACTCTTTTCAGTCAACACCGAGGCGTGGTCGACTTCATCAGCGCGAGGGTGGGCGGCGATCCGGCGCGGGCCATCCCGGGGCTGCTCGCGGAGCCCGACACGACGCTACTGACTCCCGAGGCGGTCTTCGACCACTTCCAGGTGCGCATCAAGGAGATGGTCGAGACCAACCCGTTCCTGGAGGTGGTCTATCGCTACTTCGAGACGGAGGCGCCGCGGCTGTTCCCGGACCTGGCCCAGGCCGCTCTCGCGCTGCGCCTGGTGAAGCTGGTGGTGCTGGGGGCGATCAGCCCGATCCGCCGAGACTTCTCGGTGACGGAGCTGTCGGAGATGCTGCTGCACCGCGTCACGGCGGTGAGCCCCGAGGTCAACTACCAGTACGTGGCCGACGTGCTCGAGAAGCTGCGCACCGGAGGCGCCTACCTGACCGTCGAGAAGAGGGACGGCGCCTTCAGGGACATCTACCGGGTCGACCTGGAGGCCGACGTCAACCTCGTGATCCGGCGGCGGGTGGCCTACCTGCGTTCCACGCTATTCCCGGACGACACCCGGATCTACACGCGGCTGGCGGCGATGCTCGACGCGCCGCACCTTCCGCTGGCCTCTCTGTCCCAGTCGCCTCGCCGGCGAGCGCAGACTCTCTGGCAGTGCACGCGCCGCGAGGGCTTCGTCATCTACGTCCCGCCGGAGGAACTGACTCCTGAGAGGGCGGCCGCCATCGAGGAGGAGCTGTCGGCGGGCGAGTCCGACTTCGTGCTCGCCATCCTCTCGCCAGGCGCGGAGGGCCGGTTGGTCCACGCAACGCTGCCGCCGTGGACGGCGATCTGGGAGCCCGCCCCGGTCGGGCCCGAGGAGCGCGAGGAGCTGGCGATGGTGCTGGCGCGCGCGCTGCTGCTCGACGAACTGGGCGCGCAGTCGACGAGCCTGGCGGGCCGGGTGCGCCGTCAGCTCGAGCTGGAGCTGGCCGGCGACGGCCGGCGCGTGCGTGAGATCTTCGAGCGAGCCTACTTCGCGGGGCGGCTCCACCTGCCCGGCGGCAAGGCGGCGGAGCCGGGACGCTGGGGCTACATCCCGCTCGACCAGTCGCTCGACCGCGCGGCGGCGCTGGTTCTCGAGCAGCGCTATCCGGGCCACATGGCGATCGCCCCGCAAACCTCGGTCTTCGTGCGCGAGCGCGAGGGCGATCTCATCGAGGGCTTCTTCAAGCCGGGCGGGCTCGACCCGGCGCAGCCCGGCGCCCGGGCGCTCGCTCAGGCGGTCGAGGGCTACCTGCGGCCGCTGGGAGTCGTCAAGCGGGCAGGGGCGCGCCTGCTGCTCGCGGCCGACGCCCGCAAGTCGGACCCCGCGCGCGGGATGCTCGACCTCGTCCCCGAGGGCGGCCGGACCGAGCTGGCTGGCCTCTACCGGGCGATGCGCAAGGGCCCGCTCGGGATGTCTCGCGAACAGTTCCGGCTGCTGCTGCTGTCGATGGTCTTCTCGGGGCAGCTCAGCCTGCACTCGGACGGCAAGCGGCTCTCGGGCGACCGGCTGACCGCCTTCTGGATCGAGCGGGCGACGGAGGTCTCGAAGGGCGACCTGGCCCCCGCGGCGGTGAGGGCGGCGCTGGCGGAGGTGCCGTTCGTGACCGCGGTGCGCAAGTCGGGCGAGCAGTTCAACTCCAGCGTTCAGCAGGCGGCCTGGGAAGAGCTGACGGCCTACAAGCGGGCGGCGGTCGAGTCGCGAGCCAACCTCGAGGCGGGGCTCGCGAAGGCGCTGACGCTGCCGTCGCTCGCCGAGCTGGGGCTGGGACGGGCCAGGGCCGACCTCGACTCGTGGGGCGCGATGCTCGACGAGATCCTGGTCAGCTATGCGCCTCGCGAGGGGTTGGAGAGGTTCGCGACACACTGGAGTTCGTCGCCCGGCCTGCGGGCCGCGCTGGCGCGGCTGGAACGGCTGGGCGAGTTCCTGCACGGCGGGCCGGAGCGGTTCGTCGCGGCCGCTGCCTACGTCCGGCACCCGGGACTCAGCCTGGGCAACGCTCCGGACGGACGCGAGCCGCGGGACGCCGCCGGTCAGGCCTGTGGCGAGGCGCTGGCCCAGTTGGAGGCGGTGCTGGCGGATCCCGAGCTGCCCTTCCGCGCCGGGGGCTCGGGCGAGCTGACCGGCGCGTTCGAGCGTTTCCTGGCGGCCTACGGCCCGCTCTACGCCTCGCACCACGAGCGCCAGTACTCGGCCTCGCGATTCGAGCCGCTGCGACGGCTGAGATCGGGCCGCGAGTACGGCCTGCTCTCGGCGCTGGCTGCCGCGCTCGGCGAAGGGGCGGGCGACGAGTTCCCGCGCCTCTCGCGCCTGCTCGCGTCGACCCTGGCCCGGGCCTGCCGCGCGTTCGACCCGGTCGCGCTCAAGGTCGCGCCGGTCTGCCGCTGCGGCCTCACGCTCGTCGACCAGGTGGAGCTACCGGACGCGGCGGCGTTGCAGGCGGCGCTGGAGTCGACTCTGGCCGACGCGGTGCGGGCGCTCCAGGGCGGGCGCATGCGCGAGGCGATCACCGCCTACGTGGCCGGGCTGCGCGAGGCTGGCCGCGCCGAGCACGCCACGGTGCTCGAGGCGCTGCTCGCACTCGATCCGGTCGGCGCCGAACTGGCGGGCCGGCTCGAGGCGTTGCTCGCCGGAGGCCTCCCGGGCCTGCTCCGCGAGGCGCTGTCGGGCCGGCTGGCCGTGGTGTCGCGCGATCTGGACGCGCTGGTGGAGCTGCTGCTCGACCGCAGTTTCGAACCGGCCGACCTCGTGACGACGGTGGAACACTGGATGGGACAGGTGCCCCGCGGGACGCTCGTGAGGGTCAGGTCGGGGCGCACCGGCAAGGAAGACCTGCTGGTCTCGATCGTGGAGGAGGCCTTCCCGGACCTGCTCTCGCCCCTGGCCGACCTGGGTGAGGAGACCTTCGTCGAGCTGGTCTGGGTATCGCGCTGGCTACGGAAGCTCGGGCTGCCGGCCACCCATGTCGACACGCTGCTCGAACGGCCCGGGCTCGCGGCCCACGCCGCCGCCGCGGAGGGGCTTGCGCTGCACCTGCAGGAGCGGCACGCCGACCTGGCAACGCGACTCCTGGAACAGCTCGAGCGCCGCCTGGTGTCGGAGGGCCGCGCCGGACGGCTCGTGGCGCTGGCCGTCGGCGGGCGCGACCGCGAGGGACTGCTGGCGGTGATCTCGGCCGACAGCGTGATGGGTTTCGTCCCGCGAGAGGCGCTGGGGCTCTACGTGAGGAACCTGGCCGACGAGGAGCGCGCGGCGCTGGAACGTAATCTGGCCGGTCCGGCCGGCGGCTCGTTCCGCTCGGCGCTCGCGGCGGTGTCGTCGCTCGAACTGACCCTGCGCGAGTGCGAGCGGGCCTGCGACCGGACGCTCGCCGCCGGCGACTGGGAGACGCTCCAGCGCCAGTCGCTCGGTCACCTGCAACTGCGGCTTCTCGAGGCCTCGGAGGCGCTCTCGGCCCTCGACGTCGAGGCCACGCTTCCGGCCGCTCGCGTCCGGGACTGCGTGGCCCGGCTCGAGGCCGCCTTCCGGGAGTGCCACCGCAAGCTGCTGCCGGCGCTGGCGGCCGGCGGGCCCGGGACGCCGCTCTCGCCCTCCGCGCTCGCGACGGAACTCTTGCCTCGCCTGGCGAAACGGCTGGCCCCGGCGGCGGCGGTACTGGTGGTCGTTGACGCGATGCGTCACGATTTCCTGGAGGTCCTGGCGCGGGACGTGCTCCCGCTGGCGCAGGGCACCTTCCGCCACGTCGAGACGCTCACCTCCTGGTCCCTGGCTCCGACGCTGACTGCGCCCAACATGGAAGCGCTCCTCACCGGCCAGCGGCCCGCGGCCGGGCCGGCCACCCCCGACGACGAGGAGGCGCCTCCGCCCCGCGTGGGCCGGGCGGCGCTCGAGGAGTTCCAGGAGCGCTCGGGCACGCTCGTGGTGAAGTACAACGCCCTCGACGATCGACTGCACGCGGCCCGCGACGATCTTCAGACGCTCTACCGGGAGGCCGCGATGGCGATGGCCCCTGCCCTGCTGCCCTTCCTCGATCGTCTCGCCCCGCGCACGCTCATCCTCTTCACCGCCGACCATGGCTTCCGGGAGCGCGGCCGCTCGCCCTCCGGCCCGCGCTATTCCCACGGAGGCACGAGCCCCTTCGAGGTGCTGGTGCCCGTCGGCGTCTACTTGAAAGTGTAGGAGAGAGGGGTTAGGGGTTAGGCAGACGTGCTCGTCTTCGCCCAGCGGTTCGGCCAGCTTCACAGGGTGGGCTTCGCCCGCTCTGAGGCTGTAGGCGGACGGCCTGCAGTCTTCGCGCGGCTCGATGATTCTCGCGAGTAGTAGAACAGCCCGGGCTGCGCCCGTCCCTAACCCCCAACCCCTAACCCCCAACCCCTGCCATGCGGTAACTTGGCCAACGTGAACAACCGCATCTATCTCGACCACAACGCCTCCACGCCGCTCGACCCCGCGGTGATGGAGGCCATGCTGCCCTACCTGACCAGCCGTTTCGGTAACGCCTCGAGCATCCACTCGTGGGGACGCGAGGTCCACAAGGCGGTGGAGGACGCGCGCGAGCTGGTGGCCGCGCTCGTGGGCGCCCAGCCCCGGGAACTGGTCTTCACCTCGGGCGGCACCGAGGCCAACAACCTGGCCATCCGCGGCGCGGTGCAAGCGCACAAGGGCGCGCGGAACAGGCTCCTCACCACCGTCATCGAGCACCAGTCGGTCGCCAGGCCGGTGAGGGCGCTCGGCTCCTCGGGCCAGCAGGTGGCCTTCCTGCCGGTCGGCCACGACGGCCTGCTCGACCCAGGCGAGCTGGAGAGGGCGCTGGACGACCGCACCTTGCTGGTCTCGGTGATGTTCGCCAACAACGAGACCGGCGCGCTGCAGCCGATCGCCGAGCTGGCGCGGCGCGCCCACGCCCGAGGGGCGCTCTTCCACTGCGACGCGGTGCAGGCACCCGGCAAGGTCCCGCTCGACGTCGAGACGCTGGGCGTGGATCTGCTCTCGCTGGGCGGCCACAAGTTCTACGGTCCGCACGGCGTGGGCGCCCTCTACGTCCGCAAGGGAGTCGACCTGACCTGCATCACCCACGGCGCCGACCACGAGCGCGGCCTGCGCCCCGGCACGCCCAACACGCCGGGCATCGTCGGCCTGGGCGAGGCGGCACGCCTGGCCCGAGAACGCGGCGCGGAAGATGCCGCCCGGATACGAACGCTCACCGCCAGGCTGGAGGCCGCGGCCCGTCGAGCTATCGCCAACGTTCAGGTCAACGGTCCGGCCCTCGACCGCCGCCTGCCCAACACGGTCAACCTTCGGCTCGGCGCGGTCGAGGGCGAGGCGGTGCTGCTCGCGCTCGACCTCGAAGGCATCGCAATCTCCACCGGAAGCGCCTGCCACAGCGGCGGCGTCGATCCGTCGCCGGTGCTGCTCGCGATGGGCCTGGACCGCGCCGAGGCGCTCGGCTCGATCCGCGTCTCGCTGGGCCGGGGCACGACCGGGGCCGAGGTCGATCGGTTCGTCCAGACCCTGG
>CAZSVK010000048.1:14434-19680 GCA_964610245.1 uncultured bacterium
GCCCAGAAGGATGCGCGACCGCGGGAGTAAGGGGAGCGAGATTCCAGCGGAGTGACGAGTTGACCAGTCACAGAGACACCGAGGCACCGAGGCCCAGAGGGGAGTTCAATCCCAGACGGGTCTTCCGGGTCTCCGTGTCTCTGTGTCTCTGCGGTGACTCCCGGCCCTGGGCTGGAAACGTCAGCCCTCGCCGAGAGCCATGACCCCCTCGCCCGTTCGCATCGTCGTCGCGATGAGCGGCGGCGTCGACAGCTCGGTCGCCGCGGCGCTCCTGCAGCAGCAGGGCTACGACGTCATCGGCATCACGATGAAGACCTGGGCCGGGCAATCGAAGGCCTCCGCCGGGCAGCGCTCCTGCTGCTCCGTCGACGACATGGCCGACGCCCGGCGCGTGGCCGATCGGTTGGGCATTCCCCACTACGTCATGAACCTGGCGGACGACTTCGAGCGGGACGTGGTCGGCAACTTCGTGTCGGAGTACCTGGCGGGCCGCACGCCCAACCCATGCCTGATCTGCAACAGCCAGCTCAAGTTCGGGCGGCTCCTGACCCGAGCGCGCTCGGTCGGCGCGGCGCTCGTTGCGACCGGACATTACGCTCGCGTCATCGCCGACGCGTGCACCGGCCACAGGGCGATCCGGCGAGCGGCCGATCTCACGAAGGACCAGTCCTACGTGCTGTACGGGCTCGATCAGGAGCAGCTCGCCGCGGCGGTCTTCCCGCTGGGAGAGCTGACCAAGGAGCGCACTCGCGAGCTGGCGCGAGACCTGGACCTGGCGACCAGCGCCAAGCCCGACAGCCAGGACATCTGCTTCGTGCAGGGCGACTACCGCCAGTTCCTGGCGGGCCGCTGCGGCGACTCCATCGCCCCCGGCGATTTCGTCGACACCGCCGGTCGCGTGCTGGGCCGGCATGCGGGCGCGGCCTGCTACACGGTGGGCCAGCGGCGCGGGCTGGGGCTGGCTTCCGCCGGCCGGCTCTACGTCATCCACGTCGACGCCGCCTCCAACCGTGTCGTCGTGGGAACGCGAGAGCAAGTGATGGCGCGCCGTCTCGAACTCTCCTCGGTCAACTGGATGGCCTGCACGGCCCCTTCCGGAGAGTTCCCCTGCCTGGCGAAGCTGCGCTACAACTCGCCCGCCGGGCCGGCGCTCGCACGGGCCACGGGCGAGGGCCGGGCCGTCCTCGAACTGGAACCGCCGCAGGTGGCGGCCGCACCGGGTCAGTCGGCGGTGCTCTACGACGAATCCGGCACGGTGCTCGGCGGCGGTCTGATCGAGACCTGGAGCGCGATGTGAGAGTCGGGAGCCGGGAGCCGGGAGTCAGCCCTCGCGGCTTGCGACTCCTCCACTCTCGACTTCCTTCGACTCCCGACTCCCGTCTCCCGACACTCGACTCTCGACTCTGGACTCGCCGGAGGCGCTAAACTTCCTGACATGAGGGGAGGGACAAGCGAACGATGGAACATCGACTGTCATCAGACCTGGCCGGGACGGACGACCCCTCGGATCCCGCATGCGAGGAGTCCCGGGCCCGCCGCGATCTCGAGGGATTGTTTCACATCGTCACCCATGACCTGCGGGCGCCCTTGCGCGCGATCGAGGCCTTCACACGAATGGCGCTGGAGCGTTGCCATGGCGCCCTCGACCCGGAAGCGGCGGACTACTTCGGGCGCGCGGAGAATAGCGTCAAACGGCTGGGCCGGCTCATAGACGACGTCGAGCGCTACGCCGCGTGCTGGCGGATGGAGCCGCCCTCGGAGACGGTGGAGGGCTCGGAATTGGTGAACCAGGCGCTCGAGCAACTCGGCCCGTGGATAGCCCAGGCCGGGGCGACCGTCGAGATTGCCGGGCCGCTGCCCGAGGTGAGGGTGAACCGGGTGTTCGCGGTGAGGGCGCTCGTCGAGCTGCTCGGCAACGCCCTGAAGTTCAAGCCGGACAACGAGCCGCCTCGCATCGAGATCGGCCCATGGGCGTCCGACGGCGAGGCCGGTTTCGCCATCCGCGATCGCGGGCCGGGTATAGAGCCAAAGTACGCAGACCGGGCCTTCCAGCTCTTCCATCGGCTGGTGGGCTCGGCGGTCGAGGGAACCGGGACCGGCCTCGCGCTCGCGAGGTTGGTGGCCGAGCGCCATTCGGGGCGCGTGTGGGTCCAGACTCGGGAGGGGGGTGGCGCGGAATTCGTGATCACCTTCGCTCATCCCCCGGAAGAGCTGGGCTCGGCGTGACGAGGCAGCAGCGGGGGCGCCGTTGTACTTTCCCTGACGGCCCATCTACCGGGCGCCGATTCGCATGACCCTGCTTCCCAAACGCTCGCTGCGCACCAAGCTGCAGGTGCTGATTCTCGGCACCGCGGGCGGGGCCCTGCTCCTGGCATGCGCGGCGCTGCTGGCCCACGACGTCTCCGCGAGTCGCGACGCCCTGGCCCGGCGCCTCGGAAATGAAGCGCGGATCATCGGCGCGAGCTGCCGGGCGGCACTCGTCTTCGGCGATCCGAAGGTCGTCCAGGAGAACATCGCTTCCCTCGTGGCGGAGCCTCACGTGCTGGCCGCGGCGGTCTACGACGCGAAGCGGAGGCTGGTCGCCGGCTACCGCAGGGAGGGGTTGTCGTCGAGCGTCCCGCTTCCGGTCCCGACCGTGCCGGCGGGGTCCAGCTTCAGCCGCGTGAGGCTGGTGCTCACCCAACCGATCGATTTCCCGGATCACCCGCTCGGATGGATCGCCGTCGAGGCCGAGCTGCTCGAGCTGACCGAGCGTACGACCCGCCTCTTCGGCGCGATGGCGGTGACCATCGCCACCTCGGTCGTGCTGGCCCTGCTGCTCTCGGCCGGCTTCCAGCGGGCAATCCTGGGGCCGATCCTGGAGCTGGCCGACGTCGCCAGGAAGGTCTCCCGGACCAGGGACTATTCGGTCCGCCTCACCCGCCGCTCCGAGGACGAAGTCGGGGATCTGTTCGACGGAGTCAATGAGATGCTGACTCAGATCCAGGCGCGGGACACGGAACTCCTGGACCACCGCTTCCGCCTGGAAGAGGAGGTGAGGTCCCGGACCTCGGAACTGGTGGGCGCCAACCAGCAGCTCGGACGAGAGGTGGCCGAGCGCCGCCAGGCCGAGGAAGAGGTGGCCGCGAGGAATCGTGACCTGGAAACGCTGCTGCACGTGACGTCGCACGATCTCCGGGAACCGCTGCGAGCGATCGAGAGCTTCTCGCAGTTGCTGGTGCAACGGCATCACGCACAGCTCGACGAGAAGGCCGAGGACTTCCTGCGCCGCATCGACCGAGGGGCCGCCCGCATGAGTTCCCTGCTCGACGACATCCTCACGCTCTCCCGCGCCCAGCGGCAGGAGCTGACCCTGGAGGAGGTCTCCCTGGGCGAGCTGGTGCGCGAGGCCCTGGCCGGGCTCGAGAACCGCCTCAGGGAGAGCCAGGCGAAGCTCAGGATCGCGCCGGGTCTGCCGGTGCTGCGGGTCAACCGGACGTGGGCGACCCAGGCCATCTACAACCTGCTGTCCAACGCCCTGAAGTTCACCCGTCCCGGAGAAACGCCGAGAATCGAGGTCGAGCCCTGCCATGAAGACGGCCAGGCTGGTATTCTCATTCGTGACCACGGTCCAGGCGTGAGGCCGGATCACGCCGAGAGAATCTTCCAGCTCTTTCAGAGGGACGTCGACCGCAGTGTCGAGGGTACGGGCGCCGGCCTGGCGATCGTCAGGCAGGTCGCTGAAAGGCACCGGGGGCGGGCGTGGGTGCGCCCGGGCTCGGACGGAGGCTCGGAGTTCCTGCTCACCTTCGGGCAGAGCGAGCCAGCCAGAGAAAGGAGCGCGAGCTGATGGAGCCTATCGACATCCTGCTCGTCGAGGACAACGAGGACGACGTCATCATCATCCGCGAATCGTTCGAGGCGGCCCGGTTGATGAACGTCCTGCGAGTGCTGCCGGACGGCGAGGAGGCGATGGCCTACCTGCGCGGCGAAGCCAAGTACGCCGGCTCGGGGCTGCCAGGCCTGGTCCTGCTGGATATCAACATGCCTCGGAAGAACGGCTTCGAGGTCCTCGAGGAGATGAAAGCCGACCCGGCGCTCAGGCACATCCCGGTGGTGATGATGACCACCAGCGGCCGCGACGAGGATGTCGTCCGCTCCTACGCCGGCGGCGCCTGCACCTACGTGCGCAAGGCGCTCACCTTCGGCAAGTTCCGCGACGTGATCAACCAGTTCTCGCTCTACTGGACGCTGGTCGCCACGCTGCCGCCGAAGCGGGTCTGATCGCGGCGCCCCTCGTGCTAGGCTGGGAGCGTGGGCGAACGGCGAGACGCAGCGCGTCAACTCGGGACGCCGGACGGCCGGGCTTTCTCGGCGGCCTTCCGCGCCAGGTACCGGCTCACGGCCTTGCTGGGCCGCGGCGGGATGGGCGAGGTCTACCGCGCCGTGCAGAAGGAGCTGGGCCGGGAGGTCGCGGTCAAGTTCACCTCCGCCACGGCCGAGTCGGAACGGGCCCGGTTCCTGCGTGAGGGCGCGCTCCAGGCCTCGCTCAAGCACCCCAACGTCCTGCAGGTCTTCGACGCCGGCGAGGAACAAGGTCGGCTCTATCTGGTCTTCGAGATCGTCGACGGTGAGTCGCTCGCCGCGCGCATCGGGCGCCAGGGGGCGTTGCCGCTGCCGGAGGCGCTCGCGGTCGCCCGGCAGACCTGCGCGGCGCTCGCCCACGTGCACGAGCAGGGCATCCTCCACCGCGACCTCAAGAGCGACAACATCCTGCTGACCGAGGATGGCACCGCCAAGGTGTGCGACTTCGGGCTGGCCATCCAGGCCGAGGGCGGCCGGCGGCTGACCCAGTACGGCGTCGTGATGGGCACCCCCGGTTACCTGGCCCCCGAGCTGGCGATGGGAGCCGCGGCCTCGGCCGAGAGCGATCTCTACGCCTTCGGATGCGTGCTCTTCGAGATGCTCACGGGGCTGATGCCCTATCCCCTGCGCGACCGGGACGGCACCGAGCACAGCGTCGCGGACGTGGTCGCGGCGCACGTCAACGAGCCTGTCCCGCGAGTGTCGACCCTGCGCCCCGAAGTCCCCGACAGCGTCGAGGCGCTGGTCCAACGTTGCCTGCGGAAGCGACCCGAAGAGAGGTTCGGCTCCGCGGCGGAGCTGTCCCCGGCGCTCGATCAGGCGCTCCGAGACACGGACACTGTCGCCCGGAGCCAGCACCGCGCCGGCCGGTCGGCGCGCCAGCAGGTTCGCCCGGGCCCGTA
>CAZSVK010000049.1:0-10324 GCA_964610245.1 uncultured bacterium
TCGCGATCAAGCTCATCCACCCGCTGGCGGTCCGCGACGAGAACACGCTGCAGCGCTTCCTCCAGGAGGCGCGCATCACGGCTGCGCTCCAGCACCCCAACATCATCAAGATCCTCGACAGCGGCGAGGAAGCCGAACTGCCCTACCTGGTCTTCGAACTGGTCGAGGGCCGCACCCTCGAAGAACGCCTGCGCCGCGAAGGGCCCATGTCGCTGGCCGACGCTCTGGGCCTCGCCGAAGACCTGGCGGACGCTCTCGCCTATGCCCACGATCGCGGCATCATCCACCGAGATCTCAAGCCGGAGAACCTGCTCTTCACGCCTGACGGCACGGTCAAGATCGCCGACTTCGGCCTGGCCCGGATGATCGACAGCTCGCGGCGCCTCACCGGCATCGGTTTCTCCGTGGGCACGCCCGGCTACATGTCGCCCGAGCAGGTGCTGGGCGCCGACACCGACGGTCGCAGCGACATCTATTCCGTCGGCGTGATGCTCTACGAGATGCTCACCGGCACCCTCCCCTATCCGAGCCACAACGACATGAACGTGATGCTCGACCGGATGCAGAAGCCTTTCCCGACCATCCGCTCGAAGCGCCCGGAGATCCCCGAGGCGGTCGATGCGCTCGTCACCCGGGCGATGCACCTCGAGGTCGGCAAGCGGTTCGAAACCGCCCGCGACCTGCGGGAGGCGATCCTCGACATCAGCAAGCCCGACCGCTCGGGACGCCGGCGGCTGACCGGCTGGGCCCGGGCGGTCTCGGGCCGGATGGTGGCGGCCCGCCGGCGGGGGGCGCGCTGGATGGTGCCGACGGCGGTCGCCGTCTCGATCGCGGCGGTCGCCTTCATCGGAGTTGCGGCCTGGTCCCGGCTGAGGGTGGCCGGGGCCGGCGCGTCGTCGCGGTTCGACGCCACCGGCGTCGTGGCGATGCCCGGCCCGCGCGCTGCCCGCGTCTACTGGAACAGCTCGCTGCCCTATCGCGCCAAGCTGCGCTACTGGGAGACAGGCCAGCCGGAGCCGCAGGCGAGGGCGGGGGGCCCGGGGTTGGAAAACCCCGGCTCCAAGATTGGGCTGGCCCCTGGCGAGCTGCCGGCGCTCGTTCGCTCTGAAGGCCCTGCCGCTGCGGGCCAGCCGGAGCCCTCGGCGCGGGAACTCGAGGAGCCCGACGACCGCGCCCTGCACGACCTCACGCTGACCGACCTGAGCCCCGGAGCGGCGCTGACCTTCTGCATCGTCTTCCCCGACGGCAAGCGCTCGCTGGAGCACAGGCTGCAGGTGCCACGCGCCGCCCAGCTCGAGGTGCTCGACCCCAGGCTGCGCGTGGCGCCCGCGGGGGGCGCCCTCTTCACCTGGCTGACCAACGTGCCTGCCCGGTGCTGGCTCGAGTATTCCGTCCAGAGCGGCGTGCACCATCTCTCGGCCTCGAGGACCTATCGCCGCAAGCATCAGCTCGCCGTGCCCGACTATCCGCTCTACTCGACCTCGGCCCCGCCGCGTCTGCTCTGCCGTTTCGCGGGCGGAGACAGGGCGGTCACGCTGCCGCTGGTCTCGGCCGCGGAGGCCGCCACCGCCCTCGAGGCCCAGACGGCGCGGCTCGAGCTGCCCAGGCTGGTCCAGAGCTTCGACGAGAAGGTGCGGCTCGACCACGGGTCGCCGGCCGAACTGCTACCCCCTGCCCTGGGAGAGGCCGCCCTGCGATTCGAGGGGCTGGCGCGGGCCTGGTTCGCCGAGGTGCCGGTCTCTCGCCGCGTGGCGCTCTATCACAAGCTGCTCCCGCTGGAGAACGTCGACGCTATGTGGGCTGAGGCCGGTCTGGCGCTGCCCCTCGGGGCGGCGGCGCTCTATCGGTGCTTCGTCGCCACCGACTACCCCCAGACAGAGCCTCAGGGCCGGCCGATCGCCGCCGAGCAGCTCCGGACGGCCGTTCTGCGCAGCGGCCGTGCCCCCGCCGCCGTGCCGGGCCTCGCCCGGCCATCCGCTCTGACCACGGCGGTCGTGTCGGTGACCGGCTCGCTGCACCTGTCGAAGCGCGAACTGGATGCCGCCGAGCGGGCCTGGATCGTCCTGCAGTTCGACAGGCTCGGCGCCGAGGAGCACGTGCAGGTGCGGGTCAACTCCGTCATCGATCTCCGCTTCAGGCCGGCCGCGGTAGGCTACCCCGGGATGACCGGCAGCGACGGCGAGCCGTCCGCGGCGCCTCCGGCTCGGCCCACGCCCTACATCGCCCACAGCATCCCCGCCGAGCTGCTGCACGCCGGCGCCAACGAGTTCGTCTTCAGCTACGACTCGGTGCCCGGTGTCGCCGCCCTGGGAACGGCGCGGGTGCGGGGCGCCTGGCTGGTGCTCGAGAAGGCCCGGTAGCGAACGCCGACGCTACGAACACCGGCGTCCCCGTGGCACCTGCCGGCGGGGACGCCGTGAAACTCCAGCGTTATCCGGGACTTCCCGTTGCGGCGTGGCTCAACCGAACTTGATTCCCTGGGCGAGCGGCAGCTCGGTCGAGTAGTTGATGGTGTTGGTCTGGCGCCGCATGTAGGCCTTCCACGAATCGGAGCCGGATTCCCGGCCGCCGCCGGTTTCCTTCTCCCCGCCGAAGGCGCCACCGATCTCGGCGCCGCTGGTGCCGATGTTCACGTTGGCGATGCCGCAGTCGCTGCCGGAGGCGCTGAGGAACTGCTCGGCCTCGAGCAGGTTCCGCGTGAAGATGGACGAGCTGAGCCCCTGCGGGACGCCGTTGTGATAGGCGATCGCCTGGTCGAAGCTCTCGTACGAGATGATGTAGAGGATGGGCGCGAAGGTCTCCGTCTGGACGATGTCGTACTCGTTGCGGGCGGCGGCGATGCAGGGAGTCACGTAGCATCCGCCCGGATAGGCGTCGCCGGTGAGTTGCTCACCGCCACACAGGATCTCGCCGCCCTCCTGCTTGATCCGCCCGATCGCCTTCATCAGGTCCTTCACCCCGGAGGTGTTGACGAGCGGGCCCATGAGCGTGCCTTCCGCGAGCGGGTTGCCGATGCGGACCTGCTTGTAGGCGGTGACCAGCTTCGAGACGAGTTCGTCGCGAACGGACGCGTGCACGAGGATGCGGCGAGTGCTCGTGCAGCGCTGGCCGGCGGTGCCGACGGCTCCGAAGAGGATGGCCGGGATGGCGAGCTTGAGGTCTGCCTCGGGCGTCACGATGATGGCGTTGTTGCCGCCAAGCTCGAGGATGGTGCGCCCCAACCTCTTCCCGACGACTTCACCGACCCGATAGCCCATCTCGCAGCTGCCGGTGGCCGAGATGAGCGGGATCCGCCGGTCCTGCAGCATCCGATCGCCGACGGTCTTGCCGCGCCCCACGACGAGGCTGAAGATGGCAGGATCGACGTCGTTCTTGCGGCAGAGCTTCTCCGCGATACGAGTGCAGGCGATGGCGGTCAGCGGCGTGGACGAGGAAGGCTTCCAGAGCATGGAGTCGCCACAGACCGAGCCGAGCGCGGAGTTCCAGGCCCAGACGGCCACGGGGAAGTTGAAGGCGGTGATGACGCCGACGACGCCGAGCGGATGCCACTGCTCGCACATCCGGTGCCCGGGGCGCTCCGAGGGCATCGTCAAGCCGTAGAGCTGGCGAGAGAGCCCGACGGCGAAGTCGCAGATATCGATCATCTCCTGGACTTCACCCTGGCCCTCGGGGCGGATCTTGCCCATCTCCCAGCTGACCAGAGCGCCCAGCTCGGCCTTCACCTCTCGCAGCGCAAGTCCGAGCTGCCGGATGACCTCGCCGCGCTTCGGCGCGGGCACCCGGCGCCACTTGAGAAACGCCTCCTGGGCCCGGTCGGCAATACGGTCGTACTCCTCCTCCGTGGCCTGCGTGACGGAGGCTATGACCTTGCCGTCGATGGGCGAGACGGAGTCGAGCTTGTCGCCGCTGCCTATCCACTCGCCGCAGAAGCCGCCGGGGTTAACGGGTTCGATACCGAGCTTTCGAAGAACGTCCTGCATGCAACACCTCACGTTAGAAGTCAGGATCCGGCGGCTCGAACGAGGCCTCCAGGCCCGAGCCCAACCTGGCCGTGTCCTCGACGAATGAGGGTACTATCCAAACCGTTTCCAGGGAAGGGCAAGAGCAGGGTGCAGTCGCAGTTGCTGGCAGAAGGGACGAACTTCGAGTTGTCTCTCGGGTGCTCCGCTCCCGAACCCCCGCAAGGGGCGAAGTTCGCCCCTTGACCCCCCGATGACTGGAGAGAGTCTTGCCCGCGCTTGTAGGCAAGAGTCCACGAGAGTGCCGATCAGGCCACGTACCATGCAATCGGTGCCGGGTCCGGGGCCGGGCACCGGTCCTGGCAGGGGCCTGGGGACAGCGTCCCCGGCGCAACCCGAGCCAGAGCAGAGTTCCCCCCGCCCAGCGCGTTCGTGCCATCTGGCTCGCAGTTTGCGTATCGACGCTCGACGGCCGGACGGCCGTGCCAAGGGTGTGCTGCCTGGCCTGGCGGCGCGACCTCTCGAGTGACCTCCATGCCCTCTGCAGAGACAGCCACGCTCATCATCGTCTTCGACGACGAATCGCCTCGCGCCTCCCGCCTGCGGCCGCTGGCCCTGCTCGACCTGCCTCCCGGACCGGATAGACGGGTGCGGTGGCACGACCCCGCCCTGGTCACGGTCCGGCTCGCGGCGGCGCCCGACTCGGCAGTGCTCGGCGAGCTCGAGCGGCTCCCCGGAATCCGCCGGATCCGCCTGCTGCGGGGCGGAGAACGGCTGGTGACGACCGTAGGCACCGCGCCGGAAGCGATCTTCTCCGCGGCCGGCGGACGCCCCGGAGAGACCGCCGTGATCGCCGGGCCGTGCAGCGTCGAGAGCGAGTCCCAGGTGCTGGACATCGCGAGGTTCGTGAAGTCCGTCGGGGCGGTGGCCCTGCGCGGAGGCGCCTTCAAGCCGCGGACTTCCCCGTACGCCTTCGGTGGCCTCGGCAAGGAAGGGGTGCGGATGCTGGCGAGGGCCCGAGAGGAGACCGGATTGCCCATCGTCACGGAGGTGCTCGACCCGGCCGACCTCGACCTGGTCGCCGAAGTGGCCGACGTGCTGCAGATCGGGTCGCGGAACATGCACTGCTATCCGATGCTGTTCCGAGTCGGCCGCAACCGCCAGAGAAAGCCCATTCTGCTCAAACGCGGCTTCGCGGCGACCCTGGAGGAGTTCCTGGACGCCGCCGAGTACGTGGCGCTGGGCCAGCTCGCGGCCGGTCGGACCGAACCCTGTCTGATGCTCTGCGAGCGAGGGCTTCGCTCTCCCGTCCAGTCGACCCGCTTCAGCCTGGACGTGGGCGCCATCCCCGCTCTGCAGGCCGAGACTCGCCTTCCGGTGCTCGTCGATCCCAGCCATCCGGCGGGCCTGGAGCCGTTCGTCTTGCCGCTGGCCTCCGCGGCCCTCGCGGCCGGGGCTGACGGGCTGCTGGTGGAGGTGCACTACGACCCGGCCTCGGCCTGGTGTGACGGCCCCCAGAGCCTCGATTACCACAAGTTCGAAGCGCTCATGCAGGTCGCCCGAGAGCAGGCGGCCATCCGGCCGGCGCGGCTCGCCCGGCTCGCCCGCTCCGAGGCTTGAGGCTGGAGGCTTGAGGCTTGACGCTGGAGGCTCGAGGCCGGAGAACAGGCTGTCGCCGCCGGTTGGAATCCTCGCGCGCTGCGACGACTCTCGCGGATCGCGGCCTGGCCGATTTCCGGCCATGTGCTGGCCGATTTCCGGCCAGACAGCCCAGCACTGCAACGCAACATTTTCTCAAACGTGCGACCTTTTTTTGTCTGGCTTCATCCGAAGCAAGGAGGAGCAAGCTTTGATCAGCGCCCCAGGAGGTTCCGCTGAATGTACTCGAGGCGGGCCCGCGCACGTTGTCCGATCCGCTCGGGACTGTAGTCTTCCCGGATGGTTTGCGCCGCCTGCCGCGAGATGCGCGCGCGCCACGGCTCATCCTCGACGATGCGCCTCAGGAGCCAGGCAGCATGTTCGACATCCGGTTCGGCCCACATCTGGCCCGCGCTGAACGCACCGACGTCTCGCTGGATGCGAACGAGTTGGTAGTCGACGGGCAACGAGTTATCCGGCCGCATGAAGTCGGTGTTCCCCGACCAGTTGGTGGCGATGACGGGTCTTCCGAGGTACATGGCCTCGGCGGGCCCCAGGCCGAACCCCTCGCTTCGATGCAGCGAGACCAGGGCATCGCAGACGGCCATCAGGTCATGGGCGTCTTGTCGCGGCAAGGTCACGTCGAGCCAGATGAAGTGGTCTCGGCCGCGGATGCGGGCGCTCAGCTCCTCGCTCTCGGCCCGGTGGAGTCGCGCGTTCTGGGTCTTGATGACGACCGCGGCCGGGGCGTCCGCGGCCGGAAACGCGCGTTCGAACGCATCCAGCGCCGCGATGGGGTTCTTGCGGGCCTGGACCGATGAGAAGTCGTACATCAACAGGAAGAGAAAACGGTTTGCCGGCAGGCCGAAACTGCGCCGACTGGCTGCCGCGGAAGGCGCGAAACGGATGGAGTGAGGCATGCGTACGACCGGACACGGAGACTTCTTCGACACCGCGTCCTGCACGAAGCTGCTGGGCACCCAAACCTCGTCGAGACAGCGAAATCCGTTCAGGTGCGAGTCCGGCATTTCCGGCAGTTCCCATGCCCAGTAGCCGATGTTGAAGCGGCCGGCGAAGAGGGATGGGGTGCGGGCCTCGGCGCCGGGCATCTGCTCGGCATTGATATGAACGATGTTGATGCCGTGGGCCGGCTCGGCCGCGATCCGCCCCTCGAGCGAGAGTTCGACGAAGGAGTTCGGGTGATCGGTCGGGAAGTCGATCACCGTGAGCGGAATCCCGGCCCAATCCAGCGCGTCGGCAGCCTGCCGCAGCCCCTGTCCGAGACCCGTCGGCGATCTGGCGTAGCCAATGAGGTTGACGCCGGGCGGCGCCGTCGTCGCGGCCGGTTCCAGGGCCCCGAAGCACGACGGGTCGAACAGTCTCACGCCGCCCAGGTCGATCGCGGCAATCTGCACCGAAAGCGTCCTGGAATCGTAGTTGAGGCCGATCGCCTTCGGGACGAACCACCCGTTCGGCACGAGTTCAAGAACCGCTCGGCCGCGGGCGGGAAGGGCGCCGAGGTCGAGTTCGACCTCGAACGGCCCGGACGCCTCCAGTGTCAGCTTGCCGCGGGGCTCTCCGTCCACCGACACCAGGATCTCCAGACAGCGGCGGCCATGGGCGAGCTGGCGGAACTCGGGGTAGTGAAACCCCCGCACGCGCAGCACGGTCCCGGGGGCAGGTCCGAACAGGAAGCCCGCCCGGTGTTCAATCCACAAGGCCTCCACTCCGGGTTCAAATGACACACCCCAGTGCCGCGGGCCGCCCCACGGCAGGATCCGGCGCGCCGACGCCGTCCGGGCACCGGTTGCCGACGGTGCGACGGAGTCGGGTGCGGGCCGCTCCGCTCCCAGGACTCGTTTGGCAAGGCGACGAAGGAGGTCGATGGGGCCCCTCGAGATGCGTGCGGTTTGCACGAGAAGAACTGGCGTGGTGCTCCCTGGCGAGCAAGCCGCGCCCCGCCCGGGGAGCCGCTGGCAAGAGGCCCAAGCCCGACGTATACTGCGAGGCGTCGATGATGATGTCAAGACTCGCGCCCACGTCGCTGCCAAGTCGCCGGTCCATGGACCTGGAGAGGTTCGACTACGGCCCGCGGCCACGCACTTCGACGCCCCAGCCGGAGACGGAAAGCTGAGCCGCCGCGCTGCAGAGTCCGGAATGGGAATACGCATGTTCCTGGGCCGACTTCTCGGCTTCGTGCCCGCGCCCGAGAAGGCCGATACGGCCCCACCGGCCACGGCCCACGGCCAGCCCGCGCCAGCGAGCGAGGGTTCCGGGGCTGACAGCCCCAGTTCCAAGACGGCGCTGGCCAGCGACGACACGCGAGTCCTGAGCCCTGGAATCCCCGCTGCTGCGGGCCAGCCGGCGCCAACGGCTCTCCCGCCGGCCTGGTCGCACCCGGGCGCCGTACGCCCCTCTTACGGCTACCTGGGCGATCACCGAGGCCTGGTCGTACTCGAGGACGGCTCGCGCATCGTCGTAGATACCCGAGACCTCTCGGTGGCACCCTCGCTGATCGTGTTCGGGTACTGGGAACGCTGGATCGACGTTGCCGTGCGCCGATTGGTCCGGCCCGGCAACGTCGCGGTCGATCTCGGGGCGAACTTTGGCTACTACACGCTCACGATGGCGCACGCCGTTGGTCCCCACGGAAAGGTCCACGCCTTCGAGGCGAATCCGCACCTGGCCGGGCTGCTCCGCGACACGATCGCGATCAATGGGTTGAGCGACCGGGTGACGCTGCGCAATGCCGCCGTGCTCGATCGGAACGCGCCAGTCGAGCTGACTGTCGACCCGCGTTACCTGGGAGGCGGCAGTGTCGACGTCGGCTACCCGGCGACGCCAACGGAGCGCTACCGGGTCGAGGGCACGACCTTGTGCGACGCGCTTCCCGGCCTCGGGCAGCTCGATCTGCTGCGGATGGACATCGAGGGTTCCGAACCCTTGGCGTTGAGAGGCGCAGAGTCGATGATCCGAAACTCGCCCGGGCTGACGATCGTGAGCGAGTGGTCCGTCCCGATGATGTCGGCGCGTTGCGACGTGGCGGAACTGGTGAGGTGGCTGGAGGAATTCGGATTCGGATTCTGGCAGATCCGGGTGGATTCCGTCCTGGAACCGGTACCCCCTTCCGGGTTGCTCTCGCTGCCCCACTGCGACGTGGTGATATCGCGCGGCTCGCCTCGCGAGTCGTGAGACGAGCGCACCAGCAGAATCACCTCACGCAGCTGCGGCCCAAAGCGCCGCCCTTGCCGCGATCCCTCGGCCTTGGCGTCCACGCCGGCTACCCGCTTGCGTCCCGACAGGGTCCCGGCAAAGTCGGCGATGTTGCGTTGTGGTGCTAATCGGCGTCATCCGCCTGCGGCGGTTCGCCGGCTTCATCCTCCGGCGGCTCCTCCGGCTCGCCCGCGGCCGGGACCGGCACGCCATACCGCTGGAGCAGCATCTTGAGCGTCGAGCGCGAGATGCCCAGCTTGCGCGCGGCTTCCGAGCGGTTCCGGCCGACGCGTTCGAGGACAGACAGGATGTGGCGCTTCTTCGCCGTCGACAGCCGCAGATCGCCCGCCGCGTCCATCGGCATCAGGTGCATCTGGGGCGGGAGCGCCTCGGGGGTCACGGTGTCGCCATCGGTCAGGATCAGCGCCCGCTCGAGCACGTTCTTGAGTTCCCTCACGTTTCCGGGCCATCGGTAGGCCTGCAGCCGGCGGAGCGACTCGGGGGCCAGACGGCTCTCGGGTTTGCCCACGGCGGCCCCGAGGGTGCGCAGGAAGTGCTCCGCGAGCAGCTCGATGTCCTCGACACGCTCCCTCAGGGGCGGGACCCGAAGCTCGAAGACCTTGAGCCGGAAGAGCAGATCGTCCCGGAAGCGGCCGGCGCTGACGGCATCCTCCAGGTCCCGGTTCGTGGCGGCGACGAAGCGCACGTCCGAGTCGATGTTGCGCAAGCCCCCGAGCCTGCGGAACGGGCTGCCGTCGAGGACTCGCAGCACCTTGGGCTGGAGCGTCTGCGGCAGATCGGCTACCTCGTCGAGGAAGAGCGTGCCTCCGTCGGCAAGCTCGAGCAGCCCCTTCTTCGCCACGGCCGCCCCCGAGTAGGCCCCCTTCTCGTAGCCGAGCAGCTCGGCCTCCAGCAACTCCTGGGGGATAGCGCTGCAGTTTAGAACCACGAACGGCGCGCCCTCGCGCGGCGACCGCCGGTGGATGAGCCCGGCGACCAGCTCCTTGCCGACCCCGCTCTCGCCCCGGATGAGCACGTGGGTGCCCGCCGAGGCTGCCACGCGATTCACCAGCTCGAGCAACTGACGGGTGGCGGGGGCCCGGCCCAGGAACTCCTACGCGTCCCGGCGGTCCCGGCGTAGCCGTCCGACCTCGGCGGTGAGGCGCACGTACTCGCTGGCCTTCGCGACGATCGACTTGATGTGGGCCAGTTCGAACGGCTTGACCACGTAGTCGTGCGCGCCCTCCTTCATCGCGGCCACCGCTTCCCGCGTCTGTGGGAAGGCGGTCATCAGGACACACGGGATTCCGGGGTCGAGCGCCTGCAGCTTGCGGAACAGCTCCAGGCCGCTCTGGTCCGGCAGTCGGATGTCGGTGAGCACGACGTGGACGACCTCCCGCCCGAAGACCTCCACCGCCTGCTCCGCGGTCCGGCACGAGAACACCGTGAAGTTCTCCTTCCGGAAGACCTCCTCCAGAGTCCGGCGCATCGCCTCCTCGTCATCCACCAGCAGG
>CAZSVK010000049.1:10334-11503 GCA_964610245.1 uncultured bacterium
TCAGCTCACCTCGCAGGCGCCGTCGGCCTTGCGGGCCGCGGCCATTGGAAACTCCACGGAGAAGGTGGCGCCCTGGCCTGGCCGGCTGTCGACGGAGATCGTTCCTCCGTTCTCGCGCACCAGCCGGGCGGTCACCCAGAGGCCGAGTCCGGTCCCCTCCACCTTGGTCGTGAAGAAGGCCTCGAAAACGCGCCCCAGGTCTTCGTCGCGGATGCCGGGGCCGGTGTCGGTCACTTCGAGCCGGACGCGGTCGCCGGCCACCGTGCCGCCGACCGTGACACCCTGGCCCGGCGAGGAAGCGTCGATGGCATTGCTGATGAGATTGAAGAGGACCTGCTGCAAGTGTTCCGGATCCACCAGGGCCGGGGGACAGTCAGCGGCAACGGCCACTCGAAGGCCGACCTGCCGTCGGGCTGCCTGGGCCCCCAGGGTCGCCACCATGTCGGAGACGGTGCGCGCGAGGTCGCAGGCCCCGGGTTCGGGGCAACGGGAGCGGGCGCACTGCCGCAGGTCTCGCAAGATCCCGGCCAGCCGTTCGGCCTCGCCGACAGCTCGATCCAGCCGGGGATCGTCGGGCGCGAGGGCCGCGCCGTCTTCCTGGATCGCCTGCAGGGTGACCTTCATGGCCGCGAGCGGATTGCCGATCTCGTGGACCACCTCGGCGGCGAACTGTCCGAGCACCGCCAGCCGTTCCGCGCGGAAGAGCTGCTGCTCGAGTTCGCGCTGATGGACCACCTCCCGGGCCATGCGCTGGAAGGTGCGGCCCAGCTCCTCGAACTCGTCGCCCGTGGGACGGACCTCGCGGAACGCCACTCCGCCGGCCGCCAGCTTCCGGCTGTCCTCGGCGAGCGCCAGGAGGGGGCGCGTCACATGACCGCTGACCCAGGAGCCGGCCGCCAGCGAGACCGCGAGCAGGAGCAGGAACGCGCACAGCCCGAACTTCATCACCTGTCTGGCGGGGGCAAACACGGCGCCCGACGGCGTCAGGACGCGGATCCACCAGTCCGGCCGCCCGCCCGTCTGCCCGAGCGCCACCGGCACGTCCACCAGGACATCGGCGCCCACCTGCGCCCAGCGGACGCCTCCCGGCCCCGGGGGCAGGAGCTTCGGCGGGATTGTTCCGTGAGGATCCATAATGCCTAATGTCACTGCAGGCGTATATTTGCCTT
>CAZSVK010000049.1:11513-19513 GCA_964610245.1 uncultured bacterium
CGTCCACCAGGACATCGGCGCCCACCTGCGCCCAGCGGACGCCTCCCGGCCCCGTGGGCAGGAGCTTCGGGGGGACGGCCGAGGGGATGAAGCCTCTCGCGACCCTGTCGCTGAAGCTGTCGAGCCCCGACCCGCCCCGCTGGGCGAGGATCTCTCCCCACCCGTTGCACAGCTGGAGCGTCGTCAGCGCCAGCCCCCACGGGGCGAACGAGGCCAGCAGATCGTCGCCGGCCAGCTCCAGCACGACCAGTCCCAGCCGGCTCTCGCCGGCGCCGAAAACTCCGGTCAGACAGCTCATCCTGGCTTGCAGCGGCAGCGCGGACTGCCCCCTCTCGACCCGCCAATCCAGGGGGGAGGTGTAGACGGCGCCGGGTGGCAAGGTCCGGCTCGCCCGGGCGTAGAGGGGATCGTAGCCGACCTGGAACTCGTCGTCGAAGATCGGCACGGAGGTGTTGCCCTCGCGCTCGACCTGGGCCCTCTCACTACCGCTGCCGTCGAACAGGTGGAGCCTGCCGTAGACCGGTTTCGATCTGGACATCGAGAGCAGCGCCGCGTTGGCCGGGCCGCGCCTCGTCTGGACCTCGTCGGGCCGGGCGAGCAGGTTCCGGACCGCCGGCACGTCGGCGAGCGACAGCGCGTCGAGCTGGGCGTCGCCAAGCAGATCCTGCAACTGATCGACCATGGCGTTGGTCTTCAGAGCGATCCGCTGGATCTCGCCCTGCCTCAGCCGGGAATCGAGAGGGCCAAGCCCGATCGCCAGGGTGGCCAGCAGGGGGACGCCGGACGCCAGGGCCAGCAGCATCCAGAGCTTGATACGCAGCGGGATTCTCATCGCGATGGGTCCGGCGCGGCGAAGGGCCGTTCCCCTGCATGTTACAGTGCGGATGCCGGGCAACTTGAAGAGGAGTTCCATGACGCATCGCGGCCGGAGACTTGCCGTCTTCGTCCTTTCGCTGGCCGTCCTGTCAGGCTGCGATGCCCCACGCGTCGAGAGCAGGAGATTCCTCGACCGCGGCGCCGGCCGGTTCCTGGAGGAGGTCCGGCTTCCCGGCACCAACCCGGCCGTCCCGATCTACGGCTCGGCGGTCTCAGGCGAGAAGGGGCCGGTGTGGCTCGCCTCGGCCAACGGCCTGTGGCGGTACACGCTCGGAGGCGTCTGGACCCGCTTCGACCGGGTCCACGGCCTGCCGTCGGAAGTAACGCGGACAGTAGCGATCGACGCGTCCGGGCGGCCCTGGTGCGGCACGGCGGAGGGGCCGGCGGTCCTGGACGGGGCCAGATGGAAGCGGGTCACCGCCTCGGACGGACGGCCCGTGTCCGCGCAGGTCTGGGACATCAGCCATGGCCGCAAGCGGACGTGGCTGGCCACCGACGAGGGCCTCTTCGAGGTCGACCCGGCCGCGGGCAAGGTCGTGGGGCAGTGGAGCCTGGCGCTCCGAAACTGCCCGTTGCCCCGGAACTGGGTCTACGGCGTGGCTGACGACGGCAAGGACGGCTGCTGGGCCGCGGTCTGGCTGGGCGGCCTGTGGCATCACGACGGTGCCGCCTGGAGCGGATATCGCGATCCGGACGGGAAGCCCGACGCCGACGCGGCGCCCGACGACGGTCTGCTTTCCGATGGCTGCACCTCCTGCGCGCTCGACTCGTCCGGTGCCGTGTGGGTCGGTACAAACGCCGGCGTTTCGCGCTTCGACGGGAAGCGCTGGAAGGACATGCTCCCGGGTCCGGTCAACCGTCTCGCGACGGCCCGCGGGGGGGCCACGATGCTCGTCTGCTCGCCCGACGGATTGAGGCTCTTCGACGCCGGAGAGGTGCGCCGCTACTGGGTCTCCGAGGATGGCTCGCCCATGGGTCTCGTGAGCGGACCCGGCGCCGCAACGGCCCGCACGCCTGGGCGCCTCGAAACGAACGAGACCTTCACCGCCGCCGCGGCCTTGCCGCTCATCTTCGTCGGCACTCGTCTCGGGTTTTCCCTGCTGGAGGTGGGGCCCTGATGGCTGCCGGCCGCCGCTCGACCCCGATGACCCGGGGCCCACGCCCGACCCTGGCTCGCCCGACCGGTCCGCACGCGGGCCCGCGCCCGACCCTGGCCATCGGCCTCCGCAGGGCGTGCCTCCTCGGGGCCGTGCTGACCACTCTGCTCGGCTTGCGGGTGCCGCTCCCGGCCCAGACCCCGCCCCCGGCGGCGGCCGGCTCGCCCCTGGACTCCTACTCGCTTCTCGTCGTGAGATCCGCCGCATCCGCGGCCGGTCCCGCGCAGGCTCCCACCTCGCCTCGAAGACGGCCACCCGGGGCGCGTGCCTTCGCCGGGATCGTACGGCTGGGATTCCTGGGGCCGCTCACGGGACCGGAGGCGCCGCGCGGCCTGTCCTGCCGCCGAGGCATCGAACTGGCGCTGCGCGATGCCGGCGCGACGACCTGCTTCGAGCTGGTTTGCGAGGACGACGCCGGCGACGAGGTGCGCACGGGGCACGCCGCGGTGAAGCTCTCGCACCGGGACGCCGTCGTGGTCATCCTCGGGGCCGTGGACGGCGCCTCGGCCCATGTGGCGGCCCGGATCGCCATGCTGGCCGGCGTGCCCTTGCTCGCTCCGGTGGCGACCGACCCCTTGCTCGCGCGGCTCGGTAACGCCTGGCTCTTCCGGAACCGGCCGGCCGCCTTGACGCAGGAGTTCGTGCGGCGCTACACGCAGGCCTTCGGGTCGGTCCCGGACTCCTTTGCGGCCCACTCGCATGACGCGGCGATGACGGCGATCGCCGCGGTCCGGCAGGTCGGCGCCGACCGGGCCCTCGTGCGTGACTACCTGTCGAGTAGCTCTCACGGCGCCGTCGTGGCCTCGCCCCTCACTCGAACCGGATCGCAGCCCTAGACGAAAGAGAGACCATGTTCACGCCAGAGTTTCTGAAGCGCTATCGGGTCGACGGCAGGCTGGCGGAAGGCGGCATGGGCGTGCTCTGGAAGGGCGTACATCTCGGCCTCGATCAGCCCGTCGCCATCAAGGTCCTGCGGGCCGGCGCCGGCGAGGACGCGGCTCTGCGGTCCCGCTTCCTGTCCGAGGCCCGGCTGACGGCGAAGCTGTGCCACGAGCACATCGTCCGTGTCCTCGACCAGGGACAGGACGGAGAGAAGCTGTACATCACCTACGAGTTCATCGAGGGGGTGGACCTCCGGGTGAGGCTCCAGCAGGAGGGGCGGCTCGAGCCAGGCACGTTCTTCGAGATCGGGCTGGGCATCGCGCGCGCGGTCGAGCACGCGCACGCCGCCGGGATCATCCACCGCGATCTGAAGCCCGAGAACGTGCTCCTGGGCCGCGACGGCCGCGTGCTGGTGGGCGACTTCGGCCTGGCACGTCAGCTCGAGGCGAGCGGCCAGCGGACCGCGACAGGAGTGATGCTGGGGACCCTCTCGTACATGTCTCCCGAGGTGGCCCTGGGCGAGCGGGCGACGCCGGCGTCGGACGTCTATGCGTTGGGGCTCATCGCTTTCGAGATGCTCGCGGGCCGGAGACCCTTCGAGGCCGATGGCGCGGTGGCCATGCTGCGCCTTCATGCCGACGCGCCGCCGCCGCCGCTGGCGTCGTTCAGGCCGGACGTTCCGCCCGCGCTCGACCGGCTCGTGGCGGAAGCTCTCCGGAAGTCGCCCGGAGAACGGCCCACGGCCGCGCAGTGGCGCTCGCGGCTGGAGCGAGCGTCCGCCCAGAAGGTGTGGCGCGCACCCGGAGGCGCCCGGCAGCAGACGCTCGTGTCGCTCCCCGGCGCCGCCGGTTCCGATCGCGCTCCGGCACCCGGCCAAGGGCTCCAACGGCCCAGCTCCGGAACGAACGCGCGCTCGGCTGCCCGCCATCCGCCGGAGGCGACCGTGGCGTTGGGCCGAGACGGAAGACCTGCCGATCAGCCTCGGACGGGAACCGACCGCGGAGCGCCGTCTTCCCGGCCGCTGGCGCCGCGGCTGGGCCTCGCGTTGACTGCGCTCGGGGTCGTGCTGGCGCTGGTCGTGGCACAACCCTGGCGACGCCAGACTCCCGCGGAGCAGGTGGCGCCCGTGGCGGCCGCCCGGCAGCCGGACTCGAGGCCGTCGGATGGCTCCGGCGCGCCGCGAGCGCTCAACTCCCCGGTACCTCCGAGGCCGGTCCCGGCACGCTCCCTCGCGCGGGAGACTCTGTCCGAGTTGACGGCTGCGTTGACGGGGCCCGGCTCGCCCGATCACGATCGACTGCGCCTGGTGACCCGCAACTACGTGTTCACGTTGGGCGAGCCCTCGGCTCCGCGGGCGCCGGGTATCGACCCCGGCACGCAGAGGAAGGAGGTCGACCGCCTCGCGGGCGAACTGCGAGACGCGGTGAGCTGGGAGCCGCCGGGAGGGCTCGCGCCCTTGCTGGAGCAAGCGGCCCGGAGACTCGAAAGCGATGACGAGAATCTCGCCGCGAAGCTGCGCCTTCTCGACGCCCTGCAGCCGATGCTCGACCTCGAGGCCTGCGTGCTGCTGCACCAGCTCGGAAGCCGCAGCCCGTATCACGATTTCCTCTACGGAGTTGGCAAGACCGCCCGGCGCGGCTTCGTGCTTGCACCGCGGGACGAACGCGACCTGGACCGGGTCGCCACTCTCGTCGAATCATCCGCCGGCTCTTCCGGGTCCGCGACGGCCGGCTGGTCCGACCTGGAGAGCGGCCCGCTTCCGGCCGCCTCCGTCGAGAGCGGCAAGGAGAGCTGCTCGGTCTGGTTCCTGAAGATGGCCGGCTCCGTGAGCCCGTTCCGCCTCCGCGCCTCCGAGTGCCGTACGGCCGCCACGAGCCCCGCGGTCGCGGACCCGGATGCCTTCGTGGTGGGCCCCTACTGGGCCACCGTCGCGATGAAGTGGCGCGCCGGGAAGGGTGTGCAGGCGGAACTCTGGGCGCGCACCGCGGCCATGCGGCGCACGTTCCGGCTCCAGGTCAAGGTGGCGGGCCTGCTCGACGTGGCCTTCCGGCTGCATCCGAGGATGTGGCAGGGACCGGCCCCGGCCGCCCTGGCCTTCGTGCTGCCGGCCCCCGAGCTGGAGGTGTCCCGAGGCGTCGTGCCGATGGTCGTGGAATTGCACCTGCTGCCCGGCGAAGACGTCTTCACGGCCGACCTGGCGGAGACCGAGATCTCGATGCAGCCGGCGGCCCTGGTCCTGAGACTGATACGACCCTGAGGGGGAAACGCCGGAAGGTGCGCTACGCTTCCGGACGACGTGTCCGCACCGATGCCAGAGTTGCCCGGCTTTCGCTTTCTCGAGGCCGTGGCGTCCGGTTCCTCGGGAACGGTCTACCGTGCGCGGCAAGAAGACCTGGACCGAGAGGTGGCGGTCAAGATCCTGGCGCCGGGCCTGTTCGATGAGGCCCAGACGAGGGCCCGCTTTCTCAGGGAGGCTCGAATCCAGGCACGGCTCTCGCACCCGTGCCTTGTGACGCTCTACGACGCCGGGGTCTCGGTCCACGGGCCCTATCTGGTGACCGAGTTCGTGGCGGGCGGGACGCTGAGGGCCCGTCTGGCCAGCAGCGGGGCCCTGCCGGTGGCCGAGAGCCTGAGGATCGGCGTCGCCGTGGCAAGCGGGCTAGCTTGCGCGCACGAGGCCGGGATCGTCCATCGAGATCTGAAACCCGAGAATGTGCTCGTGACCCTCGCGGGCGAGATCAAGCTCACCGACTTCGGCCTGGCTCGCGAACTCCGAGCGTCGGACGGCGTGCTGACGGCCGCCGGCGTCATCCTGGGCACGCCGGGCTACCTGGCACCCGAGGTCCTGGAAGGGGCCGAGGCCACGGCAGCCGCCGACATCTTCGCTCTGGGAGTCATCCTCTTCGAACTCTCCGCGGGACGGCCTCCCTTCACGGGCGCAACCGTCGCCGACCTCCTTCAAGCCCAGCTGACCGAGGCGGCCCCATCGCTCCTCGAGTTCGATGCGGCGGCACCGTCCGGATTGGCGGCCCTCATCGGGCGATGTCTGCAGCGGGACCCGCGCGTGCGCCCCTCGGACGCGACGGAGGTCGCCCGGCAACTCGAGGCCCTTCGGCAGGGTGGAGAGCCGGTCGAGGCACATCTGACCACGCCTCTCCGTGCGGCCCGGACGCCGTCGCGCCCCGGCCCGGCCCGGTGCCCGGCGAGTCGGGCCCGGCCCACGGTCACGCTTCCGCCGCGCACCCCAGCCCAGCTCGCGGCCGCTCCGGATTCCCGGTGGGCAGTCTTCGGGATTGCGATAGCGCTGCTGGCCAGCCTCATCGCCGGATGGGCCCTTTGGCCGGAGAGGCCCCCTGCCGGGGACCCGGCCGCGGTCGCACCACCCGCTCGAAACGCTGCCGGGCCCGGCGTCGTAACGCCTGAGTTGACTTGCCTCAGCGTGTCGCATCGCGCCGTCCGACTCCAGCTCGAGCCACCGCCCGGCGCCGAGGGCAGGGTCGAGCTGCACAGGGCCGGCGAGACAAGCGGACGCCTCGTCTTCCTCCGGCCGGGAGAGAGCGTCGCCGTCGTGGGCGGTCTGACGCCCGACTCCGAGTACGAGGGTCGCTGGCAGGTTTCGGGTGGCCGCGGACCTCTGCGCTTCCGGACGCTGCCGAGCGCCGGCGTGCTGGACACCCCCCTGCTGGACCGCGACGTGAAGAGTGCCGACAGCTTCGCGCTCTCGGCACGAGGTCAGCAACTGCTGGTCGCCTACCGGGTGGTGCGCGGCGGACGAGACCACCTTGTTCTCCTCGAGAGTCCGGACCGCGGCGAGACGTGGCGAACACCTTTCGAGCTGCCGGTGCAGACCCCGTCTCTGTGGCGACTGGGGCTCGAGCACTGCGGCCCCGGCCGGGTCGTCGTGGCGTGGTGCGAGCAGACTCGCCCGCTGGGGGTCCTTCGTCTGGGCATGCTCGATCTGACGCAGCCACGCCGGCAGTTCCGAGAGCTGACCACGGCGAACGTGGCCAGGCCGATCGCCCTGGCCGGGCTGGACGCGGACGAGGTGGGGTTCTTCACCAGCGGTGATGGGCAACTCGTCGTGCGGCGGATCCTGGAGCGAGGGACCCGGGCGCTGCCGGAGGAGACGCTCTGCGGCCTGCCGGACGACGTGGAGAAGTTGATGGCTGTCCGGACGGACCACGGCCCGGGTCTACTGCTCATCACGGGAGACGGGACCCCGCAAGTTCACCGGTACTGGTGGACCTGCCGGGGAGCCACCGGGCGATGGAGTGAGCCGGTGGTCTTTGCCTCCGCCGAGGGCAAGATGCACCTCACCCACGCGGGAGGGGCGGCCGCGGGGCAGGCGGTCCTGTTGACCTGGGAGTACCAGAATCGTGTCTACGTGAGGGTCAGTCAGGACGGCGGCGCCACGTTCCTGCCTCCGATCGAGCCGGTGCGGACCGAGGAGAGCGTGATGAGGCCGGCCCTGACCTGGGCATCCGGCAACTTCTACCTCGCCATGGCCCGGACCACGCAGCCGCTGAGTCCCCGCTATCTCGAACTCTATCGAAGCCGCGACGGCCTGGCCTGGACCCGGGTCGCGCGCCGCCAGCTCGCCCGCGCCATCGAGGAGGCGAGCCGCATCACCCGGCTCGTGGGGTTCGACGACCGCGTCGTGGCGATCGCCTCGGATCGGCGGATGGGCGTCATGGCGATCACGTTCGCGTTACCACCGTGAGGCGATGACCGTGGCGGATGTCCTCGCCGGTTCCGGAGCCGGGCGCTGGCGTCAGGGCGCTCCGGAGGCGCGCCGAGGCAACGACATTGTGAAGGAGGAGCCCTTTCCCACCTCGCTCGACACCGATATCGAGCCTCCGTGGGCTTCCACCAGCCGTTTCACGATCGCGAGGCCCAGGCCGGATGAGCGCTCGCCCTCGGTCGGCTGGACGTTCGTCCGGCTGAAGTGTCTGAAGAGTTTCGGCATCTCCTCTGCCGGAATGCCCTGTCCCTGATCGCACACCGAGATGCTGAATCGCTCGCCCTCGAGTCCGACGCGGAGCAGCACCTCGGCCCCGCGGCGGGAGAACTTGACCGCATTGGACA
>CAZSVK010000050.1:0-1246 GCA_964610245.1 uncultured bacterium
TGGCGGCGCGAGCGGCAAGCCGGGTGGCGCGGGCGGTTCAAGTGCCAACGTGACACTCTCCCAGGGTAGCGGCGGTGCCCCGATGAGCGGCCAGGGCGGCGGAAGCGGCGCGGCCGGTGGGGCGGGCGCCGGTTCCGGCGCGGCCGGGGCGGCCGGGCAGGGACAGGGAGCCGGGCAGGCGGCCGGCGCGGGAGCCGGGCAAGGCCAGGGTCAGGGCGCTGCCGCGGGTCAGGGCCAGCAGGCCGGCGGTCAACAGCCAGGCGGGGCCGGCGGCCAGCAGGCCGGCGCGCCGGGAGGCCAGGGCACCTGCGGCTCGAAGGCCTCGGGCGCGGGGCAGTGCGCGGGTGCCGGCGGTCAGCAGCCGGGCTCGGCCGGCCAGTGCGCGGGAGCCGGCGGTCAGAAGGCCGGCGGGGCCGGCGGGGCCGGCGGCCAGGGTGCCGGAGCGGGGACGGGCGGCGCGGCCGGTGCCGGCTCGTCGGGCGGTCCCGGCGGCGCCGGTACCGGAGGTTCCGGTGCGGGTGTTTCCGGCTCGGCGGCGGACGGCTCGATGACCCCCGAAGAGGCCAAGCTGCTCGACAAGCTCAGCGAGATCGCCAAGGCGGGCAAGGGCAAGAGCCCCGCCGAGACGCTGCGCGAGATGGGGAAGTACGCGAGCCGGAACGCCACCGGCACCGGCAAGCCGTCCAGCGCCTTCGCGAACCGGATCCGGCAGCTCGCCGGGAAGGTTCGGCGCCAGGGAACGGGCGCTTCGAGGAACGATCCATCCGGGCAGGATTCGGGCAATGGCCCTGGTGGCGGCGGCCGCGCCGGAGGCGGGACGGCCGACCCGCCCGCGGCGCCTCCGGAGGGGCGCGTCGTGCAGCTCGAGGGCTCGGCCCCTAGCCAGGATGGCAAGGTCGAGGGCACCGACCCGTCGGCCACCGGCGGCGTGCCGGGTTCGGGAGGCCGCATGCTGCCCAGGCAGGCCCGGCAATCGTCGGAGCGCCGCGAACTGGAGCAGCGCTACAAGGACGAGGCTGCGAAGTACTTCTCGCGCGAGCGGGTGCCCACCGAGTACCGCGACCTCATCAAGGACTACTTCGCGCCGTGAACAGGACCCGCCGGGGCTGAGATAAGCTACAGACCACAGGCTTCAGGCCTCGGGAAAGACCGCTTCAGGGTACCCGGGTTCAAGGAACTCAGCTGGCGCCGAGGTTCGCGTCGCTCGCCAGCACAGGTCTCCCGGCCCGTACTCTGAAGTCTGAAG
>CAZSVK010000050.1:1346-19386 GCA_964610245.1 uncultured bacterium
AGGTTCGCGTCGCTCGCCAGCACAGGTCTCCCGGCCCGTACTCTGAAGTCTGAAGTCTGAAGCCTGTACCCTGAAGCCTGTAGTCTGAAGCCTGTAGTCTGAAGCCTGTAGCCTACTCCGAATCTCAGGCCGGGGACTGGCGCATCACGAGGTTTGAGGTAACATGGGCGCTGCACCCATCACCCTCGTCTTCCCGTTCTCTCGAAGGAGGGAGCCGCTCATGTCGCTGTCCTCTCGTGGGTCGTTGGTCCTGCTTGCCGCTCTGCTCGTGCTCGTCTCTCCGCTTCTGGCCGAGAAGGTGCCCAACGAGATGCTCGCGGGAGTCAAGGTTGGCGACTGGGTGGAACACCGGATGGTGATGGCGCCCGAGGTCCAGACGCTGACCACCGTCAAGCAGACGGTCACCGCCGTGACGACCGACGAGGTCACTGTCGAGAGCGAGACCTTCTCGACGGTCAGTGGCAAGCCCATTCCCTCGCAGAAGCTCCCGATGAAGCGGCCCCGGTTTGTCGAGAAGCCGGCCGATGCGCCCAAGCAGGCCGAGCAGCCCGCGGCGACGGGCTCCGAGAAGATCAAGGGCTCCGACGGTAAGGACTACACCTGCCAGGTCTACGAGCAGACGATCGCCGGCAAGGTCTCGAAGAGTTATGTGTGCAGCGACATCCCGCTGGGTGGCATCGTGCTCTCCGAGATGGACGGCAAGCACGTCCTCGAGCTGGTCGGCTGGGGCAGGGGGAAGTAAGACAGGGGTCGGGGGTCGGGGGTCGGGGGTCAGGGGTCAGGGGTTAGGGGTTAGGGGTTAGGGGTTAGGAATAGTGGAAGGTCCGCGCCAGGTGGTGCGGACCTTCCATTTCATTGGGGGTCGAGGGCCCCACGCAAGGCCGTGCGGCTTGTCAGGGAGTTGGGCCGCCTGCCTAACCCCTAACCCCTAACCCCTAGCCCTACAACCTGTGCCTCAGCACGTACTGAAGGATGCCGCCGTGCCGGTAGTACTCCAGCTCCACGGGCGTGTCGATGCGGCACTTCACGCGGAACTCGCGGCGCGAGCCGTCCTCCGATGTCGCCACCACCGTGAGCGTGCCTCCCGGCGTGAGCCCGCTGGCGATGCCGGCGATGTCGAACAGCTCGCGGCCGGTGAGGCCCACCTGCTCGCGGTCCTGACCGGCCTCGAACTCGAGCGGCAGCACGCCCATTCCGATCAGGTTGGAGCGGTGGATGCGCTCGAAGCTCTCGGCGATGACCGCCCGCACGCCCAGCAGCCGCGTGCCCTTGGCCGCCCAGTCGCGTGACGAGCCGGTGCCGTACTCCTTGCCGGCGACGATCACCAGCGGCACCTTGCGGCCCAGGTAGGCCTCGGATGCCTCGTAGATCGACATCTGCTTGCCCTCCGGCAGCAGCGTCGTGACGCCGCCCTCGATTCCCGGGACCAGCAGGTTCTTGAGCCGCACGTTGGCGAACGTCCCCCGGATCATGACCTCGTGGTTGCCTCGGCGCGCCCCGTACTGGTTGAAGTCCTTGGGGGCCACGCCCTGCGCCTGCAGCCACCGCCCGGCGGGGCTATCGGCCTTGATGTTGCCCGCGGGCGAGATGTGGTCGGTGGTCACCGAGTGGCCCAGCATGGCCAGCACCCGGGCGCCCTTGATGTCGACGAGCGGCTCGGGCTCGCGCTGCATCCCGTCGAAGTACGGCGGCTTCTTGATGTAGGTCGAGGAAGAGTCCCAGGCGTAGCGGTTGCCCTCCGGGAACGGGAGCTTCGCCCACTCGGCCGGCCCTTCGAACACGTTGGAGTACTGGTGCACGAACATCTCGGGCAGCACGCTCTTCTGGACCGCCTCGGCGATCTCCTCGTTGCTCGGCCAGATGTCGCGCAGGTAGACCGGCTTCCCGTTGGGATCGGTGCCGAGCGGCTCGTGCGTCAGGTCGAGGTCGACCGTGCCGGCCAGCGCGAAGGCCACGACCAGCGGCGGCGAGGCCAGATAGTTGGCCTTCACCAGCGGGTTGACGCGCGCCTCGAAGTTGCGGTTCCCCGACAGCACCGCCGCGACCACCAGGTCGCCCTCCTGCACGGCCTTCCCGACCGGCTCGGGCAACGGGCCGCTGTTGCCGATACAGGTGGCGCAGCCGTAGCCCACCACGTGGAAGCGCAGCGCCTCGAGATAGGGCATCAGGCCCGCGTGCGTCAGGTAGTCGGTCACGACCTTCGACCCCGGGGCCAGGCTCGTCTTCACCCACGGCTTCACCGACAGGCCTCGCCGGACGGCGTTCTTGGCGAGCAGCCCCGCCGCCATCAGCACCGACGGGTTGGAGGTGTTGGTGCAGCTCGTGATCGAGGCGATGGCGACGGCGCCGTGCCCGATCTGGCACTGCCCCGCGCCGATCGACGCCGGCACCGAGTGCGTCAGCGCCTCGGGCGCCGCGGTCGTGGACTCGCCCTTCACCCAGCGGTCGATCTGTTCGCGGTCGGCACCGGCGAGCTTCTTCTCGAGCGCCGCCGCCAGGCTCTTGCGGAAGTCGGTCTTCATGCTGACCAGCGGCACGCGATCCTGCGGCCGCTTCGGACCGGCCAGGCTCGGCTCGACCGTGTTCAGATCCAGCTCCAGCGTATCGGTGAAGATCGGGTCGGGCGCGCCATCCAGCCGGAACAGGCCCTGCTCCTTGGCGTAGGCCTCGACCAGCGCGACCTGCTCGGGCGCGCGGCCCGTGAACCGCATGTAGTGGAGCGTCGCCTCGTCGATCGGGAAGAAGCCGATCGTGGCTCCGTACTCGGGCGCCATGTTCGCCAGCGTGGCCCGATCGGCCAGGCTCAGCGCGGCCACGCCCGGACCGAAGAACTCGACGAACCGGCCGACCACGCCGCGGGCCCGCAGCATCTGGGTGGCCCTCAGCACCAGGTCGGTCGCGGTGGCGCCGGCCGGCATCCGGCCGTGCAGCCGGAACCCGATGACCTCCGGGATGAGCAGCGGGATGGGCTGGCCGAGCAACGCCGCCTCGGCCTCGATGCCGCCCACGCCCCAGCCCACCACGCCCAGGCCGTTGATCATCGTCGTGTGCGAATCGGTGCCCACGAGCGTGTCGGGATAGGCGAGCGACTTCCCGTTGGTCTCGACGAAGACGGCGCTGGCGAGATACTCCAGGTTGACCTGGTGCACGATGCCGGTGTCGGGCGGGACCACCCGGAAGCGCGAGAAGGCTTTCTGCCCCCAGCGCAGGAAGGCATAACGTTCGCGATTACGTTCCATCTCGAGCCGCGCGTTCTCCGCGAAGGAGTCGGCCGAACCGAACGTGTCGATCTGCATCGAGTGGTCGATGACCAGGTCCGCGGGCTTCAGCGGGTTGATCAGCGCCGCGTCGCCGCCCAGGTCCGAGATGGCGTCGCGCATCGCCGCCAGGTCGACCACCGCGGGCACGCCGGTGAAGTCCTGCAGCAGCACCCGGGCCGGCATGAAGGCGATCTCGCGCCCTGATGCCTTGCCGCTCCACCGCGCCAGCTCCTCGATCTCCGCCGTGCCCACGCTCGCCCCGCCCTGGTGCCGCAACAGGTTCTCCAGGAGGATCTTCAGACAGCCCGGCAGGCGGTGCAGGCCGGGAAATCCCTTGTCGGCCAGCCGAGGCAGGGAGAAGAAGTCGTAGGTGCGATCCTTGACCTGGAGAGTGCTCTTGGTTCCGAAGAAGTCGGGGGCGTTCGGGTTCATCGTGACTCCTTGTCCACGGGGCGACGCTGTGGCCGGCGACTTCGGAGGACTGGCCACCGGCTCGCCGACGCCGCGATTGTATCAGGAGTCACAACCGCCGAGGAACCCCGCTTGCCCCCCATGGGTCTCACTTTCCTGGTATGATCGGATGGAACCATGGCGGATTTCGAATCCCTGGCCCAGGAGCTGAACAATCCGTTGCCGGATGCCCGGCAGCGGGCTGTCGTCGGATTGGTCGAGACGGGCGATCTGCGCGCGCTGCCGCTGCTGGTCGAGGCCGCAAGGAAGGACCCCAACACCAAGGTCCGGTTCTTCGCCAAGCGGGGAATCCTCCTGCTCCGCCAGCGGGGCTCGGGCACTGCCGCCACCGGCAGGGCGAGCATGGCCTCCGCCACGATACGGCAGGTCCCCGACCCGCGGCAGGTGCTGGCGCGCTGGCCGACTCTGCCGGTCGAGGACCGCATCCGCACGATCCAGAGGCTGAGCGCCTACGGTGACGCCCGCCTGCTGCCCTACTACACGACGCTGCTCAAGCACGAGCAGGAGCCGTTCGTGCGCTCGAAGCTGTGCGTGGCGATCGGCATCCTTGGCGATCCCGCCGGATTGCCGGTCCTGAAAGACACGCTGGCCGACCGCGATCTCCGCGTCAGGGCCAACGCTGTCGAGGCGATCGGCTTCATCGGGGGCGAACCGGCGCTGCCGCTGCTCTTCGCGGCGCTCGCCGGCCCGGAGAACCCTCGCCTGGTGCGGAACGTCCAGCGTTTCGTGGAGCGCGGCAACGAGGCGGCCTTCGAGGAGTACCTGCGAAAGGCCTTCTCGACCGGGCGGGCGGTGGTGCGCCAGACGGTCGTCCGGGCGATCGAGCTGCTCGGTCGCGAGCGGCTCTACGACGTGCTCGCGCTGGCGGTCGTGGAGGATGCGGAGGGCACCGGCCTGCAAGCCCGGGCACTGCTGGAATCGCTCGCGGCCGGCGGTCTGCGGCGAGCGCGCAGCCTGCTGGATCGCTGCGACGGCAAGGCCCCCGAACCCGGTGCGGAGGCTGCAGACGCGGCCGGAGCCGCGGCGCGCGAGCTGCAGCTCGAGGGTGCCACCGAGGAGGAACGGTTCGAGCGAGTGGCCCGCGTGATCTCGGCCGGCGATCGCTCCGACCTGGCCCACCTGGTGGCGTGGTTGCCCGCCGAGCAGGCGCCCAAGGTGCGTTCGCTGCTGGTGCGGGGCATCGCGTCGCTCGGCGGCAACCGGGCGGTCAAGACGATGCTGGCGCTGCTCGACGACGCCGATGCGCGCGTCCGGGCCGACGTCATCGAGTGCCTGTACCCCTACGCCACCGATCCGGACGTGGCGCGACTGGTGCCGCCGAAGCTGGAGGACGCCTCCGGGCGGGTCCGGGCCAACGCGCTGGTGCTGCTCGGTCGCATCCCCGGCTTCGACATCCAGAAGCCGCTCGGAGCGCTGGCCTCGAGCGAGAGGCCGGAGGATCGGCTGAGGGCCGCCTACGTGGTGCTCGACGTGGAGCGGGACGACGCGACCCTCCTCATCGCGCCGCTCCTGGCCGACGAGAACGACCGCGTCAGACGGCGGGCCAGCGAGGTGTTGCACGTCCTGGCCGAGCGGGGGAACGACACCGCCATGCGCTTGCTGGCCGGCAGCCCGCCCCCGGTCGAACCGACGCTCGCCTACGAGCCCGACGAGGATGTCTCCGTCATCATCCCGGCCGCGCAACTCGCCCAGGCGCTCCGAGCCGTGCCGCCCGCAGCCCGCCCCGCCCCGGCCGCGGACCCCGTCAGTGACGTCAGCATCGAGCACGACCGTCTGGTCTACATGCTCGATAGCGAGGACGAGCGCGAACGGCTGAAGGCGATCCGGATCCTCGAGGAGATCGGCGACGAATCGGTCGTGGAGCCGATCCGGCGCCTGATGAACGATCGCTCCGAGGAGGTGCGCCAGCACGCGGCGCGGGCGTTCTGCTCCCTCAAGGAACGGCTGGGGACGGACGGCCCCTCGGCGATCCCGGAGGCCAGCGAGGACGAACTCGAGAAGCTGCGAATGCGCCTGTGCCACCGCGAGCCGAAGGCTCGTCAGGCGGCTCTCAGGGAGCTGGGCCCGGCCCATCGCGAACTCCGCGAATTCCTGCTCGAGCGGGTCGGGACGGAGCCCGATCAGCACGTCAAGGCGTCGATGGTCCTGGCTGCCGGAATGCTCGCCGGGCCCAAGGACGTGACCAGCCTCTCCCAGTGGCTCAGGGACGAGGATGCGCGGGTCCGGGCCAACGCCATCGAGGCGCTGGAGTATGCCGGCGACGTGTCGGTCGTGAAGCTCATCGCGCCGTGCCTGGGCGACTCCGGCTCGCGCGTCCGGGCCAATGCCGCGGTCGCGCTCAAGCACTTCGAGCGGGCCAAGGTCCTCGCCCTGCTCGGAGAGATGATGAAGTCCAAGCAGGCCTGGCAGCGCTTCGGGTCCATCGCGGCGCTGGTCGAACTGGGCGGTACCGAGGTGCTGGCGCCGCTCTACTCGGCCCTCGAGTCGGAAGAGACCATCCACCTGTTCGCCCTGGCCTTGCGAGGCATCACCGAGATTCCCGACCCCGGCCGGCGCGAGAGGCTCGAGCAGCTCGCGGCGGGCCTGGCCGATGCCAAGAAGAAGGAATGGATCGAGAAAAGCCTGGCCGCGATCCAGGGAGGCGAGGAGTTCCCGAGCGGGGCCCCGGGGATGGAGGGCTTCCTCAACCGGATTCGCCCCACCGCCGACGATGTGGCCGGCGCTGCCCAGGCGGCCAAGCCCGAGGTCTCTGCCGCCGACGAAGAGAAGGGGCTCGAGCGGCAGAAGTTGGCCCGCATGGTGGCCCACCTGCGCGACGATCTCTATGCGAAAGACTCGAAGATCCGCCAGGAGGCCGCGGTGCGCCTGGGGCGCGTCGAGCACCCCGCGGCGGTCCGCGCCCTGACGGTCGCCCTGTCGCACTCCGACAGCGTCGTGAAGTACCTCGCCCGGCGCAGTCTGAAGGCGCTTCTCGAGAAGCCGGCCGCCTTCGACGCCGAGGGCGACATGACGCACGCGGTCGTGAAGGCTGCCGTCGCCAAGGCCGAGAAGGACGAACACGATCGCGGACCGGTGGTCGGCGACTTCAACTGGATGCTGCTCTGGGCGGGCGTCCTGATGGTGATGTTGCTGCTCTACGCGCTGTTCGGAGGCTCCTCTACCGAGGTCGAGCCGCGCAAGCCCAAGCGGGCCAAGCGTCCGCCGCGGCCCGCGGCGATGCAGGCGGGCGAGCAGGCAGGCCAGGTCAAGCTCGGCGGCGGCGACAGCGGCCAGAAGTCCGATCGTAGACCGCCCACCCGAGAGGGCGTGCCCTACGACGAGAAACCCGGCGAGGAGAACCTGCCGGCCGCCGGCGCGATCGACTCGCGCCCCTCCGCACCCCCCTCCGAGGACGGGCCCAAGCCTCCGTCCGCCGGCCGGGGCGAAGGCGTCCAGCCCGAAGACTATCCGCAAGACCCGCCCAAGCGCGTCGAGACTCCACCGGACGCCTCGGCGATCCCCTCGCGCGGTGCCGAGCCCGAGGCCGGCGTCACCGACCGCAACGATTTCCGGGAGTGACTCTTGTCTGCGCTTGCAACTCGGAGGACACGAGGATTCGACCGTGGAACGAGATTGGCCAATCACAGAGACACAGAGACACAGAGGCACAGAGGGGGAGATGATGGGAGGCGGGTCAAACACCGCTCTGTGTCTCTGTGATACCTTTCCCGGTTTGCAGGCAATGCCCGCGTTGACCACTATTCCTTCACATTTCTCCAGACCTCAAGCCCCCATGATCCAGCCAGGCAATCCCGCTCCGACGTTCGAGTTGCCCGCCCCCGAGGGGCGTGTCGTCAGCCTGCAGGCGGCGTGCAGCCTGGGGCCGGTGGTGGTGGCCTTCTTCAAGGTCGCCTGCCCGACCTGCCAGCTCACCTTCCCCTACCTCGAGAAGCTGCACCAGGCGCTGAAGGGCGCCAGCGTCACCGTGCTCGGGGTCAGCCAGGACGACGCCGAGGCGACCGCGGCGTTTGCCGCCACGCACGGCCTGACGTTCCGGCTGCTGCTCGACGGAGAGGGCTTCCCGATCTCGAGCGCCTGGGGCATCGAGAACGTGCCGAGCCTGTTCCTGATCGGCAAGGATTGCCAGGTGTGGGAGGCGATGACCGGCTGGTCTCGCAACGAGGTCAACTCGATCGCCGCCACCGCCTCGCGGATGGCCGGCGCGACGCCGCTCGTGCTGGTTCCCGACACCGACGGGGCGCCAGTCTGGAAGCCTGGCTGAGGGTCGAAGAGCGCCGGTCAGGGCTGATCGGCCAACGCCCGGGCAGAGGAATCTCAGCGGCTCAAACGATCGCGAGAACGCCTCTGCCCATGCCGCTTTACGGGCACTCGTCGTGCACCCGGTCACAGAAACGGGTTGACGTCGCGGGGACGGGCGTGATAAATTCGCCCCGGTTCTCACGTCTTTTGTATGATGGCTGTCTGTAAACGTCAATGGAACTGAGCGTTCGCGAAGCGGCGAAGCTGCTGGGAGTCACCGAGCAGTCGGTCTACCAGTGGGTCGGCGACGGCTCGCTCCAGGGCCATCGAGTGAACGGGCAGTACCGGTTCAACCGGGCCGAACTGCTCGAGTTCGCCACGTCCCACCGGATGGCGCCGTCGCCGCAGCTCTTCGAGAAGCCGGGCGAACCGGCGCCTCAGATGCCTGAGCTGGCGCGAGCGCTCGAGAGGGGCGGCATCACCCGGGGTCTGCGCGCGGGGTGCAAGCGTGAGGTGCTGGAGGCGATCGTCGGCCGGTTGACCTTGCTCGACGACGAGGATCGCCGGCTGCTGCTGCCGGTCCTGCTGGCGCGCGAGGAGCTGGCGTCGACGGGTGTCGGAGACGGCATCGCCATCCCTCACGTCCGGGGCCCGATCGTGCTGCGGATCGTCGAGCCCGTGCTAACGCTGACGTTCCTGGACGAGCCGATCGAGTTCGGTTCCGTCGACGGTCTGCCGGTGCACGCCCTGTTCCTGCTGGTCTGCCCGACCGTCAGGGCCCATCTGCAATTCCTGTCCCGGCTCGCGTTCTGCCTGCGGAAGCCCGACTTCAAGCAGGCGGTCCAGCGCCAGGCCGATTCCGGAACGATCTTCGCCGCGCTGCGGCGGCTCGAGCAGGAACTCGTGACGACGTCAGGGTCGAAGGATCGGGCGAAGGGCTGAGAGATGTTCTGGTGCTTCACGGCCCTGGGAATCCTCGTCTTCGGAGGGCTTGCGGCGGCCCTCGTCCGGCAGCCCGCGGCGGCCCGCTGCCTGGGCGCCGCCAGCTGTGTCGCGGGGTGTCTGGCGGGTCTCGTGCCCGCCGCGGGAGTGCTGACCGGCGGTCGAACGCTGACCTCGGAGTTGCCCTGGACGCTGCCGCACGGTGCCCTGCGTCTGGAACTCGATCCGCTCTCGGCCCTGTTCGCCGCGGCCATCCTCGGACTGTCGGCGCTCGCCTCGGTCTACGGCGCCGAATACCTGGCCCACTCCGGTTCGCACGCGTCCCATGGCGACCCGGTCGCGGTCTCGCCCGCCCTGCCCGGCTTGCCCTGGTTGCACTACAACCTGCTGGTGGCCGGCATGTTCGGCGTCGTGCTGGCGCGGAACGGTCTGCTGTTCCTGCTGGCCTGGGAGGTCATGTCGCTGGCCTCCTTCTTCCTGGTCGTCCACGACAGTCATCTCGCCCGGTCGCGCGAGGCCGGCTGGACCTACCTGGTCGCGACTCACCTGGGCACCGCCTTCCTGCTCGCCTTCTTCCTGGTGCTGGGCCGCGAAGCGGGCTCGCTCGACTTCGCCCGGTTCCCCGTGAGGGGTTCGCTCGAGCCGTCGACCGTCAGCCTGCTGCTGGCGCTGGCGCTCGTGGGCTTCGGGACGAAGGCCGGCCTGGTGCCGCTTCACGTCTGGCTCCCCGAGGCTCATCCGGCCGCGCCCAGCCACGTGTCGGCCGTGATGTCGGGCGTGATGATCAAGACCGGCGTCTACGGCCTGCTGCGGGCGCTCGTCCTGGTGGGGCCCGGTCCCCGGGGTTGGGCCTGGGTCTTCATCGGCGCGGGGGCGGTCAGCATGCTGTACGGCGTGCTCTTCGCCCTGTCGCAGCGCGAGCTGAAGCGCGTACTCGCTTATTCCAGCGTTGAGAACGTCGGAGTTATCCTACTCGGCACCGGCCTCGGCCTGCTCGGGCTCGAGACGGCGAATGCCCCCGCGGCGGTGGCCGGTTTCGCGGGCGCGCTGCTCCACGTCGTCAACCACGCGGCCGCCAAGGGACTGCTGTTCCTCGGGGCCGGCTCGGTGCTGCACGGGGCCGGCACCGGCGACCTCGAACGGCTGGGCGGCCTGCTGCGACGGCTGCCCCGGACCGGGGCGTCGTTCTTCGTCGGCGCCGCCGCCCTGAGCGCGCTGCCCCCTCTCGGTTGCTTCACCAGCGAGTTCCTCGTCTACCTGTCCGCCTATCGCGGGCTGGTCCTCGGCGGGCCGTCGGCCGCGGTGCCCTCGATTGTGGCCATTGCCGTGCTGGCCCTGGCCGGCGGGCTGGCCGCCGCCTGCTTCGTCAGGCTGGTGGGCGTCGTCTTCCTCGGCGAGCCGCGAGGGCCCGAGGCGGCCGGCGCCCACGAGGCGGGGCTGGCGATGACCCTGACGCAGCGCGTGCTGGCCGCAGTGTGCGTCATCCTCGGTCTGTCCGCTCCCATCCTGACTGCCGGCCTGGGCCCCGTGCTGCAGCCGCTCATGCCCGATCAGCTCTCCGGCCTGGCCAGCGGCCTCTCGCTTGCCGCCGAGCCGCTGACGCTGGCGGTCCGCGTGGCGCTGGGGACCCTGCTGGCCGCCGCGCTGCTCATCGGATTGGTCAAGTTCCTGATGCGCGGCCGGTCGGTCGAGGCCGGTTCCACCTGGGGCTGCGGCTACTCCTTCCCCAGCTCGGGCATGCAGTACACCGCTTCCTCGTTCTCGCGTCCCCTGACCGAGAGCTTTGACGTTCTGCTCCGGTCGCGCCGCGAGGCGCCCCGCGTCGACGGGCTCTTTCCCGCGGCGACCGAGCTTGCCACCTCCACGCCCGATCTCTGCACCTCGGTCGGTTACGGACCGTTCTTCCGCGGCCTGAGCCGGGCGCTGCTCTCCTTCCGCCGGCTGCAGCACGGCCGGCTCCAGAGCTACATCCTCTATCTGCTGCTCACGCTGGTCGGCCTGCTCGCCTGGCTCCATTTCACCGTCCGATGACCGTCTCATTGCTCAACGCCCTGCTCGCCTTCCTCCTGGCGCCCCTGTTCCTCTCGGGGCTCAACCGGACGAAGGCCTTCTTCGCCGGCCGGCAAGGTCCGCCCTGGCTGCAGCCCTACCGCGACCTGGCGAAGCTGCTCCGCAAGGGCGCCGTCTACAGCCGCACCACCACCTGGGTCTTCCGGGCCGCGCCCGCCGTCTGCGTGGCGACGCTCTCGGCCGCCGTGCTGCTCGTGCCCTTCGCGGGTCAGCCGGCGCTCGTTTCGTTTCCGCTGGAGCTGGTACTGCTGGCCTACTTGCTGGGGCTCTCCCGCTACGTGATGATGCTCGCGGCGCTCGACACCGGCTCGGCCTTCGAGGGCATGGGCGCGAGCCGGGAGGCCCAGTTCTCGGCGATGGCGGAACCGGCCCTGCTGCTGGGGCTGGCCGCGTTGCTCTTCCGCACGGGCCAGCTCTCGCTCTCCGGGGCGTACGGCTCCATCTCCTTCGAGACCTGGAGCCAGGCCGGTCCCGCACTGCTGCTGGTGATGGCCTCGCTGCTCGTGGTCTTCGTGACCGAGAACGCGCGGGTGCCGGTGGACGATCCGGCGACTCACCTGGAACTCACGATGATCCACGAGGTGATGATCCTCGACCACGGCGGGCCCGACCTGGCGCTGCTCGAGTACGCCGCCGCGCTCAAGCTGTGGGTGCTGGGGAGCCTCGTCGTCGGGCTCGTGATCCCCGCCTCGGGGGGCCTGCTCCTCGACGAGGTGCTGGCCCTCGCGGGGCTGGTCGTCCTGGCCGGAGCGGTCGGAGCCGTCGAGTCGTCGATGGCCCGGCTGAGGCTGCTGGTCGTCCCGCGGCTCCTGGCCGGCGCCGGGGCACTCTCCGTGCTGGCGCTCTTGCTGCTGACGAGGTGATGGAATGAACCTGTGGACCGAGGGCGTCCTGGGCCTGATGATCTGCGCCAACCTGGCCCTGCTGGGGACGAGCCGCATCACCGCCGGGATCCAGTTGCTGGCTTTCCAGGGGGTGCTCCTCGGCCTGCTGACGCTCTTCGCCCACACCGGCGGTCTCACCCCGCGCGTTGCGGCGCTGGCCGCTGGCAGCGTGTTTCTCAAGTCGTTCGTCTTCCCCCGCCTGCTCACCTGGGCGCTCCGCGAAACCCGTGCCCGCCAGGAGATCGAACCCTATGTCGGCTACACCTGGTCGATGCTCATCGGGGTGCTGGCGGTCTGGGTCTCGATGGGTCTGGGCCGCACCTTTCCCGTCCGGGCCGGCGGGCCGGGGTTGGCTATCCCCGTGGCATTGTCGACGATCTTCTGCGGCGTGTTCCTGATCGTCAGCCGGCGCAAGGCGATCACCCAGGTGCTCGGCTATCTGCTGCTGGAAAACGGCATCTTCGTCTTCGGCGTGATGCGCGTCATCGAGGTGCCCCTGCTGGTGGAACTCGGGGTGCTGATGGATGTGTTCGTCGCCGTACTGGTGATGAGCATCGCGGCCCACCACATCAACCGTGAGTTCGACCATACCGACGTCGACCGGCTCGACACGCTGAAGGGATGAGGATGACTCGATGAACGGTGGAACGCTCTGGCTGCTGCTGCTCGGCCCGTTGCTCGGGTCGGTGGCGAGCCTTGCGTGCCCCGCTCCGGGCACGGTGCTGACGCTGATCGTGGCCGGCGCGGTGGCGATGGCGGCGCTGGCGGCGCCGGTCGTTTCGGCCGCGGTGGCCGGGCAGCCGATCCAGGCGGCCGGGGGCTGGCTGTTCCTCGACCCGCTGTCGGCCTATCACCTGGGCGTGCTGCTGATGGTGTTCCTGCTCGGCTCGGTGCACGCTCGCGGGTACTTCTCGGACGAGCACGAACTCAGTCACTTCCCTCTTCGCACCGCACGGCGGTTCGGAGCGCTCTGGTTCGGGGCGCTGGCCGCGATGGTGCTCGTCCTCCTCTCGAACAACCTCGGCATCATGTGGGTCGGGATCGAGGCCTCCACTCTGCTCACCGCCTTCCTGATCTGCCTGCACAACACGCGCACCTCGCTCGAGGCCACCTGGAAGTACCTGCTGATGTGCTCGGTGGGCGTGGCCTTCGCCTTCATGGGCACGCTGCTCGTCGCCTCTTCCGCCGTCGAGTCGGGTACGACCGGCGCTCACGCTCTCGCCTGGACCCGGCTGCGAGACGTGGCCGGCTCGCTCGATCCGCTGCCGCTGCAGCTCGGGTTCCTGTTCCTGCTCGTCGGCTACGGCACCAAGGCCGGCCTGGCCCCGATGCACAACTGGCTCCCCGACGCCCACAGCCAGGCCCCCTCGCCGGTGTCGGCGCTGTTCTCGGGCTTCCTGCTCAACGGCGCGCTCTACTGCATCCTCCGGTATCTGCCGATCGTCGAAGCAGCGCCGGGTCTGCACGGCTTCGGGACCTCGCTGCTCGTCTTCTTCGGGCTGGTCTCGATCCTCGTGGCCGCTGCCTTCATCGTCCATCAGGAAGACTGCAAGCGCCTTCTCGCTTACAGCAGCGTCGAGCACCTCGGCATCATCGCCCTGGGCGCCGGCCTGGGCCCGGCAGGCGCGGCCGCGGGGCTATTCCACTTGCTCAACCACTCGATGGCCAAGTCGCTCGCCTTCTTCAGCGCCGGCCGCCTCGGGCAGATGTACGGGACGCACGATCTCTCCCGGATGAAGGGCGTGCTCCGGGCCTCGCCTCTCTGGGGCACCGGCCTGTTCGCCGGTCTGCTCGCGCTGATCGGCCTGGCCCCCTTCTCCATCTTCATCAGCGAGTTCCGGATCGTGCAGGCGGCCATCGACACGCGACGGCTGTGGACCGTCGTGCTGTTCCTGGTGGGCACCTCCATCGTCTTTGCGGGCGCCCTGCGTCACGCGATGGCGATGGCCTGGGAAGAGCCGCCCCGGCTGCCGGCCCCGCGGCCCGGGTCGCCGCTCGACCTCGCGCTGGTCGTGACGATCCTGACCGCTCTTCTCGTGCTCGGCCTCGTGATGCCGGCCTCGTTGCGCGCCGCCATCGACGCGGCCGTGCGGGTGCTGCAGGGAGGCGTCTGATGCAGCAGTCCTTCCTGAGAGGCGGCAACGGCGTCGCGGTCGCTCTGGAGCGGATCCCTCTGCTCGAGACCTCGTTCTTCCGGTCTGCCCTGGGTGAACTCGCGGGAAGCGGGGCACGCCTGGTGGCGCTCTTCGGACGGCCTTTGCCCCAGGCCGGCCAGACCCGGCTCACCGCCGTGCTGGCGCAGGATTCGGGCGGCGAGCTGCTGCTCGCGAGCACCGACGTCGGCCGGTGCTACCCCTCGTTCACCCCGGTCTGTCCGCAGGCCCACGCCTTCGAGCGGGAGCTGGCCGAGCAGTGGGGCCTGGAGCCCCAGGGCCATCCCTGGATGAAACCGCTCAGGTTCCAGCCGCCGCGCAATCGCAACGGGGGGGCCTCCGGGCCGCGCCCGCCCATCGGGCAGGCCGACTTCTATCGCGTGGCCGGCCCCGAGGTGCACGAGGTGGCCGTCGGGCCGGTTCACGCCGGCGTTATCGAACCCGGACACTTCCGCTTCCAGTGCCACGGCGAAGAGGTGCTGCACCTCGAGATCTCGCTGGGCTATCAGCACCGCGGGGTCGAGCGGGCGTTCGCGGAAGGGCCGGCGAAGCGACGCCTGCACCTGATCGAGACGCTGGCGGGCGACACCACGATCGGTCACATGCTGGCCCACTGCGAGGCGCTCGAGGCGCTGGCCAATGCCCAGGTCCCGCCCAGGGCCCAGGCGCTGCGAGGTATCGCGCTCGAGCTGGAGCGGATGGCGAACCACACCGGCGATCTGGGGGCGCTGGCCGGTGACGTCGCGTTTCTCCCGACTGCCTCTTACTGCGGGCGGCTTCGCGGCGACTTCCTGAACATGACCGCGCTGCTCTGCGGCAATCGCTTCGGTCGCGGGCTCGTGAGGCCGGGCGGGCTCGGCGCCTTCGACGTCGATCTGCTGCGCGCCGGCGAGCTGCTGGAGCGGTTGGCCCGCACCCAGGCCGACCTCGAGTCGGCCGTCGGGCTGCTCTGGGAGGCCCCGTCCGTGCAGTCCCGTTTCGAGCGCACCGGCCGCGTCGGGCCCGAGACCTGTCGCGATCTGGGCCTGGTCGGGCCGGCGGCGCGGGCCTGCGGGGTCGAGCGCGACGTGCGCTTCGATCATCCGTCCGGCATCTTCCGCTTCGAGCAGATTCCCGTGTCGACCTGGGACACCGGCGACGTGTTCGGCCGGGCGTTCGTCCGGTGGCTGGAACTGCAGCGCTCCGGCGTCTTCGTCCGCGACCTGTTGCGTCAGTTGCCGGCCGGTCCGATCGCGCAACCCCTCGGCTCGCTGGCGCCCGCGTCGATGGCCCTTGGCCTGTCCGAGGGCTGGCGGGGCGAGATCTGCCACTGCCTCTGGACGGATGAGGCCGGGGCGCTGGCCGGCTGCAAGATCGTCGACCCCTCCTTCCATAACTGGCACGGGCTGGCGGCTGCGTTGCGCGGCCAGGCCATCTCCGACTTCCCGCTCTGCAACAAGAGCTTCAACCTCTCGTACTGCGGCCACGATCTCTGACCGCGCCGCGGATTGCCATGCTCCACCTTCTCAGGGCCAGGTTCCAGCAGGGATTCCGGACCGTCGCCTATCCGGCACAGCCGCCCGCGCTGCCCGACCGTTTCCGCGGTCTTCCGGCCATCGACCCGACCCGTTGCCCGCCCGGCTGCGCGAGCTGCGTCGAGGCCTGTGGCGCGTCGGCCCTCACCGTCGGCCCGGCCGGCCCGAGGCTCGATCTGGGCCGCTGCCTGTTCTGCCCCGATTGCGTCGAGGCCTGCCCGGCTGGCGCCATCCGGTTCACGCCCGATCACCGGCTCGCCGTGCGCCGCCGAGAGGACCTGCTGCTCGGTCCCGAGACGCTGCGGCTGGCCGAGGCGCTGGATGCGAAGATGCGCGGGCTGTTCGGGCGCTCTCTCAAGCTGCGGCAGGTGAGCGCCGGCGGGTGCAACGCCTGCGAAGCTGACGTCAACGTTCTGAACACCATCGTTTTCGATCTGGGCCGGTTCGGCATCGGGTTCGTCGCGTCGCCCCGGCACGCCGACGGCCTGCTCGTGACGGGCCCGGTGACCGAGAACATGCGCACCGCGCTGAAAGAGACCTATGACGCGGTGCCCTCGCCCAAGCTGGTCATCGCGGTGGGGGCCTGCGCCATCTCGGGCGGTCCCTTCGCCGGCCACGCCGAGGTCCACGACGGCGCCGCGAGTCAGGTGCCGGTGGATCTCTTCATCCCCGGCTGCCCGCCTCACCCGGTGACGATCCTCGACGGTCTGCTCCGCTTGCTCGGCCGGCTGGAAGAGCCGCGGGCCGAGGAGGCGCGGGTCGCGACGGCGCCGTAGGGGCCCGGGCGACGCGGGCCAGCCGCCAAGGAGGCCGCGGCCGGGTGTCGGCCGGGCGTCTTTCAGTCGAGCCGGGCTTCGAGGTAATCCTGGAGGGTGCTCAGGACGGTCGTCATCAGGAGGTAGATCGCGGCCACCCCCAGGTAGATCTCGAAGGCCCTGAACGTGGAGTAGATGACCTGTTCGCCCCGGCGGAACAGTTCCTCGATGGTGAGGAGCGAGACGAGGGACGAGTTCTTGAGCGTGCTGATGAACTGGTTGGTCAGCGGGGGAAGCATCCGCCGGACGGCCTGGGGGAGGACGATGAACCAGAGGACCGTCAGGTGCCGGGCCTCCAGCAGCCCCGCCTCCCATTGCGCGCGGTCGATCGACTCGACAGCCGCCCGGATGATCTCCGAAACGTAGGCCCCGGTGTTGAGTCCCAGCCCGAGGATTGCGGCCGGCCACGGACCGAGCTTGATGCCCACGCTGGGCAACCCGAAGTACAGGATGAAGAGCTGCACCAGCAGAGGCGTCCCGCGGAAGACGAGGACGTAGACCCGGCCCAGTTGACGCAGGACGGGCACCTGGAGCAGCCGCGTCAGGGCGACCAGGAAGCCGACGGCCGTGCCCAGGACCAGCGCGGCGAAGGTAATCTCCAGCGTTATCGCGGCGCCTTCGAGGAGCAGCGGCAGCTTCTGCCAGAGGATGGAAAAGTCGAGCGTCACTTCAGTCCGTCAACGGGAAGCCGCCAGCCACTTGTCGTGGATCTTCCTGATGGTCCCGTCGGTCTTCATCTGGCGCAGGGCCGCGTCGGCGGCCTCGACCAGCTCGCGGCTGCCCTTGCGGAAAGCGACCCCGAACCCGGCGCGAGACAGGAAGCTCACCTGTCCCGCGGCCGTGGTCGCGAGTTTGATCTGGGACGGATGGTCCTTGAAGTAGGCCAGCGTGTTGAGGTAATCGTTGAGCACGACGTCGAGCCGCCCGAACTCGAGGTCGAGCAGCGACTCGAGTGTCTCCTTGTACTCCTTGCGCTCCAGCCTGAGCCCGCGCGAGAGCAGCTCCTGGGCGAGCTGATCGCCCGTCGAGCCCAGCTTCACGCCGACCCGCCGTCCCTGGAGGTCCTCCGCCCGCAGCAGCTTTCCCTCCGCCTGCGCCGGGACGACCATCACGAGCCCGGTTTCCAGGTAGGGTTCGGCGAAGTCGACGGACTTGCGGCGGGCGTCGGTCACGTGCATCGCACCGATGGTCATGTCTACCTTGCCGGTCTCGAGGGACGGGATGAGAGCGGCGAACGGCATCTCCCGGAACTCGCACTTCACTCCGAGGCGTGAGGCGAGGCCCGTCGCGATCTCGACGTCGAGCCCGACAAGTTCGTTGGTGTCCGGATCGTGGAACTCGAAGGGCTTGGTGATGGCCGTTCCCACGATCAAGTAGCCTCTTTCCCGGATGGCGGCCAGCGAGGAGGATGCGCCCGCCGCGTGTTCCGCTCCGGCGCCCGCCGCCGGCCCTCCTTCGCCGCAGCCAGGGCTCCAGGGCAGGGCCAGCATCGCGAGCAGGAGCAGGGCGAGAGGGAAGGACCATCGCGACAAGGAAATCATGGCTCCTCGGCAAGCAATCGAAGGCGCCTACCAGTCTAGCATCGCGATCCGCGGCACACCTCCGGGCACTTCCGTCGGGGTGCGCGCGCGGAAGGAGGGAAGCCGCGCTGGTACGAGTTCTGCCGGGGACGCTGTCCCCGGGCCCCTGCCA
>CAZSVK010000051.1:0-16720 GCA_964610245.1 uncultured bacterium
TCGTCGCCCGCGTTGCGCCGGCGGCCCGCGTCGTCATCGGCGGGCCCTGCACCGGGCCCCGCCCGGAGGAGCTGGCTCTGGCCCCGGGCGTCGACTGCTGCGTGCTGGGCGAGGGGGAGGAGACCTTTGCCGAGCTGGTTCCGTTGCTGCTGACGGGGCAGCCGATCGACCAGGTGCGGGGGCTGTGCCTGCGCGGCGCCGGCGGGCTCGCGGTGCGCACCCCTCCGCGGCCCTTCATCCAGGACCTCGACGCGATGCCCTTCCCGGCCTGGGACCTGATCGATCTCCGGCGTTACTCCGCCAAGACCTCGATGAACTTCGGCCTCCTGGCGGCCCGCCCCTACGCGCCGCTCTTCACCAGCCGCGGCTGTCCCTGGCAGTGCAGCTACTGTCACAACCTCTTCGGCAAGAAGGTCCGCTGGCGCAGCCCCGAGAGCGTGCTGGCCGAGATGTCGCTGCTGGTGGCCCGCCACGGCGTGCGGGAGTTCCACTTCTTCGACGACATCTTCAATCTCGACGGCCCACGCTCCGAGCGCATCATGGAGGAGATCGCGCGGCGCGGCTGGGGCGTAAAGCTGGCGTTTCCAAACGGCGTCCGCGGCGATCTGATGACCCGCGAGCAGCTCGAGAAGTACGCCGCCGCCGGCACCTACGTGATGAGCTTCGCCGTCGAGACGGTGACGCCCCGCCTGCAGAAGGCGATCCGCAAGAACGTCGACCTGGAGCGGCTCGACGCCAGCATCCGCTTTGCCCGCGACGCCGGCATCATCCCGCTCGGCTTCTTCATGCTCGGCTTCCCCTCCGAGACCGTCGAGGAGCTGCGGGCCACCATCGACTGGGCCTGCCGCTCGGCGTTGCTCAAGGCCTACTTCTTCACCGTGATCCCGTACGAGGGCACGCCGCTGGCAAAGGCCATCCGGGAGACCGACGCGACCGTCGACCTCGATCCGCGCCAGAGCTACCACGAGCGCAACCCCTACTACACCCGCGTCACCGGCGTGGACCTCGATCGGCTGCGGCTCCTGGGCTACCTCCGGTTCTACGGAAACCCGCTGCGCCTGCTCGGGCTGTTCCTGCGCCACCCGTCGAAGCTCGGTTTCTTCCGGAACGCCCTCAAGGCCGGCTACGTGCTCTTCGTGGGCGATCGCAAGCTGATCCGCGGGTGAAGGTCCATTCAGGCGCCGAGCAGGCCCGACAGTGTCCGGATCCCCGGCCTCACAGGCAGGCAGCCGCTCGCCGGAGGATGTAACGCACCTGGCCCGCCGAGCGCACCGACGCGAGCAGCCGCAACGCCGGGACGGGTCGCAGGTAGAACCGGCGGTAGGCCTCCCGGGAGAGCCGCTTGAGCTGGTCCCTCGTCATCCCTCGAGGGGCATAGGGGGCGCTCGCCTGGACGTAGCCGCCCCAGTCGGGGGTCTCCAGCTCGCCCGTCGACTCCAGCTCTCGCCAGGCCGCGGTGCCGGGGAGCGGGAGGAAGCTGAAGAACATCGCCCGGTGCAGGCCTAACTCCAGAGATAGGTCGATGGTGGCCCGGATCTCCCGCTCCGTCTCGCCCGGGTAGCCCAGGATGAAGAAGCCGTTCACCTGCAGGCCCGAGGCCCGGGCGAGGGCCACCTGGCCGCGGATCTGCTCGAGTTCGAGCCCCTTGCCCATGGCCCGCAGGATGCGGTCCGAGCCCGATTCGATGCCGACCGAGACGTAGTAGCAGCCCGCCCGCCTCAGCAGCGCGAGCGTGGCCGCGTCCAGGCTGTCGAGACGCACGCCGTTCGGGCAGCCCCAGACGAGGTCGACCCCGCGAGACAGCAGCCCCTCGCAGAACCCCTGCACCAGCTTCCGGTCGAGCGTGAAGCTATCGTCGAGGATATGTAGCTCGCGCACGCCGTGCACGGTCCGCAGCAGCGAAAGCTCGCCGAAGATCCCCTCGAGACTCCGCCGCCGTAGCTTGCGGCCGGACACCTCGGGCCCGGCGCAGAACGCGCACGAGAAGGGGCATCCCCGGGTGAACAGCATCGGAGCGATGGGGCGCCGCCGGAAGAAGGTGCCCTGCGGGGCCTCCGGGTAGGCCTCGGGGGGCATCAGGTCCCACGACGGCAGCGGAATAGCGTCCAGGTCCGGCTCCAGCCCCGGTGCGACCGCCGTCGGTCCGCCCCGGAAGAGCACTCCCGGCAGCGCGGCGACGCCCTCCGGCAGGGCCCGTCTCGGACCGTCGAGCGCCTCGAGCAGCCTGGGCAGCGTCGACTCGGCCTCGCCCGCAAGCGCGAGGTCGGCCGCCGGGCACTGCTCCAGCACGCGCCCGCCCATCCCCGTGGCGTGCGGACCTCCCAGCAGCGTCCAGGCCCGCGGCAGCTCCCGGCGTACCGCCTCGAGCGCCTGCCTCACCCACGGCAGGTCGTGGCTGTAGGCCGACATGCCGACCACGTCGGGCGCCCAGTCCCGCGCGGCCGCCACGAAGCCCGCCAGGTCCAGCCCGCGGCAAACGCAGTCGAGCAGCGCCACGTCGTGATCCGCCCGCCGCAGCGCCGCCGCCAGGTAGCCCAGCCCCAGCGGCGGGCTGACGTTGAAGGTCATCTCGGCCCGGATGGCCGGCTTCACGAGCAGCACGCGCACCGCTCAGCCCCCCTCCGGCAGCCGGCCCCGCGACGCGTTGCGCGGGCGAAAGCGCGGCAGGTGGAAGAAGGCGAAGCGGAAGAACTCCACGACCCTCGTCAACTTGGCGAGCGAATCCAGCTCCCCCAGCATCGACAGCACGATTCGCGGGCGCATGTGGAACCGCAGGAGCGCCACCGTCCGGATCAGCCGCAGCCGCCACGACGGGATCGTCGGATGAACGCCGCTGACGCTGTCGTAGCGGAAGTCCTCCGACTTGCCGGTCTCAAAGATGAGCGGATCCACGTACTTCTCGAACGCCTCGGTGCCCGGGTGGGGCGTGTAGATGAACAGGTTCGCCCGGTCGAGCGGCAGCTCCAGCGCCAGGCGCACCGTCTCGTGGATCTCCTCGAGCGTCTCCTCGGGATAGCCCAGGATGAAGAAGCCGATGATCCGGAAGCGCGTCACCCGGCGGATCAGGGCGGTCGTCCGGCGGATCTCGTCCAGGTCCAGATGCCGTCTCATCGCGGCGAGGATTCGAGGCGAGCCCGACTCCACGCCCACGCTGACCAGGTAGCAGCCGGAACGCTCCATCAACCTGAGCAGCTCCTCGTCGACCTGGTTGAGCCTGATGCCGTTGGAGCCGCACTCCCACCGGACCTCCAGCTTCCGGTCGAGCAACGCCCGGCAGAAGGCCACGACGAACGAGCGGTCCTGCAGGAAATTGTCGTCCGTGATCGAAAAGTGCCGCGCGCCGTAGCGGTCGCGGAAGAACTCGAGCCAGCCGAGGACGTACTCGAGCGAGTGACGGCGGGTGGCCTGGCCGGTCACCAGCGGGCCCGCGCAGTAGGTGCAGCGATAGGGACAGCCGCGGCCGGTGATGACCGGCAGGTAGTTCCCCCGCATCACCAGCGCCGGAGAGCGGTCGTCCATGTAGTCCCGGACCTGCAGCGCCTCCCAGTCCGGATAGCCGAGCGCATCCAGATCCTCGGGGAGCGAGCGGCCGTTGGCGACCGTGGCCGCGGGACCGCGCCAGATCAGGCCGGGAATCTTCGCCAGCTCGGCCGGCCCCGGCGCCCCGTCTCGCCGCGACAGCGCCTCCGCCAGCATCGGCAGCCCCTCCTCGGCCTCGCCCTGGAAGGCATAGTCGCAGTCGGGCAGGTAGCGCAGCGTGTCGGCCCCGGCTCCGCTCGGGAAAGGCCCGCCGGCCAGGGTCACCATCGCGGGCCAGAGCGCCCGGATGCGCCGCATGCTCTCTCGCACGCTCGCCAGATCCTTGGTGTAGACCTTGAAGCCGACCGCGTCGGGCCGCTCGCGGGCGATGGCCGCCAGCAGCCCGTCCTGGTCGAGACCTCGCTGCAGGCTGTCGACGATCCGCACCGAGTGGCCGGCCCGCTTCAGCGCCGTGGCCAGGTATCCGAGGCCCACGTCCGGCGCCTCCAGGTCGAAGTAGAGGAGCGGAGCGACCGGCTTGGCCAGGAGCAGATGCGACATTAGACCTCAGGCTGTAGGCAGCAGCCTACAGTCTACTGCCTGAGGTCTGGACCTCGCCGTGGGCACCGGCACTCGAAAGACGCTATGCTGACCGCGGCGACCTGGGTTGATTGGTCGGGTGACGAGACGACACGATGCCGTCGGCCGAATTCCTGGCACGATTTCGGGATCTGCGCCCCATCGGACGCGGAGGGATGGGTAGCGTGTTCCGGGCCGTCCAGACCTCGCTGGGTCGGCCGGTCGCGATCAAGTTCATGCACGGCGAGCTGGGGGCCGACCCCGATTTCCGTCGACGCTTCCTCGACGAGGGCCAGCTCACGGCCCGTCTGGATCATCCCTCGGTCGTGCGCGTCTACGAGTACGGGATGGACGGCGAGACGCCGTATCTCGTCTACGAGTTCATCGAGGGCGAGGACCTCCGGAGCCGCCTGGGCCGCCCGCCCCCCGTCGGGCGCGAGCAGGCCCTCGACTGGATGCTACAGGTGCTCGACGGCCTCGCCGCGGCCCACGAACTCGGCATCATCCACAGGGACGTGAAGCCGGAGAACATCCTCCTGGGGGCCGAGGGCCGCGTCGTCCTGGCCGACTTCGGGCTGGCGCGCGAGACCGGCGCCGATTCGCGAACGGCGGGGGGGCTCGTCCTCGGCACGCCTGCCTACGTCGCGCCGGAACAGATCCTGGGCCAGCGCGCCACTCCCGGCACCGATGTCTACTCGGCCGCCGCCGTCCTCTACGAGTTGCTCTGCGGGCGGCCTCCCATCGACGCGGCCACGCCGGGCGAGGTGCTGGCGCGCAAGGTGAAAGAGGATCCGCCTTCACCGTCGGCGAGAGTTGCCGGCATCCCGTCGAACCTCTCCAAGGTCGTCCTGACGGCGCTGTCGCGGGAGCCCTCCGTTCGCTTCGCCGGCGCCAGGGAGTTTCGCAAGGCGCTCGAGGCTGCCCGACGCGTGCCGGTCGTGGAGCCGCCCGCCGGTGCCACCAGGGCAGTGCGCACCTCCGCGCGGAGAGAGGCGGCTACCGTCGTCTCGGCCGCGGCTGTCCCGGTTCCTCGGAAGGTTGCGGCCGCTCGTTCCTCGGCCGTCTGGCCCGGCTGGGTTGCGCTGGCTGCCGTCCTGGGCTTTGGCTTCGGCTTCACGGCGGGCCAGTGGCGGGCCGACTCGCGGGTGGGCGGAAGTCCCGGTGCCCGAGTCTCCGGAGCCGGCGGGGACCCGAGCGACTCCGCCCCGGGCGAGCGCTCGCCGGCAGGCCCGGGGGCGATGGCGTCTGCCCCGCCGGTCTCCGGCCAGGCGAGCGTCGAGCCGCTGATGGCCGACGCCAGGCAAGCGCTGGAGTTGCCTCGGATCGAGAAGGCGATCGCCGTTCACTATCCGCTTCTGGGCCGCAAGGGCCCGGATGTCCAGGTGATGAGGGCGTTCTGGGACGCGGCGGGAGGCGCGCCGCTCGCCTCCCGGGTGGCCGCGCTGGTGCCGCGGGTCCGGGCCGTCCTGTCAGACTCCGCGATTCCAGCACGCGATCGCTCCCGCCTGTACGCCCTGTTCGAGCCGCTCGCGCGTCTCGATGGGGTGCTCGACTTCTACGGGGCCAGCACTCTCTTCGGCTGGAGCGAGCTGGCCGCGGGAGCGGCCGCCACCGAGCCGTGCGCCGACCTGCCGGAGCGCTCGAGCTGGCAGCCGGTCCAGACCTGGCCCGAGATGGAGCAAGCGCTCGTCTGCAAGAACCTGCAGGTGATCCAGGGTGAGCGCGACTTCTGGAGCATGCTGCTCGGCCTGTCCTGGTTGCGTCGAGAGCCGGTCCGCCAACTGGAGTTCGACTATCGCAGACCCGCCTGGTGGACGGCCCGGCCGGTCGAGTGGCTCACCCGGGCCACCTTCCTGCTGGGCGAGGCGATCTTGCGCGTCTCCTTCACCCCGTTGCCGGGCCCCGGGGGCTCGCCGAGCGCGGGAGAAGGGGCCCCGCCCGATCTCGAGCTGTTCGTGCGCCCGTGCCACCGGCGCTATTCGCATGTCGGGACCGCCGGGGCCACCCGCGAAGATCTGCGCGCCGACGCCACGGGATGCCTCACCCGGATCGCTCCCGGCCTGCTCGAGGGCAATCGGGACTACCGGATCCGCGTTCGCATTCTCGCGGGCCCCACGCCCGCCTATCGCCACAAGATGCTCGTGCTGGGCTTCTGGATGCGTCAGCCCCGTTCCGAGGGCCCCACGCGCTGAGCTTCCCTGGGCGCGGGGGGCGGTGTGATCTCCAGTCGAGGGCTCTGCCCTCGAGCTCCCGCCAGGGCCAGAGCATGGCCCTGGACCCGGCAATCGCGAAGAGCTGTTGAGGCCTGAGCGACACTCCCGCTGACTCCCGGCTGGGAACGTGGGCAAGACTCACTCCAGTCATTGGGGGGTGCAGGGGCGAACTTCGCCCCTGGCGTGGGTTCGGGAGCAGCGCTCCCGACAGGCGAATTCAGTACACCGCCAGCGGCCCAGGGCGGGCCGTGAGTTGCCGGGGCCGATCGATCCGGTGTATACAGAGCAGCGGCGACGGGGTGTCCCAAAACGTGACGGGAAGCACCGATCACGCCGACGCTCCCGAGGCCGTTCTCCTGCCTTACCCGGCCCATGAAAGTCACCTTCGTCTATCCCAGCTATGAGAGCCTGGGCATCGAATACTGCTCGGCGGTGCTGCGGCAGCGGGGCCACCGGACCTCGCTGGTGGTCGACCCGCGGCTGTTCCGGGACACGTTCCTGGAGGTGCCGTGGCTGGCGCCGGCCTTCGACGGCACCGAGGAGGTAGCCGACCTGGTGGCTCGGGAGCGGCCCGGGCTCGTGGCCCTGGGAGCGGTGACCGACACCTGGCGCTGGGCGGTGGCGATGGCCGAGTCGGTCAAGGCGCGGCTCGACGTGCCGGTGGTCGTCGGGGGCGTTCACGTCACCAGCGCCGGCGTGGCTGCCCTCGAGGAGCGGGCCATCGATTTCGTTGTCCGGGGCGAGGGGGAGCAGCCGCTGGCGGAGCTGGCCGACTCGCTGGAACGGGGCCGGTTCGACCCGGGCATAGCGAACCTGGGATACCGGGACGGCGAGGGGAGGGCTGTGCTGAACCCGGTGCGCCCTCCGGTGGAAGACCTGGATTCGCTGCCGTTTCCCGACAAGTCGCTCTACGACGGCACGCCGCTCTCGGCCGACCGGCTCTACGCGATGGTGGCCAGCCGAGGATGCACCTACTCCTGCAGTTACTGCAACAACTCGATGAACAAGCGGCTGTACGGGGGCGGGGCCCGGTGGTTCCGGCGGCGCTCGGTCGAGAGCGTGATGGCCGAGCTGGCGGCCGCCCGGCGCGGCTACGCGTTCGAGGCGGTGAACTTCTACGACGAGATCTTCACCGACGATCAGGAGTGGCTGGAGGAATTCTGTCCGAGATACGCCCGCGAGGTGGGCCTGCCCTACATCTGCTGCGTCCACCCGAGACAGGTGAACGAGCGCGTTGCGGAGTTGCTGGCCTCGTCGGGTTGCGGGAAGGTGGATCTGGGCGTGCAGACGACCGACCCCGAGCTGCGGCGCAAGGTCGTGCACCGGCCCGAGACGGGCGAGGAGGTGGCCCGGGCGATCGACGGGCTGCGGGCCCGCGGCGTGAGCGTGCACGCGGAGAACATCTTCGGTCTGCCCGGCCAGACGGAGGAGCAGCTCGTGGAAGCGGCCCGGTTCTACAACGAGCACCGGCCCAACGTGATCAAGGTGTACTGGCTGTCGTATTACCCGGGCACCGACATCGTGCACGCCGGCCTGGAGAGCGGCGAGCTGAGGCCCGAGCAGGTGGCGGGTCTGGCGCGCGGGATGGGGACCCGGCCGTTCGCGACGGGCGGCTCGGGGGCGCGGCCCGAGTTCCAGCGTCTCTTCTCGTTTCTCGCGATCATGCTGCTGCTGCCCAGGCGGCTGGCGGCGTGGCTGCTGGAGCGCCGTCTCTACCGGTGGATGCCGTCGAGCGGCCTGGCGGGGTTCTCGACCATCCTGATGAGGCTGCTCAACTCGGACGGCCGCAGCCACGACATCATGAAGCGCCGGTACCAGCGCCAGTACGCGCACTATCTCTGGCGTTGGGTCCTCGGCCGGTTGCGGGCGCCGGTCCAGCCCGAGCCGCGCGAGCCGCGCGAGCCGCGCGAGAGCGGGCGGCTCACCGAGCCGCAGCCGTGAACGTCCTCCTCGTCAATCCGCCGAGCGCCCTGCCCGTCAACCGGCGCTTCCGGTGCACCTATCGGGCCAGGCACTTCCTGTTCCCGCCCATCGAACTGCTGTTGCTCGGAGGGGTGGCCCGGCGAGTTCCCGGCGCGCGTGCGACCCTGCTCGACGCGGTGGCCGAGAAGCTGGACGCCGCGGCGACTCTGGAGCGCGCCCGGGCGGCCTCGCCGGACCTCGTCGTTTACCTTGCCGGAAACGACACCCTGGCCGGCGACGTGGCGCTGGGCCGCGCTCTGGTCGAGCGGCTGGCGGGCCGGCCGATCCTGGTCGTGGGCTATCTTCCGAGCCTGTATCCGGGTGAGGTGCTGGCGGCCGGGGCCGGTCACGCGGTGCTGGCCGGCGAGCCCGAGCCTGCCTTCCAGGCGCTGCTCGAGCGGCTGGCGGATGCTCCGTCGGGATGGGCCGAGGCCCTGGAGCGGACCGACGGGGTCGTCCGGGCGGCGGGCGCGGGGACCGGGCTGGGCGTGGCGGCGGCCGCGGTCTCGGCGTCAGGCCTGGCGCCGGAGGACGGGCCGCTGGGGCAGGATCTGGATTGGTTGCCGACGCCCGACTACGGCCTGACCCGGCCGGGGGCGTATCGCGACTTCTTCCTGCCCAGACCGTTCGCGGTGCTGCAGACCTCGCGGGGCTGCCCTTTCGGCTGCACCTACTGCGTCAGGCCGCACGGCCGCCGGATGCGCTACCGCTCGGTCGAGCGCGTGCTCGAGGACGTCGAACGGCTGGCGGTGGATCACGGCATCCGCACGGTGCGCTTCGAGGACGACATGTTCACGCTGCGGCCCGAGCGGGTCGAGGCGCTCTGCGAGGGGTTGCTCGGGATGCGCCGGCGGCCGGTCTGGTCGTGCCTGTCCCGGCCCGACACGTTGGCCCGCCACCTGCCGCCGTTGATGGCCCGCGCCGGATGCGTGCGGGTCTACCTGGGCATCGAGACCGGCGCCCCGCGCGTCTGGAGCGAGCTTTCGCGCGGCGGCGACCCGGACCCGCGAGCCGCCGTGCGGGCGCTCGCCGCGGCGGGCATCGAGGCCGCCGGCTTCTTCCTGGTGGGACTGCCCTCGGAGACCGACGACGAGTTCGCTTCCACGGCGCGCCTGGCCCGGGAGCTGGAGCTGGACGACATCGCCGTCTCCATCGTCAGACCCTACCCGGGCACCGACCTGTTCCTGCGAGAGCGAGACAACGTCACCTTTAGTCTGATACCGTTCGAGTCGAGGTTCTCCGATCCCGGGGCGGCTGCCCGGGCGCGGGAGCGGGAGCGCTCGTTATATCGTGCCTTCTATCTGCGGCCGCGGACGGCAGCTCGGCTGCTGGCGAGGGCCTGGCGCGCGCCGAGGACCGTGCTGGGCGACAGCCTGTCGCTGGCCGGCTCGCTGCTCGCCGACCTCTTCGCCCGCGAGCGGGTGCGGGAAGACCTGCTCTGAACCTCGGCTTGACGGCCGGGTCCGTTCGCGGGCAGAATGGCTTGCCGAGATGCCAAAGCGAATCGCATTCATCATCCCGCCGCTGATCGAGAAGGTGTGGACCTTCGCGGGTGACCAGCTCTACCTGGGTGCCGCCTGCATCGCAGCTGGCCTGCTACAGGACGGACACGACGTCCGGGTGATCGATTGCGCCGTCGAGTGTCGTTCCCGCGCCGAACTCGAGCGGCGGTTGCGTGAGAGCAAGCCAGACCTCGCGGCCATCCCCGCCATCTTCGGGACCGTGGAGAACGCCTACCGGATCGCCAGGGCCGTGAAGGAGAGCTGCGGGGCCCAGGTGGTCCTGGGCGGCCTGCCGGCCACGTTCGCGTACGGACGGATTCTCGCGGAATCGCCCGAAGTGGACGTGTGCGTCGTGGGCGAGGGCGAGACGACGATGCGCGAGCTGGCCGGCGGCAGGGACCTCGGCGAGATCGCCGGGCTCGCCTTCCGCGACGGGGGCCAGCCGAGGCGCACGGCCGACCGACCGCTCGTCCAGGAGCTGGACAGCCAGCCGTTCCCCGCGCTGCAGCTCTTCCCGATGCGGCGATACAGGGCCATGTCGCTGATGACCTCGAGTTCCAAGATCAGCACGAACCTCGAGACGAAGCGGGGATGCGCGTACTCGTGCGAGTTCTGCGTGCAGGCGCCGAAGGAAGGGAAGAGCTATCGTCTGCGTTCGGTCGAGAGCGTGCTGGACGAGATGGAGAAGCTCCGGGTCGACTACCCCTTCATCCGTCGCATCATGATCGTCGACAACGACTTCCTGGCGCCGTACGCACACGGAGTGGGGATCATCGAGGGGCTGCTCTCGCGCGGATTGCAGGAGCAGTTCGAGTTCATGATCGCCACCCGGGTGCAGAACTTCCAGCGGGAGGAAGAGCGGCTGACGGCGCTCTGCGACAGGGCGAACATCAGGCTCGTCTACTTCGGCGTCGAGAGCGTGAACGAGAAGAACCGTGCCCGGCTGAACAAGGTCAAGGCAGACACCGACCTTCGCGGGCTGTTCGAGCGCATGCGAAAGAAGGAAGTCCACAGCGTCGGTTCGTACATCTTCGGCTTCAGCAACGAAGAGCGGTCGGACATCGTGGAGACGGTCAGCGCCTCGAGGCACGACCTGCCCTCGTTCGTGAAGTACAACATCCTCACGCCCTACCCGGGCACGAAGGTATGGGAGGAGTACGACAAGCTGGGCCTGTTGCTCGCCGAACGGCCGTTGACCGAGTACGACAATGCCCATCAGGTCGTGAAGCATCCCGTGGACGGTCAGGCGATGCTGCACCGGGCCTACCGGTGGTTCCACTTCTCGCCGGCGTTCATCGGACTGATCGAGTGGCTGACGCTGTTCAGGCGGAAGAAGGGCCTGCGGCTCATGGTCTTCATCCATCACGTGCTGAGAAGGGAACTCTTCGGACCCGCGAGAGATGCCTACAGGTACGTGAAGTACAGGTTGATGGGCTCGGATGACCTGATCGGGTGACGAGGGCCGGCCGTGAAGGTTACCTTCGTCTATCCGAGCTTCGAGGGCCTGGGCATCGAGTATTGCTCGGCGGTGCTCAAGGAGCGCGGGCACTCGACCGCGCTCGCGCTCGACCCATGCCTGTTTGCAGACACGATGTTGGAGGTGCCGTGGCTCGCGCGCTTCTTCGACCACCGGCAGGCCGTGGTCGAGAGCGTCCTGGCCGGTCGGCCGGAGCTGGTGGCGTTCAGCGTCGTGACCGATACCTACCGGTGGGCGCTCGCGACCGCCACGGAGATTCGCAAACGCAGCCAGGTTCCCATCGTGTTCGGGGGAATCCACGCGACCAGCGTGGGCAAGGTGGTCCTCGAGGAGCCGTGCGTCGACTTCGTCATCCGCGGCGAGGGCGAACATGCCCTGGCCGAGCTGGCCGATTCGCTCGAGACCGGCGCGTTCGACCCCTCGCTCCGCAATCTTGGCTATCGCTCCGCGGCCGGAGAGGCCGTGCTCAACCCGCTCAGACCTCCGATCGAGGATCTGGACTCGCTGCCCTTCCCCGACAAGTCGCTCTACGACGGCACCTCGTCCGAGGCAGACTTTCTGTACGTGCTCGCCGCGAGCCGGGGCTGCACCTTCGCCTGCACCTTCTGCAACAACTCGCTCCACAAGCACCTGTACTCGGGAGGCCTCTGGATGAGACGCCGTTCGCCGGCCAACGTGCTGGCCGAGCTGGCCGCCGCCCGCGCCCGCTATCGGTTCGAGGCGGTCGCCTTCCTCGACGAGGTCTTCACGGGCGACAGGGAGTGGCTCGCGGAGTTCTGCGACCGGTATCGCAAGGAGGTCGGGCTCCCGTACATCTGCTGCGTCCACCCGCAACACCTGGACGAGCAGATCGTCGGCTGGCTGGCGACCCCGGGCTGCTTGAAGGTCAATGTGGGGGTGCAGTCGGTCGATGACGAGCTGAGACGGCAGGTGCTTCACCGGCCGGGTTCGGCCGAGGAGGTCGGCCGAGCGATCCGCTTGCTGAAGGAACACAACATCAGCGTTTATGCGGAGAACATCCTGGGCCTGCCGGGACAGACCGAGGCCCATCTGCTGCAGACCATCCGCTTCTACAACCGCAACCGCCCGACCATCGTCAAGATGTACTGGCTGTCGTACTACCCGGGTACCGAGATCGTGCAGGCAGGCCTCGACTCGGGTGAACTGGTCCCCGACGACCTCCATCGGCTGGAGCGAGGTCTGGGGACGCGGCCCTTCACCGCCGGGGGGACGCGCGTGAAGCCGGAGTTTCACCGGCTGTTCGTGCTGCTCGTCTTTCTGCTATGGCTGCCCGTGCGCTTTGTCGACTGGTTTCTCGACCGGCGGCTGCACAGGTTCCTGCCGGCGGCGGGGTTCGCCCGGTGCTCGGGTCTGCTGATGCACCTGGTGAACTACGACCGGAGCGAGCGGGAGTTCCACAAGCGCCGGCTGAAACGGCACTACCGGCACACGCTGGTCCGCTGGTTGCGGGCGCGGCTCGGTCAGCGGGCCACGGCCGCCTCGAGCGAGAGGCCGTCGACGCGGTAGCGGTTGGGCATGGGCGTGAAGTAGAAGATCAGCCGCACCTGGCCCGTGTGCCGGCGGAGCGTGAACTCCCGCTCGCTCCGGACCGCCGGCCCGGTCAGCGAGGTCGTGTGGAACTGGGCATAGCCGGCGTTTACCTGGGCCTCGTCCATCAGCACGCAGCCTGCGTAGGTCGGGACGAGCGACGACAGGTTGTAACGCAGACGGTAGCGGCCCGGGGCGAACCGGAGAGGGGCGCTTCTCGCCCAGAAGTACGCAACGGTCTGGGGATCGGCTTCCGGTCCGGGTTGCGCGACTCGCATCTCGGCCTCGAAGCCGCCAGCCAGCGTCGAGAGGGTCGCGACGTCCGGAGAGGGCACGATCCCGGTGCCGGCCTCCCAGTCGCCGGGCGCCGGCCGCGTTCGCCAGACCGTGCTTGCGGCCGCCGCGTTGGGCCGGTTGACCCAGATCGGGCTGGACCAGGCCCGGCCTCCGTCCCGCTGGAAGACGCGAAGATAGTAGAAGGCGTCTTGCAGGCGGTTCGGCTCTTGCCACGCAATCTCGACATCTTCGCGGCCGCTGGCGGGAAACGCGGCGACGGCCGCGAGCGGCACCGGGGCGCCTGCCCAACCCCGCACGATCTCGAGGCGGTCGAGGGGACCGGTGCCATGGGCCGCGGCTTCGAAGGTGACCGGACCGGTCGTCGAGGGCGAGACCTGGCCGGCCGCGGCGTCAGCGGTGCGCCAGTCGAGCAGGATGCGCTGGCCGCTGGTGCCGAACGACCGGCGCTCGCGCAGCGCCTCGAGGATGGCGGTGCGATCGAGCCGATCGGCCAGGATAGCCGCGAGGCCGCCGGTGCGTCCGCCCATACCTGTATGGCTGTCGCTGCCGGCTACGATCCCCAGGTGGTAACCCAGCGCCAGGGCGTGCTGGACGCCGCTCGGATTGGTCTCGGTGTCCTGCGCCGAGAGCCTGTCGTTGTCCGGGACCCACTGGCTGTAGATCTCGACCGCCGGCTCGAGTTCGGGGTTGTGCCGGGACCAGTCGTAGTGATGGTGGTTGATCGGTTCCACGCTGGGCATGTGGGGGAGCGCCAGCCCGCCGAAGGGTGCGATGGCGGCCCAGAGATCCTCCGGGGCGCTGCCGGTGGGGCGGTTGGCGAAGGCCAGCGTTCCGAGATTGCCCGGGAACACGATCGAGCGATGGCCCCAGGTGCGTCGGGGGGTCCACTCGAACCCGAGGAGCGCGGCAAAGCGGCCGGGTTGGTCGAACCGGGCGACCAGCTCTCGCGACCGGGCCCAGTGCTGGGGCGTGAGCTCGTCCGAGTGATCGGACTTGGCCACGAAGTCGAGGCCGGCGAGGTCGCGGGCCCATTCGAAGACCTGCTGCATGCTGCCGTAGGCGTCGGACGACACCTCTCCCGAGTGGACGTGCAGATCGCCGAAGTAGATCGAGGGACCGCGTGCGCGCACCAGCACCGGATTGCTGCGGCCCCGCAAGGTGGGCCCGCCCCCGGCGGAGAACGCCTCGATCCGGAAGACGCCGGGGGTCTTCGTGACCGCCCCCCGCGCCAGCCCGAAGACCCGGGACCCTGGAGAGAGACGCAGGGCCCGGGGAGGCGTCAGCGGGCCATCGCATTTGAACTCGATGGCTCCATCGAATCCGTCGACCGCGTTTCCGAACCGATCTCGCGCCGCCACCCGCAGGTCGAACGGGTCGCCCGGCCGCACCGTGGCCGGGGCAACGACCTCGAGCCGGGCGGGCGGGCCGGGCAGCAGGGCCGGCCGGGCCGAGGCGAGCACCTCGGTCGACCGGCAGGTATCGGCGGCCAACCTCTGGCAGAGGAACGGCTTGTAGCCCGGGTCAGTCGTCGAGACGGCGAGTTCCTGGGAGACGGTCGAGCCCCCTTCGCCGGCGCCGTACACGACTTCGAGCACCTCACCCCGGACCAGCGGTCTCTGGAAGTGAACGCGAAACCGCGCCGCCTTGGGGCTCAGCGGAGGGCCCACCAGCGGATTGACGAACTGCAACGTGACGCAGCCGGGATCGCGCGTCAGGCGAGTGTAGCCCGGACGGTCGGAGAAGGCCCCCTGCGGCGCGGCGGCCATCCGGTACCCGAAGTAGAGCGGCAGCAGGACTCGCAACCTCTCCCCGGGCGCCGGGAAGGGGGCGTGAGCTTCGACGCGCAGCACGAGCTGGAAGGGTGTGCCGACCGGGAGGGAGTCGACCGGCGAGTTCGAGCCGGGCCTCCGGACCGCCAGCGTCACGGTGGCGGCCAGGGTTTGCGGGGCGGTGGGCGCGGCGGCCGTGACAGGGGGCACGGCGGGCGACGACGGCATGGCCTGCGCGGCAGGACAGACGACGGCCGCCAGCAGCAAGGCAGTCTCGACCCATCCGAGCCCGCGACTCCGCGAGCCTAGAAGAACCCACTCCGCCACACCAACAAACTAAGCGCATGACCCGAGCGGATGCAAGACCCCCGGATCGACGGCGGGTGCATGTCACGCGGGGGGCGCTGGAGTCGTACTGAATTCGCCTGTCGGGAGCGTTGCTCCCGAACCCTCACCGGGGGCGAAGTTCGCCCCCGGCCCCCCCGATGACTGGAGGAACTCTTGCCTCCGCTTGCAGGCAAGAGCCCTTGAAAGTGCCGCTCAGGCCGCGTTTGCTGCAATCAGTGCCGGGTCCAGGGCCAGGCTCTGGCCCTGGTAGGGGCTCGGGGACGAAGTCCCCGACAGGGATTGAAGTTCAACGAGGCCCCCCCGCATGACAGGCACCCGGGAAGACCGGCCGCGTTGACGCGGGCCCGGGGGCCGTTGCTAGACTGGCGGGACCTTGCTTCGCAGCCTTGCCTCCCTCGCCTTCGCGTGCGCCCTCCTGGCGTCGAGTCCGGCTGTCCACGCCGCTCAGGGAACCGGACGGCTCAATGTCGTCCTGTTCTTCATGGACACCCTGCGGGCCGACCGGGTGGGGTGCTACGGGTACGGCCGGCCGACGACTCCGTGGCTCGACCGCGCGGCGCAGAGCGGCACGCTCTTCGAGAACGCATACTCGCAGGCCACCTATAGCCTGCCGAGCTACTCCTCCATCTTCACGTCGCTCTATCCGCTCGCCACTGGCGTCGGCATTTCCAACCAATGCCTGCCCGACCACTGCCGGACGCTGGCCTCCATCTTCGCGGACAACGGCTATCGCACCGCCGCCTTCGTCGGAGGAGGCCATACCAGCCATGTCTTCGGGGTGTTGCGAGGCTTTCAGACCTTCGACGACGAGGTCTTGCACGGTTCTTTCTTCAGGACGGTCCCGGCCGCGCTCGGGTGGCTCGACGGCCGGAACGCCGCGCCGGACGACAAGCCGTTCTTCTTGCTGGTCCACGGCTACGACGTGCACACGCCTTGGACCCCGCCGCTGGGTTTCGCCGAGCGGTTCGACCCGGACTACCGGGGCTTGGCCCACGGCCGGGAGATTGTCCGGCGGCTCGACGCCAGGTGTCTGCTGGGCAACCAGTTCCACCCGGATCTGATCGATCCCGAGCAACTCGAATACCTGGGGTCGAAGCACCGGACGAAGCTCTCGCCGTCGGCTCGCGGGCCCTCCGTGCCCCCGGCCCCGGCGTCCGCCGCGGTGCGGGGCAGCGGCGAGGTCGTGCCGCTCTCGGCCCGGGACATCGCCCACCTCAACGCTCACTACGATGGCGCGGCCAGCTACGCCGACCTCTGGCTCGGCAGCTTCATCTCGGCGCTGAAGTGCAGGGGGCTCCTGGACCGGACGGTGCTCGTCGTGGCGGCGGATCACGGCGAGGAACTGGGTGAAGGCGGCACCTGGGGCCACGGGATGGACGTGGTCGAGCGCGAGATGCACGTGCCGCCCGTCATCTGCGGGCCGGGAGTCGCCCAGGGAAAGCGGGTCGCCGACCTGGTCGAGCTCGACCGCGAAGACGAAGCGTGGCTCCGCGATCCTCATGTCGC
>CAZSVK010000051.1:16730-19231 GCA_964610245.1 uncultured bacterium
AGCACCAGGGCCGTTCGCTCCGAGGGCTCCTGGGCCGAGACTCCCGGACGCCCGTCAGCCGGACGATCTTCGGTGCCTCCGGAGGGCGCATCGCTGCCCGCAACGACAAGTGGCATCTGATCCTCGACAGCGCGGGCGAGCTAGCCCTGTTTCAGGTCACCGCCGGCCGGGCCGGGTCCGAGGACGTCTCCGCCGGCAATCCCGAGGCGGTGCAGCTACTCCGGGGCCAGATTCAGGACTGGGTCGAGAAGACCTGGCGTCCCCCCGAGGCGTCGGGTGGCTCCCCGGGCTCGTTCATCTCCCAGTTCCTGCGCCGCTCCGGCTACTGGTGAAGCCAGGCTCCGTCCCGATTCACACTCGACTTGCTCCAAGCTCCGATGGCCCATCCGCGCGGCAAGACAGCTCTGATCGCCTGGCTCACACTCCTCGGCCCAGCCTGGCTGCCCGCCTCCGGGGAACTGCCGCCGGGCGCCTCCCAGGGAGGTTCGGCGACGTCGACCTGCGACTTGCTCGAAACCGCCGGAGCCACCCTGGATCAGCTCTTCCGGCAGATGGATCGGGACGGGAGCGGTCTCCTGAGCGCTCGGGAGTTGGCGGTCTTCATCGATCAGAAGGAGGATCTGCCGAGCGATCTTGACGGCAACGGGCAGCTCACGCCGCAGGAGTTCCGGGCGTCGTTTGCGCGCGTTCGCTACACCTCGGTCGACGAGCGCACCGACAGGGTCACGCGCGGTCTGCTCGAGGCCGACAAGAAGATGAGTCGGGGTGAGCTGACCGAGGCGATCGACCTGTTGCAGGCACTGGTTCCCGAGCTGCCCGGCCTTCCGTTCCCTCTGGTCAGTCTGGGGCAAGCCTACCGGCGAGCGGGCCGGCTCGAGGAGGCGAGGGTCCAGCTCGAACGGGTGGTCCGTCGGATCCCGGGAGTCTCGGTCGCCTGGCTGGAGCTGGCCGTCGTGGACGATCTGCAGGGTCGGGTTTCACAGTGCGAGGCCAATCTCCGGCAAGCGATTGCCTACTTGCGACGGGAGTTCGTCGGCCTGACGTCCGGCGCAACCATGTCGCCGAACTCCCAGTATCTCTACGCCGAGAGACACCTCCTCGGGGTGGCCTGTCACTTCCTTGGCCGCGGCAAGCCGCAGGTCGCTCTCGAGCTTCTGCAGGCCGGCGTGGAGCTGCTGGGCCCGGCCTCACCGCTGGCCACGATGCTGGCGCAGCTCCGGTTCCAGACGGGCGGTCCGGTCGGCGCTCAGGCCCTGCCGGTCAAGCGGTGAACCGCCGACCGGTGCCTTGGCCCGCCGCGTCAGTCCGGCCGGGTCGCTCGACCCAGGGGGCCTATCACCGCTTGTAGCCCCTCGAGCGCGGGCTCGAGCAAGGCCGCTGCGCCGAACAGCTCGATCGCGGGCTGGAGCAGCGCCTGTGCCGTCCGAGGTCGCTTGCGTTCGAGGAAATGGACCACGGCCGCCAGCAACTCGCTCTGCACCTGAGAGAGGCGCGAGCGGGTGCGGAACTCGGGAAGGTCGAACTCGGCCCGCATGACCAGGACGGCCTTCCCTAGTGCGGCTTCGCAGGCCGGCAAGTCGCCGGCATGGTCTTCCAGCATGGCCAGTTCCAACCAGGCTTCCGATATCCCGGGAGCGATCTCCAGCGCCCGAGCCAGTCGAGCCCTCGCCTCGTCCCAGTGGCCCGTCCGCCGCAGGGCGCCGGCCAGCCCGACATGCGTGCCGGGGTGAAAGGGTGCTCGGGCGGTCAACACCCTGAGCATCGCGACCGCGGCCTGCAGGTTGCCCTGGCGCAGCTGGCCCAGGGCCTGGTTCAGCATCCACTCGGTTGCCTGGAACTGGCTCGAGAGGGTTCGATCGCCCACGCGGTGAAACGAAGCGCCGTACTCTTCCCTCGAGACGCGGCCGTCGGCATCCAGGTCGAGGGGCCGGTGGTCTTTCCGCGGCATTGCCGCGGCGACTTCCGCTTCGATCAGGAAGCCGTTCCCGTCGCGATCCACCTGTTTGAAGACCGCGTCGAGCGAGGCCGGGGCCGTGTGGGTCGCCCCTGCCGCTGCGGGCAAGGTTGGCTCTCGGGCCTCGGCAGCGCCCGCCAGCAGGGCACAGAGGAGCCAGACCAGGGTCCAGGCGATCGGCAACCTGGCCGGAAGGCCGGACGAACGGCGAGAGCGCTGGCTGCGAGCGTGCATCGGTCGTATCACCACCAGTAGCCCGACCGGCCGAAGAACCGGCCTGACCGGCCCTCCTGTTGCACCCGGAGGCCGCGCGGCTGCCTCCACGTCTTCTCGAACCACTCTCCGACGCGGCTCTTCAGCAGGGCCACCACGTCCGGGTGCTAGGCCGCCACGTTCTTCATGTCCGAGCAATGGGCGGCCACGTCGAAGAGTGCGACTCGCCCCGCGTCGTCGACGATAAAATGCCATCGCGCGGTCCTCGCCGCGGCCCGCCCCGAGGCCAGGCAGACGGCGGCCCGGTCGGCCGGCGAGCCTCGCCGGGCCCCGC
>CAZSVK010000052.1:0-19135 GCA_964610245.1 uncultured bacterium
CTGGCGAGGCCTGGAGCAGAGCTCCAGCAGGGGTCCGGGGACAGCGTCCCCGGAAGAGCGCTTGGTTCGGTTGCCTCTCTTGCGCTGACGCCCGCCCATGTCAGCGCAGGTCAGCCGGTGTCAGCGCGTGTCAGCGCAGGCCTCGAGCCTTCCGCGTTACCTTCGGACCGTCCGCACCGGACGCCCGTCCCGGAGGTATCCGCCGTGAGAATCGTCGCCGCCACCGTCCTGGCCTTGCCCGCTTCGCTGCTGCTCCTCTCTGCCTGCCCGCTGCCCGCCGCGCCGCTGGACGTCAACGCGTGCAACTACTCCGAGCTGCTCGCCGTGCCCGGCCTGGGGCCTCGCCTGGCCGACGCCCTACTCGACGAGCAATCGACTCATGGCGATTTCCGCTCGCCCGCCGATCTGGCCCGGGTTCCCGGTATCGGCCCATGCACCGCCGTCCGACTCGGCGCGCATTTCGAGTTTCCCGCGCTTGCCGCGCCGGCCTCCCGGTTCGCCGAGGATAGCCCGGCGGCCTGCCCGGAAGCGGCCGCTCCCGGCGTGAGACGCGAAGCCGTTGACCACTCGCCGCCTTCCCTCGCCGGCGCCTCTCCCTGTGCCGCCGCCACCGAACCGGTCGATCTCAACTCCGCCTCGGAAGAGGCGCTCACCGCCCTCCCGGGCATCGGCAAGGTGCTCGCCGCGAGACTGGTCCAGTTCCGCAAGCAGCACGGGCGGCTGCGCGGTCCGGCCGACCTGGCGCGCATCAGGGGGCTGGGCGGCCGCCGAGGCCAGGCGCTGACCGGGCTCGTGGTGTTTCGGTGAGAAGGAGAATCGCGGGCGTATACTTGGCGGGCACGAGGATGCTGCCGGGCCCACGGGAGGTGCGAGCCGATGCGCGGAGTTCTGCTGGCTGCTCTGGTGACGACGTTCCTGACGATGGTTGCGGCCGCGGCCGCCCAGACGATCGTGGTCGACGACGCAAGTCCCGGGTGCAGGCTCGAAGGCGTCTGGGCCGACAGCAAGTCGGCCGGCTGGTCTTCGGGCGGCACCGTCGGAGGCGGCTATCGCTATACGAGCGTCCATCCGCCCGCCAGGAAGACCGGCAAGGAGCGCGCAACCTGGACGCCCTCCCTCCCAAAGGCCGGGAGCTGGCGGGTCGAGGTCTCGTACCGGGCGAGCGAGAACCGGGCGGGCAAGGTGACCTACGAGGTGAAGGGCCGGGACGCGACCCGTTCGCAGCGCGTCAATCAGCGCCAGGGTACCGACATGACCTGGGCCCAGCTGGGCACCCACGTCTTCGAAATGGGCACCTCCGGCAGCGTCGCGATGGTCTCCGATGGCGGAGGCTCCGCCGCGGCCGACGCGGTCCGTTTCACCTTCGCCTCGGGCGATTCGTCGCCCTGCGCTTCCGGCACGACCTCCGGCGGCGCTCCCGGACTCGACGACGTGATCTCGCCGGGCAAAGCCAAGGCGATCCGTCTGACCGCGAACGGGCCGAACGAGGCGACCTACACCTTCACGGCTGACGGGACCGCCTCCGTCACCGCGCTGCTCGCCACCTACGGCCCGGCCTCGCTGTCGGTGAAGGTCAAGCGCAAGACCGGTGCCGAGGAGGGCTGGATGAGCTGGGAGCGGGCGAACGACCGCGATCCGGCTCCGCTGCAACTGGAGGGCAAGGCCGTTCCCGAGTCGATCGTCGAGTCGAGCCCGGGCGATCCCTCGGCCGTTGCGGTGACGCGTCAGCTGAAGGGCGCGGCGGGCGATCGGGTGTTCCTGCGGCTGAAGGGACAGTTCGGTCGCGGCGAGGCGCTGCTCGAGCTGATGGGGACGCCTGCTCCGGCCACGGCCCCCTGAGCCGCCCCGGCCAGCCATGTCGTCGCCACGACCACGCCTGAGGTCCGGCCCCGGATCGTATCCGGAGGCGTCGGCCCGCGGCGGGTTCTTGATGCCGGTGGTGCTGGTGATGCTTGCGGTGATCCTGTTGCTCGCGCTCTCCCGCTTCTTCGTCTCGCACCAGCAACTGGACGTCGTCGTGCGGATGACCGACCGAGAGCGCGCCTACCAGCTTGCCGCCAGCGGCCTGCGAGTGGGCATGCGGCAGCTCGACGGCCTGCTCGAGTTCCTCAACGACCCGGATCCGGCGACCTACCCCAAGCGGGACAGGGCCCCCGCCGAGCTGGCCGGGCTGGCGGGTCGGCTGCTGGACGCGGACGGCCGCTTCCTCACCGAACGGGCCGAGCTCCCCGTGGACTCGGCCTTTCTGCCGTACCTGAAGGACATGCCGGACGTGAAGGAGCTGGAGGTCTCGCTGGTCTCGAGCGAGTGCCGACCGCTGTTCCTGCGGCCCCCCGGCGGCGGCCTGCTGCCCGATCCTCGCGAGACTCTCCAGATCCTGACCTTGTGGGCGTCGTCGGAGGTCGGGAGTTCCCGGGCCCTGGCAGTGGCCTACAAGGAGAGCCGCGTCGTGGACATCACGCTGCCGGTCCTCGGCAAGTTCGCGCTGTTCCTGCGCGGGCAGGGCTCGCTGGAAGTGAACGGCGTGAAGGACTCGTCGGCCCTCGAGCGGATGGACAACCGGCCGGTCGTGGTCCGGCCCGGCCGTGAGGCCGAAGTGCGAACGCTGGCGGTCGCGGAGGCCGCGTCTCTCCTGGAGCGGCAGGGCTGGATCTACCTCGGCGGGGAGCGTCCCTGGTCGCTGACCCTGGGCGCCGGAGGCGGAGTGGCGGCCAACCGGGCGGCGATGCTGCTCGACGGCGTCTACGAGTACGAGCTGGGGGAGGGGGGGCCGCTGGCGGCGAGCGGGCAGCTCCGGTACTACGCCACCCAGAGCCCGGTCTACCCGGAGCTGGCCAAGCCTGAGCAGCGGGAGGCGCTGCGTCTGGCCGAGCCGGGCCTGCTCGAGCGAACCTCGTTGCTCGAGCTGACCGGTTCGTCGGAGGCGCCGTCCCCGACGCTGGTCTGCGGGCCTGTGAACCGTCGCTGGGCGTTGCTGCAGGGTCTCTCGAACACCGCGAGCGGGGCGCGGGCGCCGCTGCCGATGCTGGACGAAGGCCGGTTCGAGGCCGGCCAGTGGCCGGGAGGCGTCAGCGCATCGACCGCGCAGGCCATCCGCGAGCAGTTCGGCGGCCAGTTCGAGCGGTATGCGGCACGGATGAGCCAGTTCGTCGAGGAACCGTTCAACCTGGGCAATCTGGCGCTGCTGGCGTCGCAGTCGCAGCCCTTGCTGAGGACGATGCTCCTCGACCCCGCCGTGATTCCCGCACCTGCGCCGCGCATGCCGCCCTCGGCCCGGCTGGCCGTCGATGGCCGGCCGGTGCGGTTCCACGAGGCCGTGACCGGCGGGGGCTATAGCCTCACGGATGACGCCGGTCGGGCGCTGACCGACCGGCTGGACCTCGAGGCGTTCAAGGAGCTGGGCTTCCTGGTCCACAAGGCGGGACGGCACTTCCGCGATGGCGCGGCGTTCCTGGAGGGTTGCCGAGGTGGCGCGCCTGGCGGGTTGAAGCTCGGCGGGGTGGTACACGTGGCCGGCAGCCTGGCCCTCGAGCGGCCCCTGCGGGTCGAGCGCGGAGGAGGCGGGATGGTGCTCGTGGACGGCGACCTGCGGCTGGCCGAGAGGCTGACATCGGAGTCGTTGGAGCCGGTGACGCTCGTGTCTCTGAATGGGAACATCCGGGTCGACACCGCGGCCCCGGTGGATGCCGCGCTGGCCGCGCTGGCCGGTCGGATCGAACTGGGCCCCGCCTTCGACCTGCGCGGCGCGCTCGCCGCGGGCGAGCTGACGGTGGCCCGGGCAACGGAGGCGGGCCCGCGCCAGCTCGCGTACAACGAGGCATTCGACCCGACGGCGAGCGGCGCTCACTCGCGCAACTACCGCGTCATGACCTGGAAGAGGTGGCGTCAGTTTGTCCCGTGATCGAGGCTTCACCTTCGTCGAGCTGGCGGTGGTCGCCGGTCTCGTGTTGACGGCCCTGGGCTGCTGGCTAGCGCTGGCGTTGAACGCGCGGGGCGCCGATCGAAACGTCGAACGCAGCCAGGAGTACGAGCGACTGGTCGCCTCGCTCACCGATCGCGTCAAGAGGGACGTTCGTTCGTGCTCCACGTTGGAGGAACAGCCGGCGGGAAGCTGGACGCTCCGGGTGACTCGGCTGGATTCGTCGGGCCAACCCGGCGAATCGACCGTGGTCTATCGCCGGGACGAGGGTGGCAAGAGGATCGAACGTCGCTGTGAAGAGGAGGTCGAGACCTATGACTTCGCACCCGTGCTGGACGGCAAGGAATTTGTCTTCGAGATTCATCGCTGAGCCGGCCGTCGGGCTCGTCCTGGCGGCCGGTCTCCTGGTCGGGGGCGTCCCCTGCCTGGCCGAGAACGTCTCGGTGCGAATCGGCGAGCCCGGCGCCGGCACCTCGCAGGTGGCCGACGCGCCGAACCTGCCGCCCTCGACCGCGCCCGTCGAGACGACCCCGGCGGTCACCGCGCCGCTCGTACTGCCGGCCCTCTCCGCCGCCGGCAGTGTCGCCGCCGCGCCCCCCGCCTCGAGTGCGGCGCAGCGGTTGCCTCACCTGGCCCGGCCCGCCGTCGCGGTGACGACTCGACCGGCGGGCGCTCCCGCCGCGCTCGACGCCCAGGTTGGTTCTGTCGCCTCGGCCACGCCGGTCGCCACGGCCGCGCTGCCTATCGCGGCCACCCTGGTGGGCTCGCAAGGGGGCAGATTTGCGGTCACCGGCGACGGCCTGCTCGTTCTGGAACCGTGCCTGCGCACCTATGACGGGGCCGGGATGGTTGTCAGGCTGTTCGACGCTTCGGGAGTCGAAGTCCGCTTCGAGGGCAAGTCGCTGCTGGAGTGGCGAAGGCCGAACGACAAGGCGCGGGCTCCGCTGGCGATCCAGGGCCGGTCCGACATGTCGTCGATGGAGCTCGTCGGGGCCGGCGACTACACGCCACGCAACGACCTTCGGTACACGCTGCCGGTGAGGGCCGGCCAGCGCGTGGTGGTCGAGCTCGACGGACAGCCCGAGCCCGACAGCTTCCTCAGGCTGCGGAGCGACGTCCTGAAGGAAGAGTGAGGATCCGTCCAGGAAATCGGTCGCCCCGAAGGCCGTTCGTTCCGAGGAGCGCCGGCATGGCGCGTCTTCAAGGGCCTCACAGCAAGCCCAGGAGGGTGTAGCTGACCGAAGCCCCCGTGGCCTGGCTTTCCCACTCGACGGTGATCGCGGCCTGCGTCATCGGGCGATCCGGGCCGTCCAGCGCCAGCTTCTGGATGCTCAACGTGCGCCGGAAGCCCGCGGGCGCCTGAGGGACTCCCAGTCGGGCCAGCGACGCCGACCCGGTCAGCGTCACGTCCTCCGCCCGATCCACCTCCGGCAGCGAGTCGCGTCCGGCGGCGCTGAGCCCGGCCATGAGGGAGCTGGCGAGGTTCATCGCCAGGATGCGCTCGCGACCCGAGACCGTCATCTTCTTGCTCGTCGTCAGCAGTTCGAAGAGCGGCAGGACGATGAGCGCGACGATGACCAGGCAGATCATCACCTCGATCAGCGTGGTTCCGGCGCCGGCGGCCCGTCGGGCTCTCTTCACGGCGCCGCGCCTCCGCTGCCGGACCCGTCGTCCTCGTCGCGGCCTGTGGCCTCGGGCTCCCGGCCGCCCAGTTGCACCGTCTCGCCCAGCGCGAACGAACGCGAGCCCGAGCCCAGAACAATCGAGCAGCGCGCCGTGGTGGGACTCGCCAACTCCAGCCGCACGCGCACGCCGCCGCCCGGGACCTCGGGCGCGGGGAAGACGAAGGTCTCGTCGGCGCCGTGGCCCCCCCGCCGGACCCAACGGTTGCCCGCGGGCTCGTAGACGACCCGGCCGGGCGCGGGCCTGGCCTGACCGTCCAGCTCGATGACCGAGAGGCTGAACCCGGACGTGGTTGTCTCGAACCCGGAGGCCGAGCGCAGATCGCGCGTCATCCGGGCGAGCATCCTCGCGGCCTCCTGTCGGGCATCGCCGATGGCGGCCTCGCGCGACTCGGCCCTGCCGACGAGCCCCACCGACCGGAAGAGCAGAATGGCGGCCAGCACGCCGACGAAGATGGCGATCAGCGTCTCGAGCAGCGTGAAGGCGCCGGCGTCACGACGCCCGCAAACTGGAGGCGGCTTCATCGCGGAGTCACCGAGGGGTGTAGTTGCAGGTCACGGGAAGACTGGGAGAATCCGGAACTGTCTCTCGGGAGCTCCGCTCCCGAACCCTGGCCGGGGGCGAAGCATGTCCTGAGCAGTCCTCCTGAGCTTGTCGAAGGGGGACGTGTCGAAGGGTTCGCCCCTGGCCCCCCCGATGACTGGAGAGAGTCTTGCCCGCGCTCACAGCACAGAGTCATCGGGAGTGTCGAGCCGGCCTCGATTCCTCTTCTCATTGCCGGGTCCAGGGCCGGGCACCGGTCCTGGCAGGGGCCCGGCGACAGCGTCCCCGGCAGAACTCGGACCAGAGCCGTCCACCACTTTCCACGACTTCACCCGTCACTGAAACCAGTCTATCGCCTGGCCGCCGCCGTTTGCTATGATGCACGGCTCATGCAGTCAGAAGCGCGCGTCTGGAAGTTCCCCGGGGCACCGACGGTGCAAGGGCGCGAGCTTGCCAGCGAACTGGGCGTCTCCCAGTTCGTGGCCGCCCTGATGCTCGACGGCGGGATCGGCACCCCCGAAGCGGGGCGGCGCTTTCTGAATTCCGAGTTCGGCGACCTTGCCGATCCCATGGGCTTCAGCCGGATGGACGAGGCCTGTACCCGGATCCACAGGGCCGTCGCCGCGGGCGAGGCGATCGTCGTCTACGGCGACTATGACGTCGACGGCATGACCTCGGCCACGCTGCTCTTCTGGGTGCTCAAGCGGCTCGGGGCCCAGGCCGAGATCTTCATCCCCGATCGCGCCAGCGCGGGCTACGGGCTCAACCGGGACGACATCCTCCGGTTGCGCGAGAAGGGCGCCTCACTGCTGGTGACCGTCGACAACGGCGTCAGCGCGGTCGACGAGATTGCCTACGCGGCCAGCGTCGGGATGGACGTGATCGTCACCGACCACCACACCCTGCCCGAGAAACTGCCCGCCGAGGCGATCATCCTCCATCCTCGCATCCCGGGCCAGCGCTATCCGTTTCCCGACCTCTGCGGCGCCGGCGTGGCCTACAAGTTCGGCCTGGCCCTGCTGGGCACGTCGAACCTCCCCGACCGCGAGGAGGCGCGCGAGCGCTTCGCCCGCAACTGCGTGGATCTGGTGGCGATCGGCACCGTGGCCGACATGGCTCCGCTCGTCGGCGAGAACCGGATCCTGGTGCGGGAAGGGCTGAGGCAGCTCGCGCGGACCGAGCATCCCGGCCTGCGCGCCCTGCTGGGCCTGGACCGGCTGGCGGGCCTGCGCCTCACGACCGATCACATCGGCTTCAAGATCTGTCCGAAGCTCAACGCGGCCGGCCGCATCGACGACCACCGCATCTCGCTCGAGCTGCTGCTGGCGCGCAGCAGCCAGACCGCGGGCCAGCTTGCGCTCCGGCTCGAGCGCATCAACCAGGCGCGCATCAAGCTCGTGGCCGAGCTGATGGAGCGGGCGCTCTCGATGCAGCAGAGCTGGTTCGAGCGGGCCTTCCCGGTCGTCGTGCTGGAGACCGACAAGAAGGGGCTGGTCGGCCTGGTGGCGCAACGTCTCAAAGATGCCTTCCACAAGCCCTTCCTGGTCCTGGCCTCGGACGGGCGCTCGGCCACCGGCTCGGGGCGCAGCGTCGAGGGCTTCGATCTGATCGAGGCGATCACCGCGAGCCGCGAGCACCTGACCCGCTTTGGCGGCCACATGATGGCGGCCGGGCTCACGCTGGACTGCCACCGGATTCCCGCCTTCGCCGATCGCCTGGAAGAGCACGCCACCGGCCGGCTGGCGTCACGTCCGCAGGCGCCGCACCTGGCGCTGTCCGCGGTCGTCTCTCCGGAGACTCTCGAGAACGGGCTGCTGGCCGACCTCGAGCTGCTCGCCCCGTTCGGACAGGGCAATCCGGCCCCGCTCCTGGCGCTCTGCAAGGTGCCAATCTCCCGGGTCGACAAGGTCGGCGGCACCGGCAAGCACGTGAAGCTCCAGTCTCCGGCGTTCCCGCGGACGGTCAGCAATGTCGGCTTCAACCTGGCCGATGAAGTCGAGACCGCGATGCGCTCGACGTCGCTGCTCGACCTGGCCTTCCGTTTCGAGGTCGATCAGTGGTCGGGCCGCGAGGTGCCTCAGATGAAGCTGCAGGCGGTGCGGCCCTCGATTTGACCTGATACTCGCGAATGTCGTCGCGTGGCGCGAGAACTCGTGCCCGTAACGGCTGCTCTTCCTCCAGCCTCGAGCCTCCAGCCTCGAGCCTCAGAGCGGGCGAAGCCCGCGCTGTGGTCAGCCCCTCTTCGGGGGGCCGACGACCATCCGGATCGAGTTGATGATGCGGTCGGCGACCGGGGGCTTCAGCACGTAGTCCTTGGCTCCCAGGCTGATGGCGGTCGTCAGCATCTTCTCCTGGCCGATCGCGCTGCACATGATGACCCGGGCGGCCGGGTCGAGTTCCACAATCTCCCGGAGCGCCTCGATACCGTCCTTCTCGGGCATGACGATATCCATCAGGACGATGTCCGGCTTGTAGAGCTTGTACTTGCGGATTGCCTCGACCCCGTTCTCGGCCTCGCCGACCACCTCGAAATCGGGCTCCGACTCCAGGATGCGGCGCAAGGCTACCCGGGAATAGATCGCGTCGTCGACCAGCAGGACTGTCGTCTTCATCGTGCTCTACGGAGTCCCATAACACGGGACCCTGCCGACCGCCATGCCCATCAGACGAAAAAGAGGTGGGGGCAGTGTTCTCTCGCGCCCGCGAGCACGTGCTCGACCACGCTATCGGGGAAGGCCGAGGCGACCAGCATCGTCGTCGGACCGGTTCCGATGGCCAGCACGCCCTTCAGCACCCGTGTCGGACGAGGCTCGGCCTGGAGCGCGGCCAGGAAGCGGGCCCGCAGTTGCTCGCTCGTACCCTCCGCGTAGGCTGGCGCCGTCGGCAGCATGCGCAGGCCGCTGAAGTCGCTGAAGACATCGAGGTAGGTCGAGGCCAGCAGGTTTCCGAGTTCCTCCAGAAGGGCGCGGTTGCGCTCCGCGGCTTCCGGCAGGTACTCGCGCAGCCCCTCCGGGGCGAGTTCGCAGATGGCTGCCGCGGCGGCCTCCGTCAGTTCGAGGAACAGAGCGCCGTGCGAGTCGCCCTTCACGCCGAAAACGACCGAACAGCAGGGGGCCTCGCCCTCCTGCGTCGACAGGCGGACGCCTGACTCGAGCGGCACCACTTCGCGGTCCTCGAGCCGGATGGGCACTTCCAGCATGGCCGAGAGCTTCTCGATGCTGTTCAGCATCGCCAGCTCCAGCAGCCGCTCCAGCCCGTTCGGGTGGGCCGGGCCGGACTCTGCGGAAGCCGTCGGGCGCGTTTCGCGATCGTCGGAGCGCATCGGTTTCAGAGCCTGCGGTAGACGGAATAGGATACCGGCTCGAGGGGCAATTGGGTATGGAGAAGCATCTCGGCCGGTCCCAGGAGTAGATGTCCCCCCGGTCTCAACGCCCGGGCGAAGTCGAGGATCACTTGCCGGCGGAAGCTCTCGTCGAAGTAGATCAGCACGTTCCGGCAGAAGATGACGTCGACCGAGCCGGCAGCCCGCGACCCCGCCTGTTCGAGGCTCTCGACCTGGAACTTCACCATCTTGCGCAGCTCGGGCCGGACCTCCAGCCCTCCGTCGGGCAGCTCCCGGAAGTAGATCGAACGCTGCGCGGGCTCCAGACCGCGCGTCCTGGAGGCCGGATACTGGCCGCGGCCAGCCTGCTCCACGGAGGCTCGGCTGATGTCCGTGGCAAGGAACCGGAAGCGGCCCACCAGTTCCTTCGGCGCGACCTCCGAGACGGCGATGGCCAGAGAATACGGCTCCTCGCCGCTCGAGCAACCGGCACTCCAGACGGTGGCCGTCTCGAGCGGCCGCGCCTTCAGGCGCTCGAGCACGCCGGGGAGCACGTTCCGGGCGAAGAAGACGAGCTGGGGCTTGAACCGGAAGAAACCGGTCGTGTGGGTCGTGACGCAGTCGATCAGCTCGGAGATCGCCGCTGCCTCGCCGTCGCGCAACATCTCGTAGTAGTCGGCGTAGCGCGTCAACCCGCGGGTCCTGAGTTGGCCGCGCAGCCGGTTCTGGAGCAGCGACTCCTTGCCGTCGCCCAGGCGGATGCCGGTGCGCTGGCGAATCAGGTCGCGCAGCAGGCGGAACTCCTCTTCGGTCATCGAGATCATCATGAAGGCGCCGGGCGAGCGCTCCGGGGATGTTCCAGTATAGCCCGGCTTGCGCCGCGGCCGTCGTTCGTGAAATCCTCGGTGGCTGTAGACAGTCGCACCTTGGCTCGCAGCTCGGAGTCTTCAGGAGTGCCTGGCATGCCTCGAATCCTCTTCTCATTGCCGGGTCCAGGGGGGGGCACCCCTCCTGGCAGGGGTTCGAGGACAGCGTCCCCGAAGAACGCCACGGATCGACAGTTTCGCCACTTCCAAGGAGGCCTCGATGAACGTCGCATTTCTCGGCACCGGGTTGATGGGGCTGCCGATGGCCCGCCGGGTGCTCGCGGCCGGCCACCGGCTGGTGGTCTACAACCGCACGCAGCCGCGGGCGGCGGCGCTGCAGGCAAGTGGGGCGGCGTTCGCGTCGAGCCCCGCGCAGGCCCTCGAGGAGAGCCAGGTCGCCGTGCTGATGCTCTCCGACGCCGCGGCCATCGAGGCGGTGCTATTCGGCTCGCGCCCGCAACCGGCCTTCGGCGGGCGCACGATCGTCCAGATGGGAACCATCTCGCCCGAGCAGAGCCGGGCCTTCGCCGGGCGGATCGAACAGGCGGGCGGCGACTACCTGGAGGCCCCGGTGCTGGGGAGCACCCCGCAGGCCGAGGCCGGCAGCTTGCAGGTGATGGTGGGCGCGACTCCGGAGCGGTTCGAGCGCTGGCGTGGCCTGCTCGAGTGCTTCGGGACGGCGCCGATGCTGGTGGGACCGGTGGGGCAGGCGGCGGCGCTGAAGCTGGCCCTCAACCAGCTCATCGCCTCGATGACCGCGGCCTTCGCTCTGAGCCTGGGATTCGTCGAGAGGCAGGGCGTGCCGGTGTCGAGGTTCATGGAGCTCCTGCGCCAGAGCGCGCTCCACGCGGCGACCTTCGACAAGAAGCTGCCGCGGATGGTCTCGCGGGACTTTTCGGCGCCGACCTTCCCGGCCAAGCACCTGGTAAAGGACGTGGCGCTGTTCCTCGATGCGGCCCGGGGACAGGAGCTGGATACCTCGCCGCTCGAGTCGGTCCTGTTCGTGCTGCGCTCGACCGTGGCAGCCGGCCTGGGCGATAGCGACTACTCGAGCCTGTACGAGGCGATCTGCCCGGAGCGCAAGCGCTGACGCGCCCCCTCGACTGGACAAAACCGGGGTGTCGGGGCAGACTTGGAGCGTGCACCGGCGGAAGCCCGGATCCGGGGACAGTGCGGGCCGGGGGTGTCAGGCTTGGCGAACAATCGCGGCAGCTGGAACTCGGCGGGGTGGCTGTTTGCAGGCATGCTGACGGCGCTCGACGCCTCCACCGCCTTCGCCTCGGGCGAGGCCACGTCCGTCGCGTCGCGACCCGCGGCGACCGTCTCGACCGCGGCGAGCCTGCCCTGCACCGGGCCGGTCCTGGACGAGGGCCGGCCTGTGCGGATCGGTTCCTTCCGGTTCCTGGTGCTCGGAAGCGCCTGGCACCGCGAGGGCCTCCACGGGCCGGGCGGCAGCTCGATCCGGCCGAATCTGGCGTTCCTGACCGTCGAGGTCGAGGCGCAAAACGTCGGCGTGAAGGAACAGATCATCTCTCCGTTCAAGCTCCGGGACGAGCTGGGCGGGGAGCACGATCAGGCCGACAACGCCTGGCAACTCCCGGGCGTGATGGACCCGGTCGAGAGTCTCGCGCCCGGCAAGACGCAGCACGGCCGGATCGTTTTCGACGTTCCGGCCGGCCATGGATACCTGTTGCTGGTGCGGGGCGGTTTCCAGTCGCGCGAGAGCGCCCTGGTGAGGCTGGCCCCTCGCGACGGGCGGTGAGTCCGCGCTCTACCTCCCCGTCGCTCCCTCGCGCGCCCGCTCCAGTAGGCCGCTCACGAACTCCCTCCAGCACCGCCAGTAGGCCGGGTGATCGGTGCCGAAGAACATGTTGTGCGAGCCGCCCTTGTCGAAGAAGCGCCGGGGGCCGCGGGCGGCCGCATACAGTCGCTGCCCGTGGCCGAAGGGGATGATCTCGTCGTCCCGGCCGTGGATGACCAGGACGGGACAGGCGAGCGAGCGGAACTTGGTCAAGTTGTCGAAGTGGCGCGGCAGGAACGGGGTGAACAGCGAATAGGGGAACATCTCGCGGGCCAGGTCCTTGACCGAGCAGAACCCACTCTCGACGACCAGCGCCAGCGGCGGCCTCCGGGCGGCCAGGTCGGTTGCGACTCCGGCGCCGAGGGAGCGGCCGAACAGGATGACGCGGCTCGGGTCGACGCCCGCCTTGGCGCACAGGAGGTCGAGCATCGCCTGGGCGTCGAGGTAGAGCCCCTGCTCGCTGGGAGAACCCTCGCTCAGGCCGTAGCCCCGGTAGTCGAAGAGCAGGACGTCGAGCCCCAACTTCGCGAGCAGGGCCGCGTTCTCGGCCCGGTCCGAGATATTGCCGGCGTTACCGTGCATGAACAGCAGCGGGAGGCGCGGTACCGGCGGCTCGCCGCCCGGAGACGGCGCGGCGGGGATCCACCAGCCGTGGAGCCGGACCCCGTCGGACGCGGTGGCGCGGACCTCCTCGAACGGGGCCCCGTGACTGGCCGGCGTCTCGGTGAGCCGGCGGTCCGGGAAGAAGATCAAGCGGTTCTCCAGCAGCAGGAGACAGGCGGCCATCGCCAGGTAGGTCAGCAGCAAGGAGAGGAGGAAGGCCATGCGTTTGCGCGCCTGCTCGAGCAGCCGGTCGGACCAGGACTGGGACCCGGGCGGCTGGTTCACGGTTCGTCGGCTCAGGAGGCCAGGTCGCGCAGGCGTCCGACGTTGGAGACGGGGCCCAGGACGACGATCGTGGTGCCGGGCGCCAGAGCGGTGTCGGCCGGCGGGTTGTAGACCCAGCTCTCGACGCCCGGCCTGCGGAGGGCGATGACGAGGAGGCCGACCTTCTCGAGCAGGCAGGCCTCGCGGATGGAGACTCCGTCGAGCTTGCTGCCGGTGCGGATCTCGATCTCCTCGAAGCGGGTGTTCTGCTCCGCGTCGCGCAGCATGGAGTCGAGGAAGCCGACGACCGCGGGCCGGATCACTTGGCTGCAGATGCGCATCCCGCCGATGAAGTTGGGCGAGACGACGGAATCGGCGCCCGCCTTGGTCAATTTTGCCTCGATACCTCTTTCGACTCCCTTGGCGACGATCCGGAGGTTCCGATTGAGCTGCCGGGAGGTCAGGGTCACGAAGAGCGAGTCCTTGTCCGACTCGAGCACCACCATCATCCCGCTCGCCCGCTCGATCCCCGCGGCCAGCAGCGTCTCGTCCTCGGTGGCGTCGCCCACGACGATCATCAGGCCCTCGCCGAAATGCTCCGTGAGCTTCTCGGCGCGCTCCCGGTCGTTCTCGATGACGACGCAAGGCCGGCCGGTCTTGAGCAGCTCGTCGATGATGACCACGCCGGTCTCGCCTCCGCCGCAGACGATGTAGTGTTCCTTGAGTTTCTGGATGACCTGGTTCATCTTGCGTCTCCTGAGGAAGTCCTGGAGTTCCCCTTCGACGAGGAAGGCGGTGATGGTCGACGTCGCGTAGATGACGACGCTGTAGCCCGTGATCAGCAGGAGGATCGTGAAGACCCTGGCGGCCGGGTTGCCCGCCAGATCGTGGGTCTCCCCGTAGCCCACGGTGGTCAGGCTGATCGTGGTCATGTAGACCGCGTCGAGGAGATGCCAGTCGGGGCCGCCGAGCAGCATGTACCCGGCCACCCCGGACAGGAAGGTTATCGCCAGCAGGAGGATTGTCCTGTGGATCCGGTCCAGCATGTCGGTCATCGGTGGGGGCGGCGGTCCTGCGCTGACGTTGACTGCGGCGCGGCTATCTCACTTCGCGGCCGCCGGGACCTTGTCGAGGACCCGGGCGAACTCGAGCGAGGAGAGCCCCAGGTTGACCAGCTTCCCGTCGGGCGCGATCAAGGCGAGGGTCGGGGTGGAGGTGACCTGCAGCGCCTTGCAGAATTCGGACTCGAAGCCGTGATCGACCTGAGCCTGGGACCAGGGGACCTTCTGCTTGCCGACCAGCGCCTCGACGGCGGCCTTGTCCTCCGGCGGATCCAGGCTCACCGACAGGAACTTCACCGGCTTGTCCTCGCAGGACCGGAACAGCTCCTGGAGGTGGCTCATCTCGTATCGGCAAGGGATGCACCGAGTCGACCAGAAGACGAGGAGCAGGTAGCTGCCGCCGAACGACTTCGACTCGATCGGGTTGCCGTTCAGCCCGCGGATGGCCCAGTCGGGCACCTTTGTGCCGAGCAGCTTGAGCTGCTTGAGCCTGAAGGCGATGCCGTTGCGGGCCTCGCCGGGAGGCAGCATGCCCAGGCACTTCTCGAACGCGGCCACGGCCCGGTCCCGCTCCCCGAGCCGGTGCCACATCTCGCCCTCGCTGAGGGACCCCTGGGCCGACACGAAGCGGGCCGGGTCGGCCTGGACCTTGGCCAGTTCGGCCAGGGCGGTCTTCTGGTCGCCGAGGAATTCGTGGGCAAACGCGAGCAGTAGACTGACATTCTGGACGTACTCGGCGTAGGCCGGGTCCTTGCGCATCGTCTCGAGCCGGGGGACGGCGTCGGCCGCCTTGCCCGCCAGGACGAGGTTCCGGGCCAGCTTCAGCCGCAGCTGGGGCGTGGCTGGAAGGTTGGGATTGCCCTTGAGCAGATCCTGAAGCACCTGGGCCGCCTCGGCGTGCTCGTTGCGGGCGGAGAGGGTGTCGGCCAGGCTGTCGAGCACCTGCGGTTCGAAGGCCGAGCCCCTGTGAGCGTTCAGGAAGTCTCGCAGGACGTTGGAGGCCGCCTCGCCCTCGCCCAGCCCGCCGTGGAGGTCGGAGAGGAACCTGTGCGCGCGGTACTGGAGATCCTCTCGCTTCAGAGTGGCCATGTACTCGCGCCAGAAGGCGAGCGCCTCTTGCTGGCGCTGGGCGGTCATCATCACGCGGACCGCTCCGGCCGCGTAGTCCTCGCGGCCCGGGCTGTCGGGAAACTCCTTCACGAGCCGCCGGAGCGTCTCCTCGGCCTGCGAGAGGACCTTGGAGCGCTCGGCGCTGTCGCGCGGCTGGCTCTTCTCGAGCTGCCTGACGATATCGAGCAGCGCCTGCTCGCCCGCCGTGAGCGGAGGGGTGGCGGCCGCGCCCTGGACGGAGGGCGCCCCGTGGACGTGGCCCGCGTGCTGCGCGTGCTCGGCGGGCGTCTCCGAGCGGGCCGGGGCCGCGCCGAGGGCGAGCCAGACGACGGCCGAGAACATCAGGGCGTGGGTACGGAGCATCTGGGGAGTCCTTTCCGGTCGAGGCCGGGCTCTGGCGTCTTCCGAGGCCGGCTGGCGCCGTCCGTGCTAGTGTAGTGCATCGGACAGACCGATGCTCGCTCCCCGGGGACTCGGCGGGGAGCGGCGCCGAAGACCGTGAAGCTGCACCTCACCCTCGCCATCGCGCTGCTGGCGTTCGCGCCGGCCGCGCTCCGGGCCGCGGGCGGGAGCGCGCTCCAGGCGGCCTGCGAGAGGGAGCTGGCGAGACTTCCCGCGGAGGCCGTGGCAGCCGACCTGGGGACCGGGGCGCTCCTGGCCGAGGTCCGTCCGGCCGGCTGGCAAGAGCGCGAACTCCCCGGCGGCTCGCTCGTGAAGGTGTTCCTGTACCTGCTGGCCGGCGGCGCCCGGCCGGTGGCGCTCGCGGAGGTGGCCGGCTGCCCGGCCTCGGGGCCGCTGGAGTCTTCGGCCGACACCTGCTGGTTCAAGCCCGGCCACGGAGTGCTGGGATTCGCCCGTGGATTGGCCCACTCGTGCCAGCGCTTCTCGTCGCTGCTGGCTCGCGGCCTCGAGCCGGAACCCTTCCGGGAGCGGCTGCGGCTCTGCGGGCTCGGCGTGGGAGACGGAACCCTTGCCGGACGGCGGGAGAAGGAGCTGGAGCTGACCGGCCACTCGACCGCAATCCGGGCGACGCCCCGCCGGTGGCTCGCCGCGCTGGGCTGCGGCGTCAACGGCGGCTGCCTCTTCGAGCTGGAGCCTGGCCGGGGCCGGCTGGTGCGGCGCGTGACGTGGGATGCCAGGGCCTCCCGGGCCGTTCTGGAGGGGCTTCGCCTGGCGGCGGCCGAAGGCACGGCGAGGAGCGCCCGGCTGCGGGGCGCGCTGGCCAAGACCGGCACGGCGCCGGTCCTGGCGGCGGACGGCCGCACGGAGCCGAACCGGACCCAGGGGTGGGCGTTCGTCGTGGTCGAACCGGATTCGAGGGCTCCGGTGGGTCTTCTCGTGCATTTGGCGCCGGGGACCGGCTCCGAGGCGGCCGGGCTGGCCGGCCGGATCGTTCGCCGCTGGAGGGCGGAGGACCGGTGAGAACGGCGCGGGGGTTGTCCCTGGCGATGGCCTCGGCGGCGCTGGCGCTGGCGGTCGCACCGGGGCCCGCACCGGCCTCGGGGCCGCCGGTGAAGGTGCTCCTGATGGTGCTCCAGCGCCCTCGAACGGTGACCCTGGCCGCGCCGGAGGGCGTGCGCGCGAGGGTGCGGGAACCGTCGGGCAGCGGCTCGCTCCTGCTCGGGCCGGAGCCGATGGAGGTCCGGGCCGAGGCGACCGGCCGCGACCTCGTCCTCTCGGGAGGATTGCCGCGCCCTCGTCGCTGCCGCGAACTCTCGGTGGGGCCCGCTCTGCTGCGGCTGGCGGAGACCGGCGGGGCCCCTCGGGAGTATCGCGGCCGGCTGACCGCGTCGGTCCGGGGAGGGACGCTCAGGCTGATGCTCGAGCTGCCGGCTCCCCAGCTTGCGGCGGGCGTCGCCGGAACGGAGCTGGCCCCCGGCTCCCCACCGGAAGCGGCGAAGGCACAGGCGGTGGCCTGTCTGAGCTACATCCTGGCCAACCAGGGCCGGCATCGTCTCGAGGGGGCCGACTTCTGCGACACCACCCACTGTCAGCACTACCTCGGCGAGGATCCCGCCGGGGCCAGGTCGGCGCGGCGGTCCGGCGACCGTCCGGGAGCGGCCCGGCCGCGTCCGGCGGAACCCGGCGACCTCCTTCTCTGGGACGGAAGGCCTCTCGCGGCCTTCTACACCGCGGACTGCGGCGGCGAGCTGGCGCATCCCTCCGAGCTGTGGGGCGGAGGGCCGGGGCCGTTCCGGGTGGGGCCGGACCCCTGGTGCCGGCGGGCCGTGGACCGGGCGCCGGAGGCCGAGTGGCGGGTGGAGCTGCCGGCGGCGACGTTCGCGCAGGCGATCGCGGCCGCGGCCGGAAGGCCCCGGACGGGTGGGCCGGGCAACATCGGCGTCGAATACGCTGGAGGGGCCAATGGCTCCATCGTCTCGTATTTCTCGCTCGGCGAGGGTGGCCGGCGGCTCCGCGCCCGGTTCGAGAGCGTGAACCGGGCGCTTCGCGCGCTGCTCGGGCGCTGGGCTTTTCGCGGGAGACGCCTCTCGATGGCGGTGCGAGGCGGGGGCGGGTGGCACCGGGGCCGAGGGCGCGGACACCTGGCGGGGTTGTGCCAGCGAGGGGCCGCGCAGATGGCCCGGGAAGGCAAGCGCTGCGCGGAGATCCTCGCCTTCTACTACCCCGGGGCGCGACCGGTTCCCTGGGCCTCTGTGTTAAGATGACCGCCTTCGAGTCTGGAGGCCCACCGTGAGTTCTCGGTTCTTTCGCAAGCTGTGGCCGGCGCCGCTCCTCGTCCTGTTCGTGGCCGTGGGGACGGCGCCGGGCGAGACGCTGCAGGAGTGCCTGACGCAGGGCCTGGAGTCGGGCCGTAACGCCCAGATTCTGAAGGCCGAACTCGACCAGCAGCGCGCCACGCTCGGCCTGACTCGGGCCGAGTTCCAGCCGAAGGCGACCGTGACGCAGGACTCGAAGGGCCGGAAGTCGGTGCGGCTCGCCGACCGGCTATCGAGCCGCACCCAGCTGTCTGCCTCGCTGGCCGAGGACGACGGAGGGGCGCGCAGCGAACTGGTCAGTCTGTCGCAGTCGGTCTTCGTGGGGAACGCCGTCGAGCTGTCCCGGGCCCGGCTGCGCTGGCGGGGGGCCCGCCTGCAGTACGAGCAGGGCCTGGAAGAGTTCAAGTTCTCGGTGATCCGGAAGTTCTACGAGGTGGTGCGGGCCCAGGAGCGCATCAAGACCCTGCAGGAATCGGTCGAGCGCTGGGGCCGCGCGCTCACCTTCGCCGAGGTGAAGTTCACCCTCGGCACCACCAACAAGATCGACGTGCTCAACACGAAGGTCAACCAGGGCAACGCCGAGAACGCCCTGCTGGCCGAGCGGCAGTCGCTCGCCCGGCTGGGCGACGAGTTGAAGGACCTGATCGGCGTGGAGCTGACGCGGCCCCTGACCGCCACGGAGTCGCTCGACTTCACCAAGGTCGAGACGAACCAGGTGGCGATCGAGCGCCGCGAGGTCGCCGCCGAGAAAATGAAGGTCGAGCTGGCCCGGGTCAACCTGCACGACGCCCGCGAGCTCGCTCGCCCCGACGTCCGGCTCGACACCAGCTACCGCAGCAACCGCGGCGGCGCCTACGTTATCAACGACCAACTCGTGCAGTCGACCGACTCGGAGGTGGTCGCCGCGGTCAGCTACAACTTCCAGCTCGGCAAGCGGGCCGACGAGTACGACCGGGACAGGCTCGTGCGCGAGCTGGACGGCGCGCGGCTCGCGCTGGAGAACCAGCGGGTGGCGGTCGACCGGGAGCATCGCGACATCCTGCGCTCGCTCGAACTCAAGGAGCGCGCCATCCGCACCGCCAAGGAGAGCCTCGACCAGGCCCGCGAGAGTTACGACTTCAGCCTGGAGGCGTTCCAGAAGGGCATGATCTCGAGCCTCGACTTGCGCGACTCCCAGGACAAGCTCACCCAGGCGCGGGACAACCTGACCTCGCTGCTCATCGACTACCGGATCGCGAAGTACCAG
>CAZSVK010000053.1:0-19118 GCA_964610245.1 uncultured bacterium
GTAGCCGACCTTGTAGTCCCAGGGCTCGCACATCGCGTGGAGGCGCCCCCACTCGAGGCCGTCCTTCAACTCGAGAAACCTCTGCGGACGGTCCAGGTACATCGACACCGGCAGTGCCTTCAGCCTGCCTATCGCATTGCGGTAGACGTCGATCCACTTCATGGCATCTTGATAGTGGGCCTCGCCGTAGTGAAAGAGCTTCACCTGACGGCGGCCGATGAAGAACATCGTCTCGCTCGCCCGGCTGGGGCGGCGCTGCATCTCCTGGAACGCAAAGAAGAGCCGATCCATCTCGGCCAGGGGCGCGGGCCCCTTCTCGCCGGCCTTGGTCGCGGCCGGCGCGACTGCCGGCAGCTCCACCTCGGAAGGCAGCACGAGCGGAGGCTCGCCGGCCCACCCGGTCGGCGCCATCGCGCAGCCGAGAAGTATTGCCAGGAGCGCCAGCCGCGCGGGTCGAGCGGCGGCGGGCTTCGCGGGAATCACGGCTTTCCCACCCGGTTTCGCAAGCCCTCGACGAAGGTGTTGAGCCCCCGGGTGACCTTGCCGTCCTTGTCGGCGCTCGGCCCTGGCACACCCTTCTGCGACAGCATCGAGAACCGCAGCTTCACCAGGTTGTAGACCTTGTTGATGTTGGGGACCTCGCGCAGGCGATTGTAAACGGCGTCCTTGTCGACGGCCCGCTCGATCGCCTGATCGAAGTATTCCTTCGAGATGTCAATGCGGTTGGCGCCCAGGGCGCACTTGCCCATGTCGAAGAACACCTCGAAGAGCTTCTCGCGCTTGCCCAGCCGCTTGAGCAGATCGATCATCTTCTCGTAGGTGTCCAGGTCGTCCAGGGAGCCCCTCAACCGGCGGGTGTACTCCTCCAGGCTCTCCTCGAACATCCCGACGATGCTGAAGATGTTGACCACCACGTCGCTGTAGGAACCGCACCTGGCGAAGCTGTTGCCCTCCCGTCGATAGATCTCCGCCAGGTAGAGATGGGCGAGCGAGAAGTTGCGGTCGGTGTGCAGGCACTTGATGAACTTGTCCTTGGCCGTGGGCTCCTTGTGCAGGTAGTCGTGGATCGCCATCTCGGCGAGCATGTCGCGCGCCTGGGCGCTCATGCCGTTGTCGGCGTAGAGGGCCTGGAGCAGCTCGCGGGCACGCTGATTGTCCGGGAACTTCTGGAGAAACTGGCTGTAGGTATCGACGTGGAACTGGGCGTCGCGGACGCCGACCAGCGAGGCCATCTCGGCGAAGAACGCCTGGACCTGCTCGGCGCGCTTGGCGACCTCGGCGGCGAGGACCTCTCGTTCCTGCAGGGCCCGCTGGTTGGTGGGATCCATCACGAGGATGAACTCCAGCTCGCGCAGGGCCGCTTCGAGCTGATCGGCATTGACCTTCTTGCCGATGATCTCGTACTGAATGCGCTTGGCGGCGCTGACCGCACCGTTCTTGAAGAGGAACTGGGCGTAGCCCTGCTGCAGAATCGACTCGTCGGGGAACTTGCCGAGCAGGTCGTCGTAGGTGGAGAGCACCTGCTCGTAGTTCTCGGCGGCGGCGAGCGTGTCGACCAGGCGTTCCTCGACGAGCAACCGGTGCTGTTCCATCTTCATCTTGCCGAAGATGGCGCAGATGAGCGAGAAGACCTTGACGAACTCGTCCGAGGGGACGGCGTAAGGATCCTGCTCGTCCTCCTGGCGGCGCTTGCGGACGACGCGCAGCACGGTGACCAGATAGATCATCCACTTCTCGATGAACTCCTGGTAGCGCGTGGCGCGCACGGGCAGCGACAGGAGGGAGTCGAACTCGCCCAGCGCCTCGACGTACTTCTTCTCGGCCAGGAAGTTCTCGGCGCGAGCATACAAGGTCTCGGACAGCTCGAGCTGGGCCAGCGTCTTGCCGCCGGTCTCGTGGGCGGCCTCGCGAGCGGCCTGCTCGGGCGCCAAGATGCGGCTCAGCGCGGTGACCAGCTCGCCGGCGGACTGGTAGCGCTCGTCGGGATTGAACCGGAGCATCTTGAGGATGAGTTCCTCGACCGGGGGCGGGAAATCCGGGACGAGCTGGGAAAGAGGGATGAGCTGGCCGTCGAGCTGGGACTGGAACTCGAGGATCTTCGGCAGCGAGCCGTTGGGCAGCACCTGGACGCCGCTGAACATCTCGTAGAAGAGAAGTCCCAGGCTGTAGATGTCGCCGGAGAAGTCGACGGGCCGGCCCCGGTTCTGCTCGGGCGAGTTGTAGCAGGTGGTGCCGATGATGGCGCCGGGGCTGGTGCTGAGTTCGCTCTCGCGGAAGCGGATGTTCATCCGGTCCATCTCGATGCGGATGCGCTTGTGGACCTCTTCGTCCTTCGACTGGGCGATGCCGAAGTCGATCAGCTTGATCTCGCCGTCCTTGTTGATCATCACGTTGCCGGGCTTCACATCGCGGTGGATGATGGCCTGGGTGTGGGCGGCGTGAAGGGCGAAGCTGATGTCCTGCATGTAGGATAGGCCGGTCTCGAGTTCGATCTGGCGCTTGCGCGCGATCACATCGTCGAGGCTGTCGCCGATGATGTACTCGAGCGCCATGTAGTAGGTGTCGCTGTCGAATCCGGCGTCGATGAGGCGGATGACGTTGGGGTGCGTCAGCCGCTTGCAGACCTCGATCTCCCTCAGGAAGCGGGCGATCAGGACGCGGCTCGACTGGTGCACCCTGGGCAATACCTTCAGCGCGACATTCCGGAAGCTCATCGTGTCGAGCGCAAGGTAGATGTCGCCCATCCCGCCTCGCCCGATCTGCTTCTGGACGCGGAATCTGCCGACAAGCTGGCCAATCTCCATGGGGGTCCTCTCGTTCTGGTCTGAATCCGGGGAGCCTGGCGCCTGCTCCCCGTTCGGGGCGCCCGGTACCGAAATCCGGGCGGATCGACAGGACACCGGCACAACCCCGGCCGGAGAGCCGTTCCGGGGCCACTGCCGCCGATCATATTATCACGCAACCCCCGCGGCGGCAGACGACATAGCAATTTCGAGGCCGCTCCCGGCAGTGGGGCATCCCGCCGCGATCCGTGATAGAGTTCTCGCCGATGAATCGACCCGCCAGCTCGTCGAAACGCAGGCCGCCGACCAGAAGGGGGACGGCCGGGCGCCGCAAGGTCGGTCCGAAGATCGTCTGCATCGGCGGTGGCTCGGGCCCGTCGCTGCTCTTCAAGACCTTCCCCGAGCATCTCGACTCGATGACGGCGGTGGTGACCGTCACCGACAGCGGCAGCTCGACCGGGATCATCCGGTCGAACTTCGGGATCGTGGCGCCGGGAGACATCCGCGCCACGCTCTCGATGATGGGGCGGCTCTCCGGCGGCGACGAGATCATGCCGCGGCTGATGGAGTATCGGTTCCAGCCACAGGAGGCGGGACAGCTCTCGAACATGGCCTTCGGCAACCTGCTGCTGGCGGCAGTCTGCAAGCTGACCGGCGACTTCAAGACGGCCATCGATACGCTGGCGCGCGTCCTGGCGGTGCGCGGACGGGTGCTGCCGGTCTCGCTCTGGAACACCGACCTGGCGGCCGAACTGGAAGACGGCACGATCGAGCGCGGCGAGGTCAACGTGCGGCGAACGACCAAGGCCCGCATCCGGCGGCTGTTCCTGACCGACGAGCAAGCACGGGCCAATTCCGAGGTGGAGTCGGCGATCCGCCAGGCAGACTACGTCTTCATCGGACCGGGCAACCTGTACACGAGCCTGCTCGCCTGCATGATCTTTCCGGGCGTGCCGGAGGCGCTGGCCGCCTGCCGGGGCACGCGTCTGTTCATCGCCAACACGACGACGGCGCCGGGCCAGACTGACGGCCACTCGCTGTCCGACCACGCGCGGGTGCTGCTATCGTACCTGCCGGCCGGCTCGGTCGACCTGGTGGTGCTCAACGAAGAGGTCCCATCCCCCGAGCGGGCCCGCGAGCATGCGCGGTTCGGCGTGCAGTTCATCCCGTGCGAGAGACGCACCCGCCGGGAGATCGCGGCGCTGGGGCCCAAGCCGGTGGCCGGGGCCTTGCTCGAGCCGGAGGGCGAACGGCGGCAGCTCCACAAGCTGGACACGATGCGCCACGATCCGAAGAAGTTGCGGGCGCTCCTGAGGCGGGCAACCAGCATCTGAGCCGACCCTCGACGGGTCGAGTTCCTCCGAACCATGTCGATGGGCCTGTTCGAAATCCTGGCGACGGTGGGGTTCCTGGTGGGGGCCGCCGTGAACCTCACGCTTCTCGTGCTGATGCGGGAGCGCGGCATCCGGCGCCGGGGCGAGAAGGCCTTCCTGGGGCTGGTGACGAGCGGGGCGCTGCTCTATTGCGCGGCGTTCGCGAGCCTCTTCCTCGGACTGGTGATGCGCGAACCGCCCAGGCTGCCGACGCGGCTGCTCGAGGGGGTGGCGCTGTTCAGTCTCGCGGCGCAGCCGTCGCTGCTGCTTCACACGTTTCTCGAGTTCTACTTCAAGTCGAGACTGAACGTGGCGCTGAGAGCGGCGCTGTACCTGCCCTCGCTGCTGGCGCTCTGGCCGCTGCTGGGGACCTCGAAGGGGTTGCTCGAAGCACTGGCCCGGGACGGCCTGCCTCTGCAGCTCTGGTACATGCTGGCGAGCCTGGCGAGTTCGCTGCTGGCGCTGAAGCTGGTGCATCACACGGCCGAGGAGCCGGACCGGGGCTTCGCCCGGGACGTGGGGCGGGCGCTGGGGCCGGTCTGGGTGCTGCTGATGCTGACCTTCCCGATGGGGGCGGTGAGGCTGCCGATCCTGGGGCGGTACCTCGAGCTGCTCTGCCTGCTCGCGCCGCTGGTCCCGAGCATGGTCTTCGGGTACTACATCTACCGCTACAACTACATGGGGTACTTCATGCGAACTACCCTGGTGAACTCGCTGCTGGCCTTCTTCCTGCTCTGCACCTACATTTTCGGGATCAGGCAGGTCGGGGAGAAGCTGCTGAGGGACACCGCGGTGAACGCCGAACTGCTCGAAGGGCTGCTCATCATGGGGCTGGTGTTCGCCTTCGGCAATCTGCAGGTGGCTTCGCAGGACTTCTTCGACCGCATCTTCATGCGCCAGAACCGGCGAAAGCGCGAGAAGCTGGCGAGCATCAGCGCGGAGCTGGGCAGCCCGGCGGCCACCGACTCCGGCGTGCTCCTGGCCCAGGTAGCGGTCGGAATCGCCGACGCGCTCTCGATCGATAGGGTCGGAATCTACTTCGTGGGTGTCGATGGACGGGTCAGCGCCGCGAGCCAGCCCCCGGGCACGCTCCCGCTCGGCGCGATCCTCGACGCGCTCCGCGCCAGCAAGCTTCCGAACCTCGAGACGCTGGAGCTGGCAGACGGCCCTCTCAAGGACGCGCTGCTCTCGGCCGACCTGCTCACGGTCAGCCCCATTCCGGCCCGGGAGGGGCCGGCCGGGCTGGCCTGCCTGGGTCGCCGGAGCTACAACCGGCCGGTGACGCCTCAGGAACTCGACATGCTCCGGTTACTGATGAACCAGCTGCGCGGCGCGGTCGAGAAGGTGCAGATCTTCCAGCAGAAGCTGGCGCTGGAGCGAAAGCTGCTGGAGGACGAGCGGCTGGCCTCGCTCGGTCTGCTGAGCGCGAGCGTGGCGCACGAGATCAAGAACCCGCTGAGTTCGATGAAGGCGATCATCCAGGTGATGCGCGAGACCATCCCGGCGGGCGACCTGCGACGCGAAGACCTTTCGGTGGTGCTGGAGGAGATCGACCGGCTGTCGAGCACCGTGAGCCGGCTGCTCGAGTTCATCCGGCCGCGAGAGCCGGAGGGACGCTATGTCGCCGTGGAGCGCGTGGTCGAGCGGGTGCTCGAGATCTTCAGCTACGAGGCGCGGCGGCGGCAGGTGGCGGTGGTACAGAAGCTGGCGCCCGAGCCTCACTATCTCAAGGGCGGGCTGGACGCCCTCAAGAGCATCCTCTTCAACCTGGTGCTCAACGCGCTGCAGGCGATGACGAAGGCGGGCACGCTGACCATCGAGACGGCCGGCCGGCACGAGGGCCACGTGACCGTCGAAGTCAGCGACACCGGGCCGGGAATCCCCGCCGAAGAACTGGAGCGCATCTTCGAGCCGTTCCACTCGTCGAAGGCCACCGGCACGGGCCTGGGACTGGCGCTCGTGAGGCAGCGGCTCGAGGAGCTGGGCGGCTCCATCGAGGTGAAGAGCGGGCCGGACGGCACCCGTTTCCAGCTGGAACTGCCGGTCTACCTGCCGGCGAACCTGCGCACGCGGCCCTGAACGCCGGGGCGCCGGCGGCGGGTGGGGCCCGGAGAGGTCAATGAGGACTGAAAACATCCAGATACTCGTGGTGGACGACGAGAAGCCTTCCCGGCTGGGCATGCGGCGGGCGCTCGAGTCGAGCGGGTACCGCATCGTCGAGGCCTGCAACGGCGCGGAGGCGGTGGAGCGGATCAAGGCCGGGGGGATCGACCTGGCGTTCATGGACATCTCGATGCCCGGGATGGACGGGCTGGCCGCGCTGGAGATCATCGGGAGCCTCCCCTCCCCTCCGCCGGTGGTGATGGTGACCGCGCACGGAAACGAGAAGATCGCCGTCACCGCCATCAAGGCCGGAGCGTGGGACTACCTGGCCAAGCCCTACGACGTCGACGAGTTGCGGCAGCTCGCGCGTAACGCCGCCGAGAAGTTGCTGCTCGAGCGCGAGAACCTGCGCCTGCGCCACGAGCTGGAGCGAACGCGCGGCCAGGGCGACATCCTGGGCCGCAGCAAGCACGTCAGCGAGGTCCTGAGGCTGATCGACAAGGTGGCGCCGCTGGACGTCACCGTGCTGATCACCGGCGAGAGCGGCACCGGCAAGGAGCTGGTCGCCAGGCGCATCCACACGCTGTCTCCGCGGCGCGAGCACCCTTTCGTCTCGATGAACTGCGCGGCCCTGCCGGAGGACCTGATCGAGAGCGAGCTGTTCGGCCACGAGAAGGGCGCCTTCACGGGGGCGGCGACAGCCCGGCGCGGCAACTTCGAACAGGCCGACGGAGGGTCGCTGCTGCTCGACGAGGTGGGCGACATGGGGCTGCCGATGCAGTCCAAGCTGCTGCGCGCGATCCAGGAGAAGAGCTTCCGGCGCGTGGGGGGCGAGAGCAACCTGAGCGTCGACGTGCGCCTGATCTCGGCGACCAATCGCGACCTGACCGCGCTCATCGCCAAGAGCCAGTTCCGGGAGGATCTCTACTACCGGCTGAAGGTCGTCGAGGTGAAGCTGGCGCCGCTGCGCGAGAGGCGCGACGACATCCCGGTCCTGGCGGAGGCCTTCCTGCGGGAGTTCGCCGGGAAACACGCGAAGGAGGTCCATGGCATCACCCGGCCGGCGCTGGATCTGCTCATGCAAGAGGACTGGGTCGGCAACATCCGCCAGCTCCGGAACGCCGTCGAGAGCGCCGTCGCGCTGGCCGATTCCCACCAGCTCGACGTGGGCGACTTCCCCGGCATCGGCACCTCCGCCGGCAAGGACGGGCTGACGATGCCTCGCGGGCTGCCGTTCCAGGAGGCCAAGAAGCGAGTGATCCGGGAGTTCGAGCGCCGCTACATCGAGAGCAAGTTGACCGAGCTGAATGGCAACGTGAGCCAGACCGCGAAGGCGCTCGACATGCACCGCCAGAGCCTCGAGCGGAAGATGAAGGAACTCGGCCTGCGCGTGCGCGAGGAGCCGGAGGGGCGTGAGGCGTGAGGTGCGAGGCTTGGGGCTGGGGGCTGGTGGCTGGGGGAGCGAGGCAACGAACGCAGGAACTCACGGCTACGACCGTGAACGAAGTTGACCAATCACAGAGGCACAGAGACACGGAGACACGGAGGGGGAGTTGGAGCAGGCGGGTCAAACACTTCTCTGGGCCTCTGTTCTACTACTGCCGATCTTCTTCGCGTGGCGCGACGACTTGAAGGGGGACGCCAGCCCTTCCTCCGGCCTCAAGCCTCAGAGCGGGTGAAGCCCGGCGCTGTGATACCCGTCCTGGTTGGCGCCCCGCCCCTTCGTGCAACGGCGGCGTTGCAGGTGCAACAAAAATGCTGCACCCTGGCGGGTTTCTGGCCGAGTCTCCCGGCCCCCCCGAAGGCGCACCGGGAGCGGGTTTTCAGTCTCTGGAGCTGACGATCGGGGGTTGTGGCACGTCGGTTGCTCTCGTGAAGGCAACCCGGCCCAGGTATCCGGCCGGCGAAAAAAGGAGAATCCAACGTGGAGAACGACGACACCCTGTGGGTCACCGGAACTGTGATCAGCGCTTCAGGCTATCCGCGCAAGAACGCCGAGGTCCGGGGAGTTCTCTACGAGGGCAGCCACCGCATCGGCGCGGCCTGTTCGACCACCGACTACAGCGGCCAGTACGTCCTGAGCATCGAGCTTCCCGACGACTACCAGTTCTCGGTCGACGGCTCCATGCTGCACGTCGCCCTCTCGGCCCAGTCCTCCGGCGAGACGCTCGAGTACGGCCAGGATGACATCGTCCTCGAGGGCAACGCCGTCCTCGACCGTGAACTCCGGTTGGCCACGCTGTCGGTGCCGAGAACCACGCATCGGGTGGCCGATCTGTTGCGGGCCGCCTGAGCGAGCCTGCCGCCCCCCCCCGTGCGCGGCCCCTGCCGCGGCGCGGGTCTTGCCCTGCCTTCCGGCGGATGGCCGCCGCTGGTCACGCTATCCCGAAAGGACTCGCAACCCCATGAACGTCTGCGACCTCGTCCTCAGGACTTGCAGCCGCCAGGCTGACCGGATTGCTCTTCTCGAAGGCTCCCAGAGCGTCACCTACGGCGATCTCGCCCACCTCGTGAAGCAGTGGGCGGGCCACCTCATCGAGCAGGGCGGCCGCCCCCGCGAGGTCGTCGCCATCCTCGCCCCCAACGGACTCGACTTCGTCGCGGCCTTGCTCGGAGTCCTGGCCTCCGGCCGGGCGGTCCTGCCGCTGAACGCCGGCCTGGCCCCGGAGGAGCTCGGCTTCATCCTCCGCGACGCGGGCGTCGAGACGCTCATCGCGACGAAGCCGCTCCTCGAGAAGGCCGAGGGGCTGCGCACCCACGCTCCGGGAATCACACGCATCCTTTCGACCAACCTCTCGGAGCTGGGCCCGGAAGGCTCGGGCCGCGCCGATGGCGATGACCTGGCCGTCCTCCTCTACACCTCGGGCACTACCGGCCGGCCCAAGGGCGTGATGCTGAGCCACTCCAACCTGCTCTCGAACATGGAGGGCTGCCTGGAGCTGCTGGAGATGACGGGCGACGACCGCTTCCTCGCCGTGCTCCCCTTCTTCCACGCGTTCGGGATCAGCACGTCGCTGCTGATCCCGCTCGTGGTCGGCGCCACCGTCGAGATCCTGCCGGCCATCGTCCCGGCGAAGATCCTTCAGGCCCTCTCCGAGCGAAGCATCACCTGCATGACCGCGGTCCCCTCGGTCTACGGCATCCTCGCCCGCTGCGCGCCTGCCCAGTTCCCCAACCGGCTACGCCTGGCCGTCGCCGGCGGAGAGCCGCTGCCGGCGCGCATCTCGCAGGCCTGGCGCGCCAAGTTCGGCGTGCCCCTCCTGGAGGGCTACGGCGCCACCGAGACCTCGCCCGTCATCACGCTGACCCCGCCGACGGCCGAGCCGGTGCCGGGCCGCGCGGGGCGCCCGCTCGCGAACCTCGAGCTGCGAATCGTGGGCGACTCGGGTCCCCTGCCCCTCGGCGAAAACGGCGAGATCCAGGTGCGCGGGCCCTCGGTGATGAAGAGCTACTGGAACCGCCCGGCAGAGACGCTCGAGGCGCTCGACGCCGACGGCTGGTATCGCACCGGCGACCTGGGCTCGCTCGACGACGAGGGCTACCTCCACATCACCGGCCGCAAGAAGGAGCTGATCATCTCGGCCGGCGAGAACATCTTCCCCGGCGAGATCGAGGAACTGCTCCGGCAGATCCCCGGCGTGGCCGAGGTGGCGGTCGTGGGCGTCCCCGACGCGCTGCGCGGCGAGATCCCCAAGGCGTTCATCTGCCCCGAGAAGGGCCGCCAGCTGGACGCCGGCGAACTGCGGGAGCAGCTCCGCGGCCGGCTGGCCGAGTTCAAGCTGCCTCGCCTGTTCGAGTTCCGCGCCGAGCTGCCGAGGACGGCGACCGGCAAGGTGCTCAAGCGCGCGCTGGCGTGAGACATGGTTGACCCTGCGGGGACGCTGTCCTGAGCTATGGACGGATCGTCGAGAAGGCGCGTCAGCATTGGTACTCGATGGCCTACTGGGGGCGCTGCCCCCAGCCCCCCGCCAGGGCCAGAGCCTGGCCCTGGACCCGGCATTGAGAAGAGCAATTGAGGCCTGAGCGACACTCTCGATGACTCCTGGCTGGGAACGTGGGCAAGACTCACTCCAGTCATCGGGGGGTCCAGGGGCGAACTTCGCCCCTGGCGAGGGTTCGGGAGCGGAGCTCCCGACAGGCTTTCGACCTCCTCAGAGCCCCCGAGGCTCGAGGCTCGCACCGCTCTGCCGCAACCGCACGGCCAGGCCCGGGCCCTCGGCCCGGCGCAGGAAGCCGTTCTCGCAGGTGATGCCGGCGAACGGGTCGTCGCTGACGAGCAGGTGGCCGTCCAGGTCGGCGAAGTCGGCGAGCGACGAGACCTCGACGGCCGAACCGATGCCGAGCGAACTCTCGATCATGCAGCCCAGCATGGTCTGCAACCCCAGTTCGCGTCCCCGGGCGAGCAGCTTCGCGGCGCGGGACATGCCGCCGACCTTGGCAACTTTGACGTTTATGCCGTCGACGCGGCCGGCGAGCCGCTCGAGGTCGGCGGGCGTGGTGAGCGACTCGTCGGCCATGATGCGAGGCCCCCGACCTCGCAGCAATCCGAGCTCTTCTTCGCGGCCCGCGGGCAACGGCTGCTCGAGCCACTGGACGCCCAGCTCGGTCAGCCGCGGCAGTAGCCGCCGGGCCGTGGCCAGGTCCCAGCCCTCGTTGGCGTCGCACATCAGCAGCGCGTCGGGGCGCGCCTCGCGGACCGCCTCGAGCCCCGCGAGGCTGTCGCCCGCGCCGGCCTTGACCTTGAGCACGTGAAAGCCGGTGGCGGCCGCGGCCCGGCGCGCCATCTCTTCGGGGACGGCGATGGCGATGGTGAACGAGGTCTCGATGGGCCGAGGAGGCTCGAGCCCCAGGAGCTGGTAGGCGGCCAGCGAACCGAGCTTGCCGATGACGTCGTAGAGCGCCATCTCGAGACCGGCGCGCGCGGAGCGATCGTTCTGCCCGAGCACGCGATCGAGCACCCGGCCGAGCGTGTCGAGGTCGGGCCGGATCTGGCGGATGGCGTCGCCGGCGCGCGAGACCGCCGCCTCGACCGTGCGCGCGTCCTCGCCGTAGCGCTGGCTGGGCGAGGACTCGCCGAGCCCTTCGGCGCCCTGGTAGCGAACGCGGATGAGGGTGTTGGAGCGGACGGTCTCGGTGCCCCGGGCGATGGTGAAGGGATCGGTGAGCGTGAGCGAGAGCGGCGAGGTGACGACCTCGAACGACTCCAGCTCGGAATCCAGCTTCACTTCTTGAGCGCCGCCCTGACCGCCTCGACCTTGAGGAAGAACTCCTCGATCAACTCGGCGTTGACCCGCAGCCCCTTCTTGGTCGGGCCCTTGTACCCCGTCGTGTTGGAGAACTCCCGGATGTCGAAGTAAGTCTTGCCGTTATGCTCGGTCAGGGAGAACACGATGTCGGCCATGCTGTTCTTGGTCATCCGGCCGACTTCCTTGAGTTCGGCCCTGGGCTCCTGGTCCTTCTCAACCATGGTTGGCCTCCTGGAGTCGATGGTGACAGTTTCCGGGGTGCGCCGGCCGGCCGCACGCGGGCCCGGACCGGCGCGCGAATCTCAGCCGACCAGCTCTCGCTCGATCTCGCTCAGGCTCTTCTTCTTCGCCAGGTCGTCCCGGACCGGCAGCAGGGAGTTGATCTGTTCCTGGAAGAAGCGCTGGTATTCGGCGCTGGGGGCCTTCACGAGGCTGTTCCGCAACCGGTCGAGTTCGGCCTCGAGGAAGGCCAGCTGTTCCTGGTACGAGCCCCGGGCGTAGAGCGACTGGTTGACCAGGTGCGAGAGCTTGCGCAGATGGTCGTAGCCGCGGAACTTCTGGAAGCAGCTCACCAGATCGTCGCCCAGGAAGGTCGTGCGCGGGCTGTTGACGTCGAGGATGCCCTCGGTCTCGAGCGACAGGTAGTAGCGGTTCTTGTCTTTCTCCTTGCGCATCTGGATGAAGCCGAGGGCGCGGCTGAGCGTGAAGTACTGCATCAGCTCGCCGGCGCCGAAGGTCTTCGGACGCAGGGGGTATTCCTGCCAGTCGATGGCATAGGTCTCACCGACGATGGCGTGCAGGAACTGGATGTCGCGGTAACGCCGGTAGCGGCTCTCCCAGTCCTCGATCTTGGACAGGGCGAAGAGCGGCGCGCCGTGGGCGGTCTGCACGAGCGTGACGCGGTGCGGCTCGCGGGTGCTGACGGTGACGAAGTTCTCGCCCAGGATGGCGCCCACGTGCTGGACGAGCTGGGTCTGGTCGCGGTCGAAGACGCCCAGGAAGTTCTCGGTGTGCACGTGATGGGGGAAGAGGTTCTCGTCGAGGCGCCAGAGAGGCTTGCCCTTCTTGGCCAGGTTCTCGCCAATGTCGGCGATGTACTGGGCGCCCTTGGAGAGCAGGAACTTCTCGATCGTGAGTTCGTTGAGCTTGACCTCGAGGAGCTTCTGCGCGAAACGCAGCGTGTCGCGCTCGAACAGCTCGACGTTCTCCGAGTAGTGCGGCCACTTGCCGGCCATGTCGAGCCCCTGCTCGCGGCCGATGTAAACCGTCTCGTAGGGGGCCAGATCGCCCAGGAAGCTCTTGTAGAGCCCCTTGAGGTCGGAACTCTTCACCACGGAGTAGTTGAGCAGGTAGTCCTGGCCGTCTTCCAGATCGCCGCTCAGGCTGACCTCGATGCTGTGCTTGCGGAACTGGGTCTCGAGCTTGATGATGTGGTCGCCGAGACGGTGCACCTTGACCAGGGCGTCGTCGACCTTCTGCGCCAGGGCGATGAGGACCTCCTGCATCCGGTCTTGCAGCTCGGCCTTGAACTCCATCACGATCGACGTGTTGTTCGCCGCGATCGACTGCTCGGCGTACTGGCGGCAGAGGCTGCGCGAGCGCAGGAGGAACGAGCGGTCGCACTCGGCCCGCAGCGCCTCCTCGGCCTGGTGGGCCTGCTCGAGCGCGGTCGACATCTTCTTCTGGTAGAACTCGCGGCCCCGCTTCATCAGGCCGCGCAGCTCCTCGAGGTTGACCTTGAGGTTCTCGAGGAACTTGGTGGCGTAGCGGACGCCCTTGTCCGGGTCGCCGAACATCAGGTCGAGCACCTTCTGCACGCCGTCGAGGTAGGTCACGGTCAGCTCGGCCTTGCGCGAGGCGATGCGCTTCTGCAGGTCGGTGAGCGAGCGGCGGGAGACGCCGGTGCAGTCGACGACGACCTTTCCCAGGTCGCTGACGCCGATGTTCTCGATGTTGACCGCCACGGAGGTCTTCAGCTCCTGCACCGTGGAGAGCCGATCGATGGCCATCAGGTCCTGCTCCTGGCCGTCGAGGCCCCTGAGCAGGCCGTGCAGGTGGAGGAAGTCTTCCAGGTCCTGTTCCCAGGGCTTGGAGCGATCCTCGGGCTTCGGGAACTCCTGGATCAGCTCGAGCAGGTCGCAGCCGAACTGGTGCGAGAAGATCTCGCGCAACCGCTCCATCGGGAAGACGCAGCTGGCGACGCCGAACGAGCTGTAGTTGCGCTCCTTGCCCTTGAACTGGCCGTCGGTGATGCGGACGAACGCCTTGGCCGGAACGTTGGCCATCACGGACTGCTGGTCCTTGGTGAGGGCGGTGCCCATGATGTGGAAGATCTGCTCGGCCGTGACCTTCTGTAGCAGGACGCGGTCGTTGACGTCGACGTCGCTGACCAGGTAGCAGAAGCTGAAGGGCTTCTCCTGCCCCGACTGCTCGGTGATCTTGAAGCTGTCGGAGTACTCGGCCCGGAACAGCTCCTTGCGATCCATGAAGAAGTCGAGTTCGCGGAGCGTGGCCGACCCGTTGGCGTTGATGCGCTCGTTCTCTTCGTCGGTGCGGCCCGCCACGGCGTCCGGCATGAAGAGATAGCCCTGGATGATGGCCCGCTTCTTCTCGCGCCGGAAGACCTCGCGCACGATGTAGGCCAGGTCGAGGAACATGCCGCTCCCCGTGCCGCCGCCGACGCTCGTGATAATGAAGACGTTTATGTCGACGTCCTTCGCCTTGGCCATGCGGAAGGCGCCGTCGGCGTCGATGTGCTTCTTGTCTGTGATCTTGCGCAGCCGGTCTTCGAGCAGGTTGCGGATCAGCTCGATGTTCTTGAACAGCCTGAGCCGCCCGACCGCCCGCACCTGGCCCGCGCCCGGGCCGATGCTCTCGCGCACCGCGTGCGCCGGGAACCACCGCTTGATGTAGGGATGCTGCTCGAGATTGGCCACCACCGCGCCGACGTCGGCCGTGATGTAGATCTTCTCCTGCGTGGTCAGGAGATCGGCCCCCTTCTCTTCGACGTTAGGATCCTGATCGATCGTCAGCAGGCGCACCAGCTCGGGCACCCCGTGACCGAAGTAGCCGCTCTCCTGGAACTTGTTCTTGAGGAGCTTGACGACCTGGTAGCCTGTGCCGCCCAAGCCTATCACCAGGCTCGGAATCAGTTCTTTCGTCTCTGGAGCCATCGAGTTGCCCTCCCGCCGGGTCGAATTCGCCCGAATCCTAGCCCCCATCGGTACCGGTGTCAACAGGAGCAGGGGTCGGGGTCAGGGGTTCCCCGGGTCTCAGCCCCGCCGCTCCAGCAGCAGCACCGCCTCGACGTGGTAGGTCTGCGGGAACATGTCGATGGCCACGGCCCGGCTCGGGGTGTACCCGCCAGCGGCCAGCAGCGCCGTATCGCGCGCCAGCGTGGCCGGATTGCAGCTCACGTAGACGATGCGCTCGGGGCCCAGCGCCACCAGAGGGCCCACCAGCTCGGCCGCCCCCGAGCGAGGCGGGTCGAGCACGGCCACGCACGGCTTCGGACCCGACCTCTGCGCCAGCACTCGCACGGCGTCGCCGGCCAGGAACTCGCAGTTGGCCAGGCCGCTCGCCTGCGCGCTCGCCCTCGCGTCCTCCACGGCCACCGGCGAGACGTCGATCCCCGTCACGGCGGCGGCCTCCAGCGCCAGCGGCAGCGACAGGTTTCCCGCTCCGCAGAACAGGTCGAGCACCTGGGCGCCCCGCAGCGCTCCGGCATAGTCGAGCACCCTGGCGATCAGCCTCCGGTTCTGGCCGCGGTGTACCTGGCTGAAGGCGCCTGGACGGAGCAGGTAGCGAAGCGTCCGCGCGCCCAGCGTGACCTCTTCCTCGTACCGCAGTTCCCTGGGGGCCTCGTGACGCACCCGGCCGCGGCCGTCGAGCACCACGCAGGGAAAGCCCTCGAGCGCCCTGCGATAGGCCCGAGGATCGCCGTCGCCCTGCACCAGGACGTGGGCCGCCTCTCCAGCCGCGGTCAGCTCGAGCTTGAAGGGGCCGGGCGGCCACCGCCGGGCGGCCAGCTCGCGAGCGGCACGATCCAGGATCGGCTCCAGCACCAGGCAGGTGCCCGGCAACGCGACGACCTCCCGGGTTCCCTCCGTCAGGAATCCCAGCACGACGCCGCTCTCCGAAGCCCGGCCGCGCAGTACCGCCAGAGACCGGTAAGCGATGTCCTCTCCGGGAGGCGCCCCGACCGGAGGCTCGAACCGCTCGACCGTCACCTTCCCGATGCGCGCCAGCGACTCGCGGAGACCGCGATCCTTGGCCTCGAGCTGCGCGGCCCCGTCCACGTGCAGCCACTGGCATCCGCCGCAGCGGCCGAAGGCGGGACAGCCGGGCTCGCGCCGGCTGGCGCCCGCTTCCAGCACACGCGCCACCGAGGCCTCGGCAAAGCGCTTCTGGACCTTCGTGACCTCCGCTTCGACGAGATCCCCGGGCGCCGCCAGCGCCACGAAGACCACGCAGCCGTCGTGGCGGGCCACTCCCCGGCCCCCGTGGGCCAGGCTCTCGATGCGGAGTTCAATGCGATCGCCTAGATTCATGAAGTCGGGGTCCAGGTGTCAGGTGTCAGGTGCCAGCGGCGCCCGGCGGGTCGTTGACAGTGCCAGGGCACTGGCATAGGATAACCTCGCGGCCCCGAACCCGCGAATCAATTCCAGATGCAGAACGACGAGAGCTTCCAGGAATCGCTGAAGAACGAGGAAATCCGCGAGCGCATGATGCTCACGCTCCGCATCGTTCCCCTGTTCCTCAAGTTCACCATCGGGGAGATCGAGGAGGTCCTCAGCCTCACCCGCCGGGTGAAGTACGAGCCGATGGAGATCCTCTTCGAGCAGGGCAGCAAGGACCGGCAGCTCCACGTGATCCTGGACGGCTCGGTGCTGCTCTATGCCCGGGGGTCGGACGGCCAGGAGCAGATCATCGGCCAGCGCAACACCGATAGTTGCTTTGGCGAGATCGCGTTCATCACGGGCGAGCCGCGCAACACCTCCGCGAAGTCGGGGCCGAAGGGCAGCCACCACCTGGTCGTGAGCAGCGAAGACTTCCAGCAGCTCAGCGCCCGCCATCCCGAGCTGCTCTTCAAGGTACTGAGCACGATCATCGACGGCGTGAACGAGCGGCTGCTGGACCTGCCCTCCAACTTCCGGAATTACGTCGTCTGGGGGCTGAAATGGGCGGGGATGGGCGGCGAAGAGATCCAGATGGACTGGTCGCTGCTCCTCATCGGCGCGGCGATCGGCGCGGCCGTCGGCGGCGGCCTGGGAATCGCCGCGTCTCGCTGGCTGCCACAGGCCTATCCGGTGCTGAAGGATGTCACCTTCGCTCCGACCGTTTCCATCTGGGGAGGCACGATCCTGGTCGCCATCCTCGGGCTCTTCGTGGGCTGGATAGTGGGCATCCAGTCGATGAAGCGAGCCCGGGGAGGCATCGGCCCCCGCTGTTGCATGAACTGCGCCCACGTGGTCTGGGACCGGACCGACGAGAAGTTCGACTGCGCCTACACCGCTCTCGAGCTGAAGGGGAAGGTCGTCAAGAAGGGCAAGGAGTATGACTCGGTGACCGATTGCCCGACCTTCCAGTACCGCGACATCGCTCGCCTGTCGTGACCGTGCCGGAGCCTACCGTCGAGTTCGACCCGATGGACCGACCCGAGACTCGCTCCAGCCAGCCGTCCGAGGACACGGTCGCCGCTTCCCCCGTGACGGGGCTCGACCAGCTCTCGTTCTGGGGCGTGTTCCTGCTGTGCTGTGCCCTGGTGTCGCCGCCCATCGCCGTGCCGGCAGCCGTGGCCGGAACGCTGTGCCTGGCGGTGGCCTACCGCAAAGCCGGTCAGGCGCGCTCCCCGGAGGCGCCCGACGACATCCAGTTCACTCGTTTCTTCCTGGCCGCGACCCTCGTCTGCTATCTCGTGATGGCCGCGACGGGCAGCCAGATCGGCATCTGGTTCATGATGCTCTGCGGCATGTTCCTCCTCCACTGCGCCCGCAACCTGATGATCGTCGAGAGGGTCATCGTCTCGAAGCCGGCCGAGCCGCCGGAGCCACTCGAGGAGACGCCGGCCCGCACGCCGCAGGAGATCCTGGAGGCGGTCCAGACCGCGCTCGAGCAGGTCGGCCAGCGCCAGCGCGCGGTGGGCCACGACGCGACCGCTGCCGACGGCGCGGCCTCGGCCGTGAGAGAGCTGGCCCGGCGCCACTTCTTGCTCGTCCAGAAGGGCGCGCTCTTCCTGACCGATGGGGCGCCGCCCGCCCCGGACAAGCTGCGGACCGATCTGGAGCGAGCCCGGACAGCACTCGAGGCCGAGGCCGACCCCGAACGCATCCGGGCGCTGGGCCTGCAAGTCGCATCGCTGGAGCGGATCCTCGCGGCCGCCGAGGCGCCCGACGCGTTGCTGCGAGCATTTCGCGGTACGATGCTCGCTGTCGAGGATGCTCTCGATACGCTCGACGCCGAACTGGAAGAGAACGCCCCCGGGGACGCGCTCGTCCTTCCCGGCTGGGTGGCGCTCGGGCTGGGAGTTCTGCGCGCCACGGTGGAACAGGCTGAAGCGGATCTGGCCCGCCTGCAGACGGCGCTCGCCGGCCCCTCCCCGCTGCAATGAACCCGATCTTCCCCCCATGAACAACTCGCTCGAAGGACGCATCGAACAGCGGATCGCCTCGCAGCACGCCCAGTTCCAGAAGCGCGTCGCCTACGGCTCGTTCGTGGGCTGCCTCGTACTGGCGGTGGTCTATCTCGCCTGGTTCGCGCCGGAGCCGATCGCTCAGCTCGACACGAGTCGGTGGATGCTGGTCGCGGTGCTGGCCTGCCCCGTGCTGGCCGCCCTGACCAACTTCGCCCTGCGGATCGCTCTCAGCCCCTTCATCGAAACCTACTACAGGCTGTTCCGCCTGAAGCTCCACAGCGACAGGGCGGTCTCGGAGATCTTCGGCGAAGAGCTGGCCGGTCGCGGCCCCGGCTACCTGGAGCGCGCGCAGGAGCTGCTCCGGACCTACAAGCCGGCGGCTTTCCTCGTGATTCCCGAGGCGCACCAGGCCTTCAAACGACTGCTGGATGCCGACCAGGTCGACGAGGCGGTGGAGCTGGGCGAGAGGCTTGGCCTGTCGCACGACACGCTGAACCTCGCGCGACGGCGGGTGCTCGGTCGCTGGGAGAACGCCTCCGAGGAGTCGCCGCAGGTGCAGGAGATCCGGAAGGTGGCCGCCGAGGTGCTCGTCGACTACGAGGCGATCGAGAGTCTCGTGGCGGGGCTGACCTCCGGCGAGGCAGCCTCGACGAAAGAGGTGGCCCGGCTGCTCGACGGCCACGTCGCGCAGATGTCTCCGCTGGGCCCGCTGCCCGGCGAGGTCCTGGCCCGGTTCCTTCCCGCGGCGACGCTGCTGAGGCTCTCGCGGATCCACGAACTGCTGGGACAGGCCTATTCCCATCAGCGTGACCTCTTCGCCGCGCGCCACCACCTGGAACGCGCCACCGAACTCGACCCGCAGAACCGCCAGACGCGGCTGCTGCTGTCGCGGGTCTACTACGAGCACCAGAACTTCCCGGTGGCGCTGGCAATCATCGACGGCCATCTGGCGCAGTTCCCCGACGACCTGGTCGCCAAG
>CAZSVK010000054.1:0-2294 GCA_964610245.1 uncultured bacterium
GATGCCCAGCTCGGCGCGCGTCATGAAGCGGAACTCCAGGTCCGTCTCCAGGGCCATCTCTTCCTTCATCTCCAGGATGCGCTTCATCAGCGGGATGTCGAGGTGCAGCGGGTTCACGTCGTCGGAGGTGCGCTCGCCGCCGCCGGCGCCCGAGACCGCCTCGGGCTTGAACAGCTGGCCCTTGAAGCGGGCAGGTGAATCGGGCTCGACGCCGAACGCGTCCCAGAGCTTGGTCAGGTCCGTCGACTCGATGCGCTCCATCACCTGATCGATCATCGAGCGCACCTCCCGGTTGATGTCGGTGTTCCGCAGGGTGCGGTTCGAGGTGGTCAGCAGCAGGCCGATCGGGAGCACGATCAGGCTCAGCACGATGGCGCTGATCAGCACCTCGAAGAGGGTGGTCCCCTTCCTATCAACGTTCACGTTAGTTCGGCGCATCGGGTTCCTCGGGGGATGTCAGGGCCGGACGGCGCTCAGTGCTCGGTGTCGAGGTCGGCGTCGTCGTCCTTGAAGGGCGCCGCCTTGTCGTACTCGACCAGCCCCAGGGGCCGTACCCAGTCGAGGGGCAGCTCCTTCGGAATGGTCTTGATCGGGCAATTGAAGGTGACGAACGGGTCGTCGAGCATGTTGAGGTTCTTGAAGACGCCGGCCGGAGGGTTCGAGTAGCGGAGCGTGAGCATGCAGGCGTACTGGCTCTCGATGTGCGACAGGTGCATCAGCCGGGCCTGGGCGTTGGCCTCGCTGGCGAGCCCCTTGTTGAAGGCGTCCCAGGCACCGCGCGGGTAGACCCTCACCCAGAGGGCGTGGTAGGGCGAGATCTGCATCTCGCAGAACTCCTCCCGCGAGAGCGGCGAGAAGGTCAGGTCGGTCACCGGCCCGACCGAGCCGATGCCTGAGTAGGCGAACTTCTCGCCGTTGCGCATCACGACCGCGCCGGTCTGGGGCGCGGTCAGTTTCTGGCTGGTCCAGGTCATCTGACGCGCGATGAGCCGCATCTTTTTCGAGGACTTGTCCAGGTCCCGGTGGTGCAGAGCGAAGAACTCGATCTTCCGGTACTGCTCCTTGCCGGGGACCTTGTCCGAGAGCTTGACCGGCACCACCAGGTTGGCGAGGTCGTCGTCGACCACCAGCCGGTCGAGATCCTCGCGGATCTTCTCCAGGACTTTCATCGCCTCCATCCGGGCCTGGGCGTGATCCGAGGTCTTGACGACCGACATCGCACCCATCCGGTAGAACTGGATCGCCCCGCCGAAGACGATCGACGCCAGGATCACGGCCAGCATCGCTTCCACCAGCGTGAACCCGCGGCGGCCGGTGCCCAGGACGGCGAACCGGGCCCCACCCGGCGCCCGGCTCACCCGACAGGCCGTTATCCGATCACTTGTCCTTGCTGTTGGTCGCATCCTTGTCCTTCAGGTTGTCGGGGGCCCACTTCATCGACGCCACGCCGTAAGGATACATCCGGGTCCCCACGGTCGAGGGCATCTCCTTGTAGACCAGATCGTCGAACATCTTCTTCGGGTCGTAGCGGTCGGAGGAGGGCTTGCATGTCTTGTCTGGCACCGGCTCGTCGTGGCCCTTCACGCCGGTCTCCGCTTTGAACATCTGGGCGAAGTCCTGCGTCGAGAGCGACGCGCCGCCCATGTTCTGCAGATCCGCCGCGAGGTGCTCGGCCATCATCCCCATCGCCATCTCCCACTCGGCCTTCTGGAACAGCCGGTACGACCGGAACGCCTGCTTGCCCGTCATCTTCGCGGCCTTGCCCTCGTAGCCCATCGAGGCCGAGAGTTCGAGCAGATAGGTCTTGTTGGTGCCGATGACGCTGTCCTTCATGAACGACGCCGTTGCGTCCACCTCGGCCCCGCTCGCGATCTCCTTGCCGATCTTGAGGTCGCCGACCAGGTGGGCCATTGCCAGCGACGGGTTGGCGCCGCAGGCCTCGACCTTCTTGGCCGCGTCGCAGGCTACCGCCTTGATCGCCTTCGCCCACTTGGCCTGGAACTCGCCCTGACCGGGCTTGCCGCCGTTGGTGCCGCAGTTGATGTTCGGACTCTGGCCCTCCGGCAGCTCGCGGGGGCTGCCGTTCAGATCGCCCGTGCAGGTCTTGAACAGCTTGAAGACGTCGTACAGCTCGCCCATCGGGTTCTCGAGCACCCACTTGTAGTACTTCAGCTCGCTGCCGTCCTGCTGGGTCACCGTCCGCACCGGCTCGGGGACCTTCTGCCACTTCGGGTGCCAGTTGCTCGGACCGACCCGCTTCACCCAGCCGTTGATGAAGCAGGCGGGATCGTCGG
>CAZSVK010000054.1:2304-19037 GCA_964610245.1 uncultured bacterium
TCCCAGAACTCCTTGGCCCGGGAGTCGGTGATGAACTGCGTGATGTTGTCGAACTGCTCGCGCGCGCCGTCGCGATGGGACTTCGTGGCGTCGACGATCGAGGCCTTCACGAAGACCGTCGGCCGCTTGTCCGCGGGCAACTTGGCCAGCGGCGAGTTGCTGTTCTCGAGCACCGCCAGCTCCACCGAGGTGGGCTCCGAGGTGCCGAGCGCCTGGTCGATCTCGGCGGTGCGCTTGCCGTTGTTGATGAGCATCGCCGCCTCCTCGACGGCGGCCCGGGCCAGCTCCTGCGAATCGGCCACCAGCTTCTCGTGGTAGCCCGCCCGGCCGAAGCTCTGGCTCATGGTCAGCGCGACGGCACCCAGGACCACCAGCACCACCCCGATCAGGATCACCACGACCAGCGAACCTCGCCGGCCCTGCCACTGGTTCCTCGCACAGATCCCGAGCATCTCGTCCTCCTCGGCGTCGCGGCCGCTCCGCACCCGGAACGGCACCACCACATGGGAGTATACCCCGCCCCGAAAAGTTAGAACCCGGCGTCTCGTCCTCGTGAGGCCCCGGCGTGCTAGCCTGACCGGGATGCTCCCGCTCGCAGCGCGATGTGGCGGTCGCGACCGTCCCCGATGGCGCCGGGCGGCGCTGTCGCTGCTCGCCCTCGCACTGGCCTTTCCTGGCGCAATGGCCCAGGAGGTCCCGCGGGCGCCCGCCGACCGGCTCACCGGCCACGCTCTCACGCTGGAGTATCGCACCGGCCACGACCCGGTCATCCTGCTCCAGGCCGACGGTTTCGCGTTCGGGCCGGGCGAGTCGGCCGAGCTTACGGTGCGTTCGAGCGCCCCGACTCAACTCCGCCTCTATGCCATCCCTCCCGCCGGAGCGGCCCGTTTCCGTCAGGTCGTGCTCACCAGCCGGGAGCTCGCGACGCGGCTCACGCTTCCCTACGAGGCGTTCGATCCTGCACCCGATCTGGCCCGGGGAGAGATCCCGCCGGGGGGGGCCCTGCTCGTGCTGGACGTGCCGGGCTTCATGCGGAAGGAGTTCGCGAATGCGCTGACCTTGGGCCCTTTCCGGGTGACGACCGGCCCGGCCCCGCTTCCAGCCGAGCAGACGCCACCCGCCACGGGCCCCCACGACCGGGATCCCGTCTACGACAAGCTCCTGGGCGGCTGGCTCGGGAAGGTCGCCGGATGCCGCCTGGGGATGCCGATGGAGGGGCAGGCCGCGGCCTCTCTCGAGAAGGTCGAGAAGCTGACGCGGGGGCTGGAGGATGGGAGCTGGGGGTTCGGGCCGGACGACGACACCTCGCTGGCGGTGAGCAACCTGCTGCTGCTGGAAGAGAGTGGCGAGAGCTTCGCGCCGGCGGCGGTCCTGGCGGCATGGCGAGACCGTTTCGCCTACGAATACCTGTGGAAGACCGAACGGCGCTCGCTCGAGCAGGCCGCTGCCGGAGCCACGCCCGCGGCCTGCGGACAGGGCCCGCAGGAGGGCTCTATCTGCGCGCGGATCCGCTGCGACCTGTGGGGGCTCGTCTCGCCCGGCCGACCCGAGCGGGCCTGGTCGTTCGTCGAACGGGACGCTCCGCTCTCGAACCGGGGAGATGGCGTGAATTCCGCGCTGTTCGTCGCCACGGCGGGCAACCTGGCCTTCGAGGAACGCTCGCCGCGCCGGCTTCTGGAGCGGACGCTCGAGAAGCTCGGGCCGCGGGCGGGGCGGCACCGCGAGGTGATCGGCGAATGTCTGCGCGCCCACGCCGCGGGCGAGCCGCTCGGGCGCGCGCGCGGTTGGCTCGATCGCGAGATTGCGGCGCCGCTCCGGGCGAAGGACCCGGCGAACGCCTGGGCCTACGCCCTGCCCAACGACGGGCTCGTGGCCCTGGCACTGCTCCACGGCGAGGGTGACTTCGCCCGTACGTTGGCGCTGGCGGCCTGCCTGGGGTGGGATTCCGACTGCAACGCCGGGACGGCCGGGCTGCTCGTCGGCGTGATGAGCGGAGCCAAGGCGGTTCCGGCCTCCTTCGTAGAGCCGCTGCACGATCGATTGCGAGTGGCGATCCCGGGCCACGAGCACTGGAGCCTTCGCCACCTGGCGTGGCGAACCTGGAAGGCAGCCAAGGCAAGGCTATGAGGCTGTAGACTGTAGGCTGTAGGCTGTTGGAGCGACGCCGGTCCGCCGCCGGCGGCAGGGACACCCGAGCGCGATCTGCGCAACAACCTCTTGCGTACTTCAACGACTCTCGAGAAGGCCGACACGGCTCCGGCTCAGCCCTCCGATCCGCCGCCGGCACCCGCCAGCTCGCGACGCAGCATGCTCGGACGCGCGGTCGGGGCGCTCGCCGCCACCCTCGGCGCGGTGCTCGGTCTGCCGGCGTTACGGTTCCTGACCACGCCGCTCGGTTTCGGCGACGAGGCCAACACGTGGCTCGTGCTCTGCCGCTCGGATCAGGTCACCCCGGGCCCCTTCGTGCTGGCGAAGTACGAGCGTCCCTACCGCGGATTCCGGCAGACGGGGCTCGTGTGGGTGCAGCGGCGCGAGGCCGGGCTCTTCGCCATCTCGGCCTCCTGCACGCACCTGGGCTGCAACGTCACCTGGGACCCGCAGCAGGGCAAGATGCTGTGCCCATGTCACGGCGGCGTTTACACAGCCGAGGGCGAGGTGATCTCCGGACCGTCGCGCAAGCCGCTGTTGACGCTGGAGGTCCGGGAGAAGGACGGTTTCGTCTGGATCAAGCCGGGAAAGAGGCGCCGATGAGCCCGGAGCCTCGGGCCTCGAGCCTATCTGCCTGGTTCGGTCCCGCGCTGCTCGTCGTGGCGGCGGCGCAACTGCTCACGGGTATGCTGCTCGCGCTCTACTACCGGCCGGTGCCCGACGGGGCCTGGGAGAGCATCCAGTTCATCGAGGCGGAGGTGGGCTGCGGCCGGCTGCTCAGGAGCATCCACTCCTGGGGCGCCACGGCGATGATCGTGGGGCTCATGCTGCACGGCGGGCGCGTCTTCCTGCAGGCGGCGTTCAAGGGCCCCCGCCGGTGGAGCTGGGCCAGCGGCGCGCTGCTCGTCCCGGTGGTCCTGGCCACGAGCTTCATCGGGTACCTGCTCCCCTGGAACGCGAAGGGCTTCTTCGCGGCCCAGGTCGGCTCGCAGATGGTGGCCTCGACACCGTTCGTCGGGGAGAAACTCCAGCTTTTACTTCAAGGCGAGGACTCGCTGGGCGCCGTGACGCTCACGCGGGCGTTCGCCGTCCACGCGACGCTCTTCCCGCTGGCCATCGTCTTCGGGCTGCTCTGGCACCTGTGGCTGGCCCGCAGCCCGGGCCTGGCGAAGCGCCGCGACGTGGTGGCCGGCGTCGTCGTGCTGTTGCTGCTGGCGGCCCTGGCGGCATGGCGCCCCGCCGCGCTCGAGATGCGGGCCGACGAGGCCCCGGCCGGCTACGTTCCGCGGCCCGAGTGGTACTTTCTACCTCTCTTCCAGTTGCTGCGTTACCTGCCGGGCGACTGGATTCTCCTGGGCACCCTGGTCGTTCCGATCGGGTTGGCGTGCTTGCTGGTGCTGGTGCCGTGGCTCGAGCGCTCGCCCGGCCTGGAGCTGCGCCAGCGGAAGCTGCCGCTCGGGCTGGCGGGCGGGCTCCTCTACGCGGGCTTCGTACTGCTCGTGCTGGCTCACCTGGTCGACGAGCCGCCCCCCCGGCCTCCACGCCCGGTCTCGGCCTCCGATCGAGGCGGCGGTCCGCCGGTCGTCGGCAGCCCCGAGCGAGGCCGCCAGCTCTACCAGACTCTGCACTGCGCCGCCTGCCACGCCGCGGGGCCCGCTCGCGACCTGGCCGCCTTCGGCAGCCGGGTCGAGCCTGACTGGACGCGGGAGTTCCTGCTGGCGCCCCGGCGGCTGGCCTGGGAATCACCCGACGTGAGGCCGGTTGCCCGGATGCCCGACTACAAGCTCGTGCCGCAAGAGGCCGCGGACCTGGCCGCCTATCTCGACACCCGCCGCGCCGGCATCTTCCATCCCGAGCCCACGCTCTCGACGCCGCTTCCGGCGACGGTGCGGCGCGGCGCCGGCCTCTTCGAAGAGCGCGGCTACCTCGACTGCCACTCCAGCGGCGACCGCGGCAAGCACGCCGCCCCCGATCTGGCCGACGTCGCTCTCCGGCTCAAGGCGAGCTACCTGCAGCAGTTCCTCACCGACCCGGCCGAGACGCCGTCGAACTGCCCGCGAGAGCGCTTCCACCTCACCCCGGACGAGGCCGCGGCACTGTTCGACTATCTCGTCAAGGAGAAGCCCCGCCGGAACTGAGAGCCTGAGAGCGGTTCACGGCCCGGCGTGCTTGCGTCCGACCTTCTCCCGGAGCAACTCCTCGGGGGTGAGCAGCCGCCCGCCGCGGGACCTCATCAACTCCTCGGCCGCGGACCGCTCGCGGAACGCCACGAAGCCGAAATCCATCGGCGTGGTGAGCGCGGACCCGGCCACCACCGAGGCGGCCGCTAGCGGCACCAGCTCGCCCGAGGGCTGGTCCTCCACCCAGAGGACGTCGGCCGGACGCGGCTCCCGCGCCAGGGCCTTCACCAGACATCCCACGTCGTCGTACTTCTGGAACTGTCCGCGCGCATCCCGGGCCTCGGCCGCGAAGCCCCGCTGCGTGATCACCATACGGCAGGCCGCGCAGGTATCGCGGCCATGAAGGATCGGCTCGGGGCCCGACGGCCGCCCCCCGAGCCACCAGACGACCGCCGCCACCAGCGCAACAGTGACTATCACGAGCATGATTTTTCGCACGGCGAGCCTCCTTCGCCCCCCTCCACGGTCGCGATTCTACAGCGCCGCGCCCCCGCGGCCCAGCCTCACGAGACGACCGTGCGGCGGAACCGGAGATAGCCGTACGCCAGGCAGCCCGCGGTGACGGCGGCCATCATCCAGCCGAGCAGGACGGCCGCTCCCCCGGCGCCGAACGTGTCCACCGCGTAGATGCCTGCCGGCCCCAGTACCTCCAGCCGGTCGGTGAGCGCCAGCGTTCCCAGGATGCGCGCCTGCTGCACCGGGTTGAGCGTGCCGAGCAGGAACACCTGGGCCGGCCCGAGATCTTGCGCCAGCGTCAGCCCGATCGCCCCCAGGTCGCACAGGTAGACCAGCGCCAGCCAGACCGCGAACGACGCCCCGACGACCCGGGCCCGGGACTCGAGCAGCACCGAGAGCAGCAGCCCCACCGCGAGCGTGGAGGCCGCGAGCCCCAGCACGATGGCCACGACCTGCGCGAACGCCCACGCAGCGCCGCCGGCCGAGAGCCCGACCACCAGCCCCGTTGCGCCGAAGCCGGCCAGGATCGAGCCCGACGCCGCGGCCAGAAGCCCCACGTACTTCCCGGCGAACAGCTCCGCCCGCGTGAGCGGTTGGGCCAGCAGCACACCGAGGGAACCGTCCTCCAGTTCGCCGGCGATCGACAGCCCGCCGAGCGAGAGCGTGAGCAACGGGACGAAGAAGATGGCCAGGTTCAGCAGGCTGGCCGCCGTGCGGTCGAAGCCCGCCAGACCGGCCCGGCCCGTGCCGGCGAGCCCCAGCCAGGCCAGGGCCAGCGACAGCACGAGAAAGCAGGCCGTCGCCACCAGGAACCAGCGGCTCCTCCGGGCCTCGCTCAGCTCGCGAGCGGCCAGCAGCACGGTCGGACGGAACCTCACGGCGCCACCTCCGCGGACGGCATCGGAGTCACCGGAGCCGGTGACTCCCGGTTCGCCGGCGGGCCGGCCGCCAGACGACCCCGATCCAGCTCGACCACCCGGCTGGCGAACCGTCCGGTGTCCTCGGCCCGATGGGAGGTGATCACCATCGTGCGGGCCTCCGAGCGGAAGCGCGTCATCAGATTCAGGAAGGCCTGTTGCCCCTCGCGATCCAGGCTGGCGGTCGGCTCGTCCAGCAGCAGCACGGGCGGGTCCGCGAGCAACACCATCGCCAGCGACAGCCGCTGCAGCATGCCGCCCGAGAAGAGGCGGACGCGCTGGCGGGCGTGTTCGGCCAGACCCACCTGCGCCAGCACGGTGGCCGCCCGGCCCGCGTCGAGCCCCCTGAGCTTTGCGATCAGCACCAGGACCTCGAGCGCCGGGGCGTCGCCGAAGGCCGCCCGCTGCGGCAGGTAGCCCACGCGGGAGAGCACCTCCACGGGCCGGCGCGCGACGTCGAGTCCGTCGATGCGCACGACCCCCTCGCAGGGCACCAGGCCGAGCATGCAGCGCAGCAGGCTCGTCTTCCCCGAGCCGTTCGGGCCCACGAGCGCCACCGACTCGCCCTTCGCCACCGTCAGGCTGATGCCGTCGAGGATGCGGCGGCCGTCGCGTTCGAAGACAACCCGCTCCAGTTCGATCACGCGAGCGCCATCCGGGCCGCGGCCGCCATCGCGGCCGACGCCGCCAGCATCGCCAGGCCCGCCAGCGCCAGCCCCCCGCGGCGGCCCGGCTCGACCGGCTCGGGTGCCAGCGCCCCCAGGGCAGGCCGGACCAGCGGCTTCGGATCGACCAGCCGCAGCTCGGGCGCCAGGATGGGGAAGAGGCGAGCCGCCTGGTCGAGCGCCTCGCACGCCGGCGAGGCCTCGAAGAAGCTCAACGAAGGGTTGCGTCCGGCCAGCGACTCGAACGTGCTCTCCAGACGGTAGGGAATCTCCGAGACGCCGTCCCCGTCCCGGTCGTAGGGCACCGCGTCCGACCAGAAGTTGCCCCGGCCGTCCTCGGCCCAGACGTTGTCGCCCGCCGGGCCGGAGCCGAGCACCTGGACCTGGACCCGGTTGCCGCTGAAGCTGTTTCCGATGAAGACGATGCCCTTCGACTCCGACGAGACCTCCAGCCCGACGTCGTTGCGGGCGATCAGGTTGCCGGCGATTCGCACCTGGCCTCGAGGCGACAGCGGGGCCCCGTCCAGGAGCAGACCGGTCGCATTGGCCACGAGCCGGTTCCCGGTGAGCGCGATGTCGTCGGCGTCCTTCACGAGCAGGCCGCAGGAGCCGACGCCTTGGGCCCGCAGGAACGTGTTCCCCTCCCCCTCGAGCCCCCTGCCGTACATCAGCACCGCTCCGACCTGGTTGGACTCGAAACGATTCCGCCGGAACGAGTTCTGGTCGGAGTACATGTAGTGCAGGCCGTAGCGGCCGTGGGCCACGACGTTGTCGTCGAACGTGGTGCCGGTAGAGTACCAGAGCACCACGTCCCGGCCGCGCTCGATGCGGTTGCCCGTGAACCGCGCGTGGTTGCAGCCCCAGGCATGCACGGCATCGCCGCGACGCACGTCCGGCAATTCCTTGCCAACGAAGCGGCACCCGTCGACCTGCAACTTCTCGCAGCCGGTCGCGAAGATGCCGTACAGACAATCCCGCAATTCGAGCTGCGCCAGCCGCACTCCAGCCGCCTTCTCGATGCGCACGCCTGCGTCCTCGGCCATCAGCGACTCGCCGGTGCCCTGGATTGCGAGACCCCGCAGTTCGACGCCGGCGGCCGCGATCCTCACCACCGTCCCGACGCCTCCCCCGTCGAGCACCGCGCCGGCCCGGCCCATCAGACAGATCTTCCGCTCCAGCCTCAACTGCCCCCTGTGCACGCCGCCGTCCACGACCAAGGTGGCCCCCGCGGGCGCCGCGGCCACGGCCGCCGCCAGGTTCCCGCCCGCGGGAATGACCTGCTCGACGGACCCGGCCCGCGCCGCGGCCGGCAGCAGCGCCAGCGCCAGCGTCTCCTGCACCGGCAGCGCTCGCAATAGACCGACGAAGCCGAGGAGGACCGAGGACAGGCCGAGAGCGCGCGCGGCGCGGGCGACGCTCACGGCCTTGCCGGCGGGAAACTCCCGAGCCTCGCGGGCCCGCGTGACTCCGCCCATGTCCGGGGAGTCGACCTCCATGAGCAGGTCGATTCCGGTGTTGGCGGTCAGCGTGACGAGTTTCGGCATGGCAGGGTGACGGCCCCCGGGCATCATACGACAGGGGCGGGGGGATATCCCCTCGGAGACCGTGGCGCTTTTGATATCGTAAGTGCCATGGTCGCGGAGGGGCAAGTGGGCGGGGCCCTCTCCGAGGACCTTCCCCGCGGCTGGAAGGCTTGATCCGGAGCGCCTCATGGGGCATTCTGAAGGCCGGCGTTTCGTGCTTTCCGTCACAGGAGGTTGCTGCTTCCCATGAGCTCGCTATGGCTGATGTTCGGCGCCCTGGCCGCCTTCGCGGTGGCCTACCGCTACTACGGCGCCTTCCTGGCTGCGAAGGTGGCCGTGCTGGACGACCGGCGCGAGACGCCATCGCACCGGCTCGAGGACGGCGTCGACTACTCGCCGACCAACCAGTGGGTGCTGTTCGGCGTCCACTTCGCGGCAATCGCCGGGCCCGGCCCGCTGGTGGGGCCGGTGCTGGCGGCGCAGTGGGGCTACTTTCCGGGGTTCGTGTGGATCGTGGTGGGGGCGTGCCTGGCGGGCGCGGTCCACGACTTCGTGATCCTGTGGGCCTCGGTGAGGGAAGACGGTCTGTCGCTGTCGAAACTGGCGCGGCGCAGCATCGGGCCGGTCTCGGGCAACACGGCGACGCTGGCGGCGCTGTTCATCATCGTGGTGACCCTGGCGGCGGTGGCGACGGTGGTGGTGAACGCCCTGGCCCACAGTCCGTGGGGCATGTTCACGATCCTGGTGACCATTCCGGCGGCGCTCCTGACCGGCTTCTGGATGTACAAGCTGCGGCCGGGGAAGGTGGCCGAGGCCTCGGTGATTGGCGTGAGCCTGGTGCTGCTGGGCGTGTTCCTGGGACGGCCCTTCGCCGAGTCGACGTGGGGCGCCTCGCTGATCTTCGACAAGCAGACGCTCTCGCTCATCCTGCCGGCCTATGCGGCGCTGGCGTCGATCCTGCCGGTGTGGGTGCTGATGTGCCCGCGGGACTACCTCAGCTCGTACATGAAGATCGGCGTGATCGTGGTGCTGGGGGCGGGCATCTTCGCGGCGCATCCGGTGCTCAAGATGCCGGCCATGACGCCGTTCATTCACGGGGGCGGGCCGGTGATCAGCGGGCCGCTGTGGCCTTTCCTGTGCATCGTGATCATGTGCGGGGCGATCAGCGGCTTTCACAGCCTGATCTCGTCGGGCACGACTCCGAAGATGCTGGATCGCGAGCGCCACATCCGCACGATCGGCTATGGGGCCATGCTGGTGGAGGGCGTGGTGGCGCTCACCGCGCTGATCGCCGCCTGTGCGCTGGAGCCCGGAGACTACTTCGCCATCAACGCGACGCCGGCCGCCTACCAGCAACTGCAGTCGGAGCAACTGGCACGGGGCTGGAACCTGGCGCCGGTGGAGCTGGCGGCGCTCGAGACCGGCACCCAGGAGAAGCTGGCCGGCCGGGTCGGCGGCGCCGTGACCCTGGCGGTCGGGATGGCCAAGGTCTTCGCCGCGCTCCCATACATGTCGACGTTGACCTCCTACTGGTACCACTTCGTCATCATGTTCGAGGCGTTGTTCATCTTGACGTTACTCGAAACCGGAACGCGGGTGGCGAGGTTCATGTTCCAGGAGGCGTTCGCCGAGTGGCTGGGCGCCGAGGGGGCCGGCGAGGCACGCCGGCAGAGTCTGGTCGCGCGCATCTTCGCCTCGGAGAAGGGCAAGCCGAACTGGCTGTCGAACGTGGGGCTCAGCGGAGGCGTCTGCTTCCTGTGGGGTTACCTGCTCTACCGGGGCGACCTCGACACGCTGTGGCGGATGCTGGGCATCGTCAACCAGCTGCTGGCGTCGATCGCGCTGGCCGTGGGCACGACCTACATCCTGCTGCACTCCCCGCGGCGGATCTACGCCCTGTGCACCGTCATCCCCTTCGTGTTCCTAGTCGTGACCACCTTCACCGCCAGCGTGATGAGCATCCAGAGCTGGTGGGGCCAGATCGGCACGCTGCAAGCCACCATCGCCGCGGGCGCGCTGCCGGCCGCGGAGCTGGCCGCGGCGGACAAGCAGGCCTTCCTGCTGAAGCTGGTCTGCCTGCTCGCGGGGATCATGCTCTGCCTGGTCGGCGTCATCGTCGTGGACGCGGTACGCCGCTGGTGGACCATCCTGCGAACCGCCGCCCCGCCCGCTCCCGACGGCGACGCTCTGGCCCTTCGACACGCGGCTCCGTGAGCCGCGGCTCAGGGCGAACGGGCCAGTAGAGGAATCAGCCGGGCCTCCTCGGCCGCGCCCCCCGAGCCATGACCCGGGGGGTGCTTTCATGCCCCCGGGGGTGGAATCCGCCCCCGTCGAGTCCCTCTCTTATTTACCTCTAGAGCGGTCTTTCGGCCCTGGCACGCCGCTTGATTGTAAATTCGCGGGTGCCGACGACAGAGCGGCACGCACGAGGAGAGCGGAGGGCCTGGAGATGAACGAGCAACGCCGGACCGGCAGTCGAGGGAAGGTCACCCGGTGGGCCGCGGCCATCGCTCTGGCGCTGGTTGCCACGTTCGGCTCCTCGAGCGCTCAGGATGCGGCGCCTGCCCCCCTGGTCAGCGTGGCGGTGGAGAAGATCGACGCCTCCAACTTCCCCGAGGTGGACGTCTACTTCCGGGCCGTCGACACCGTCCCCAGCACCGAGTTCCACCGGCTCCAGCCCAAGGACATCCGGGTCCTCGAGGCCCCCCCAGCCGGCCAGGTCTGGACGGTCGGACCGGTCACCGGCACCAACTTCGAGAATCCCATCATCCGGCCCCTGGCGATGTCGCTGGCGGTCGACCAGTCGCTCTCCGTGACCGACCTGCTGGAGCGTCTGAAGCTCTCCACGACGCGCTTCCTCGCCGGGATGTCGGACAACGGCCCCCTGGCCGCGGACGCCACCTCGCTGGTGCTCTTCTCGGGCTTCAACAACCTGCGCCGGGTGAAGCACCTGCCGATGACCTCCGACAGCGCCCAGGCCTCGGCCTACGCCAACGAGTACCTGTCCCAGACCTGGCTCGGCACGCCGCTCCACAAGGCCTGGAACCTGGCGGTCAAGGACGTCGCCGAGACCAACTACCCGGCCAAGGGCGTCCTGGCCCTGACCGACGGCAAGCCCTTCCCGGCCTTCGGTGGCCCGGACCCGGACAGCATCATTCAGGCGGCCGTCTCCAACGGCGTCCCGGTGTTCAACTTCGCGTTCGTCAAGTTCACCAAGAAGGGCCGCGTCGCCCGGAACAGCGTCAAGCGCGTCGACATGATGCGGATGGCCGAGCTCACCGGTGGCGCCTACTTCGAGCCGGCCCCCCCCTTCCCGCTGATCCCGGACCTGCCCCAGCCGACTCAGGACATCAACACCCCGGCCGGCATCGACGACATCGCGGTCATCAGCTACGGCCAGCAGGTGGTCGGCTTCGTCAAGAACCTGCTCAAGGACAAGCCCGACCTGGACTGGGGGAACTTCAGCCGGGTCATTAACGCCTTCGTTACCCCCGAGGTGGCCAGCGCCTACGAACTCGAGCAGCTCGACACCAACCACTCGCCCTTCTACTACGAGAAGGCCAAGAACCTCTGCTTCCGCCATCTGATCTGGATCGACGAGCAGCTGCAGTCCAACACGCCGAGCGACGTCACCGAGGAGGACCTCGACCGCTACTACGTCCAGCAGGTCGAGAACATGTTCACCAAGGTGCGGACCTCGCTCAAGACGCTCTACCGCGTCACCTACCGCTCCTCCGACCCCGAGTGCCGCGGCGACATGCGCAACGTGCGCCTCCAGATCCGCTACGTGACCCAGCAGAACCTCCTGCCGGTGGAACTCTCCGGCGAAGGCCTCAGCCGCTACGCCGCGCCCAAGGTGGTCGACGAGGATCAGCCGGCCGAGCTGGTCACCTGGGTCAACCCCGAATCGCCGGTGCACGGCCAGCTCTTCGGCGGCGCTCCGGCCCCGCGCGACGGCACCTGGGACGGCAACACCGCGATCCGCTGCGACGTCGCGCTGATGGGACCCGATTCCGAAGGCAAGGCGGCCGTCCTGGCCACGATGGACCCGGACGGCAACATCGTGCTCAGCGCCGACCCGGCCGGCCCGGTCGCCGCCCTCGACTCGGCCGACCGTCAGGCGGTCACCACGTACCTGTCCCACCTGGCGATCGTGGGCACGGCGGACGTCGCCAGGGGCACGCTGACGATGCAGCTCACGCCGAAGATGCCCACCTGCAAGCGCAGCCCGGAGGGCCCCCTCCAGCGGCCCGTCGCCAACCCCGAGGCGACCGGCTTCCGCAAGCACCTCTGGTACCGCATCACGGCAAGCGTGCGGCGCGGGTACAGCTACGTCATCACGATGCCCGCTTCCGACGGCAATCCTGGCGGCGAGACCCCGGCCCGCGGCGAGATCAGCATGGAGATGCCCGCGATGGTCGCCCTGGTCGCGGACCGCACGGCGCCCACGCTGGCCGTCACCCTGAACTCGTCGAGAAACCCCGTGACCAACCGGGTCGAGTCGCTCGAACTGCCCCAGGACAGCGCCGCGCTCCCGCGTTCCGGCACCGTCGCCCTGACCGGGGCCAACTGGGACCCCTCCCAGAACACCGGCTTCTCCGCCGCCCGCGCCGAGAACACGACCCAGTTCCCCCTCACCGTCCAGGGCGCCACCATTCAAGGCTTCTTCGTCCCGGAGGACGTGCGCGTCAACATCTCGGCCGTGGCCCGCGACAACTTCGACCGCAGCTCCGACGCCGCCCATCTGGCCCCCGGCGGCCCCGCGCTCGCCTCGCACAACCGGTTCTCCGAGGGCGACGCCGGCAGCCAGGAAGGGCGCGACGGCACCGCCCCTTTCCTGGCGCACCTGGCCCCGGCGGAAGCCGGCGAGAAGCCGGGCCTGACGCTGGTGCTCGACGAGAACGGCCAGAAGCAGCCGGTGACCGACAGCATCATCTTCCGGGCGGCCAACTACCCGAGCGGCGCCCCCATCGCCATCGAGGCGCGCGCCGTGGACGCCTCGGGGAACGTGACCTCGTTCCGGATCCCGGTCCACGTGGTGCCGCTGGCGATGTTCGTCCAGCGCATCGACTGGGAGCAGCGGCGCGGAACGGACTGAAACCAGGCTCGAGGCTTGAGACTTGAGGCTTGGGGCTCGAGGCTTGGGGCTCGAGGCCGGGCCCCTCCGCTTCCACCTTCCATGACGTGCGGAGCACCTGCTACCATTGGGTAGCATGACGCACCGTGACATAAGGAAGGGATGAAGCCATGTCTGCTTGCTCGCCGACACGCTTGCTGACCGCGTTGTTCGCGGCCTCATTGCTGCTGGCATCGCCGATTTTCGCCGCGGGAACCGAAGGCCCCAAGGGACCGGCGCCGGACCTGGCGGCGAAGATCGCCCGGTTTGCTCCGACCGTCGTCAAGGCCGACACCTCTCGGCTCTCGCCGGGCGACGCCAAGGCGCTGCAGAAGATCCTCGAAGCGGCGAAGCTGATGGACGCGATCTATCTTCGCCAGGTCTGGAGCGGCAACGTCGCCATGCAGGCCCGTCTCGGCGCCGACGAGAGCCCCGCCGGCATCGAACTCCTGCGCTACTTCAGGCTCAACGTGGGCCCGTGGTCGCGGCTTGACGGCAACGAGCCGTTCGTGGATGGAGCCCCCGTCAAGAAGCCCGTGGGCGCCGGTTTCTACCCCGAGGACATGACGAAGGACGAGTTCGAGGCGTGGGTCAAGACGCTGCCCGAGCCCGAGCAGAAGCAGGCCACCGGCTTCTTCCACGCCGTGCGGCGCGACGCCAAGGGCAAGCTGCGCCTCGTACCCTACAGCACCGAGTACAAGGACCTGCTCGAGCCCGCGGCCAAGCTCCTGAACGAAGCGGCCGCCGCCACCGACAACAAGACGCTCGCCGCCTACCTGAAGGCCCGGGCGACGGCCTTCTCGACCGACGACTACTACGAGAGCGACGTGGCCTGGATGGACCTGGACGCGCCGCTCGACATCACCATCGGCCCGTACGAGGTCTACGAGGATGAGCTGTTCAACTACAAGGCGGCCTTCGAAGCGTTCGTCACACTCCGCGACGATGCCGAGACGGCCAAGCTCGGGAAGTTCTCGGGTCAGCTCCAGTTCCTCGAGGACAGCCTGCCGATCGACAAGAAGTACCGGAACCCCAAGATCGGCGCCAGTTCGCCCATCCGGGTGGTCGACGAGGTGTTCGTCGCCGGCGACGCCAACCACGGCGTCCAGACGGCGGCCTTCAACCTGCCGAACGACGAGAAGGTCATCGAGGAGAAGGGCGCCAAGCGGGTCATGCTCAAGAACGTGCAGGAGGCCAAATTCGAGAAGGTGATGCTGCCGATCACCAAGGTCGTGCTGGCCCCCGAGCATCAGCAACTGGTGAGCTTCGACGCCTTCTTCACCCACATCCTCGCCCACGAACTGGTGCACGGCATCGGCCCGCACGAGATCACGGTGGACGGCAAGAAGACGTCCGCCCGCCAGCAACTCAAGGAGTTACACTCGGCGCTCGCCGAGCCCCAGGCCGACCTCACCGGCCTCTCGCCCCTCCAGCCCCTCGCCGACAAGGGGGTCCTGCGCAAGGAGCTGACACGGACGATGTACACCACGTTCCTGGCCAGCTGCTTCCGGGCGGTGCGCTTCGGCATCGGCGAGGCGCACGGCAAGGGGATCGCGATGATCTTCAACTTCCTGACCGACGAGCAGGCGGTGCTGCACGACGAGAAGACCGGGACCTTCTCGGTGGACTCGGCCAAGGTCTTCAAGGCCGTCGAGAAGCTGGCCGGCGAGCTGATGACCATCGAAGCCGAGGGCTCCTACGAGAAGGCGAAGGCCATCCTGGATCGTCTGGGCGTGGTCAGGCCGGCAATGCGGCAGGCGCTCGACCGGCTCCAGGCCATCCCGGTGGACATCGCGCCCGAGTTCCCCCTGGCAAACTGACTCTTCGATCCACTCGACCAAGAAAGGACTGTCATGAGCACACGCACATCCCTGTTCGTGCTGGCGCTGGCCCTCGGGCTGGCGGCGCACGCCGGCGCGGCGGACCCCGCGAAGACCGCCTCCGCGAAGCTCTCCCGGAAGAACCTCCCGGCGAAGGCGCTGAAGGCCAAGATCGTCCGCTTCGTGCCCACCGACATCAAGGTCGACACGTCGCGGCTGTCGGTGCGCAACCGGGCCGCGGTCGGCAAGCTCATCCAGGCCGCCAAGCTGATGGACGGCATCTTCCTGCGTCAGGTCTGGAGCGGCAACGTCGCCCTCGAGGCCAAGCTCGAGGCCGACCGGAGCGCCATCGGCCAGGACCGGCTGCACTACTTCACGATCAACGTCGGCCCCTGGTCGCGGCTCGATCTGAACGAGCCCTTCCTGGCGGGCGTGCCGGCCCACAAGCCTCCCGAGGCGGCGTTCTATCCCGACGGCATCACCAAGGATGAGCTGCAGTCGTGGCTCGACTCGCTGCCCGAGGCGGAGAAGGCGAAGGCCACCGGCTACTTCACCGTCATCCGCCGGGACGAAGCGGGCAAGCTGAAGGCCGTCCCCTACAGCGAGGAGTACCGCGAGTTCCTGGAGCCGGCGGCGAAGCTGCTCCGCGACGCGGCTGCGCTCACCGATAACGCCAGCTTGAAGAAGTACCTCAGGCTGCGGGCTGACGCGTTCCTCTCGAACGATTACTACGAAAGCGACTGCGCCTGGATCGACCTCGATTCGCCGATCGAGCCGACCGTGGGCCCGTACGAGACCTACGAAGACGAGCTGATGGGCTACAAGGCGGCCTTCGAGGGTTACGTCACGCTGCGCGACGACGCCGAGACCGCCAAGCTATCGAAGTTCTCCGACTACATGCAGGAGCTGGAAAACAACCTGCCGATGCCGGACAAGTACAAGAACCCGAAGCTGGGCGCCTGCGCCCCGATCCGGGTCGTGGACGAGCTGATCGCCACCGGCGACGGCAATCGCGGCTACCAGGTCTCGGCCTTCAACCTGCCGAACGACGAGAAGGTGGTCAAGGAGAAGGGCGCCAAGCGCACGATGCTCCGCAACATCCAGCTCGCCAAGTTCGACAAGCTGCTGGTTCCGATCGCCAAGGTCACCCTGACCCCCGAGCTGCAGAAGGAGGTCGACTTCGAGGCCTTCTTCACCTTCGTGCTGTGCCACGAGCTGACCCACGGCATCGGCCCGCAGCAGATCGAGGTGGGCGGCCAGAAGACGACTCCGCGCCAGCAGCTCAAGGAACTCTACTCGGCCACCGAGGAGACCAAGGCCGACGTGTGCGGGATGTGGGCGATGCAGTACCTGGTCGACAAGGGCGTCATCGACAAGCGGATGGGCGACGTGATGTACACGACCTTCCTGGCCAGCGCCTTCCGCTCGGTGCGCTTCGGCATCAACGAGGCCCACGGCAAGGGCATCGCGCTCCAGTTCAACTACCTGGAGGACGAGGGCGCATTCCTCTATGACGCCCAGACCGAGACCTTCTCGGTCGACCCGGTCAAGGTCAAGGAGGGCTTCAAGAAGCTCGCGACCGAGTTGCTGACCTGCGAGGCCACCGGCGACTACGCGCGCGTCAAGGCCCTGTTCGACAAGTACGTGGTCATCCGCCCGCCGATGCAGAAGGCGCTCGACAAGATGAAGGACATCCCCGTCGACATCGAGGCGGTTTACGCGGCTGACAACTGAGAGAGGCTACAGACCACAGGCTTCAGGCTACAGGCCGAAAACCCAGGGCGACGGAACCCCCTGGAGGCGGTCTTTCCTGAAGCCTGTGGCCTGAAGCCTGTCGCCTGAAGCCTGTGGTCTAAGGTTGGGCCCTCCGCTCGCGAGCTGTCATAATCGGTGAGCAATGAAAGTGCT
>CAZSVK010000055.1:0-18901 GCA_964610245.1 uncultured bacterium
CCCGCCAGGACCCGAGCCGGGCCCTGGACCCGGCAATGAGAAGGCGAGGCGCGGCATGATCGTCAATCACGAAGACTTCGAGCTGCGAGCGCGGGCAAGAGTCCCACCAGCCATCGGGGGGTGAACTTCACCCCTGGCGAGGATTCGGGAGCAGCGCTCCCGACAGGGACATTGCCCTTGTAGACACCCTCTGAGCCCCCTTGCCAGAACGGTCCGGCTCCGTCAACATTCAAGCAACCATGACACGCGCACTGCTCCCCACCATTCTCGCTCTCCTCGCCTCGGCTGCTCCGGTTCTCGCCTGGGGCCCTCTGATGCACGCCTACCTCGGACGCGAGGGCGCTCGCGCGGCCGGGCTCGACGCAAGGGCCTGCGAACTGGCCGCGTCCGGCGCTTTCCTGGCCGATCTGGACCACACCTTCAAAGACGCCCCCGTCGTCGGCGATTCCGTGGCGTTCGCTCGCGCCCTGGTGCAGGTCCGCGGCTGCTCGGCCGATTCCGACCTGTGGGCCCGTGGCTGGCTGGCCCACGTCCTCGCGCAGGATCCCGGCCAGGGGCGCATCTCCGACCGAGGGCTGAAGCTCCACGCCGACTACATCCTCCTCGAACGCTCGGGCTACGTGCTCGCGGGCGTCGTCTACGATCCCGAACGCGTCCGCAAGGCCGCGCGGGCCCTCGGCGCGAAGGCCCCCGATGCCGGCGCCATCCGACGAGCGGTCGAGAAGTTCTTGCTCTACGGCATCCTCGAGCAGGCCCTGCTCGACGACATCCCCCTCGAACTGGACGCCTCCTCGACCGGTCCGGGGAGCACGAGAGGCGACGGCGTGCCCGAGTTCTCGGATCTGTTCCCGGACGCCTGGCGCTCGTCGCCCGAGGCGCTCCCTTCGGCGCGGTCGCTGATGCCTCGCGAACTGGAGGATTACGCCCGCTGCCGCGACGCCTCGCTCGAAGCCACCGTCGAGGTCTTCCGCAGGCCGCCCTCCAGGACGGCCCTCGAGCGCGAGTCGGCCCGCTCGACCGGCCTCAGAGAGCACGTCATCAGCCACGTCCCGGTCTCCCCGGCCAGGGCGATCGGCCTCACCAGCGAGTCGTCGGCCACAAAGACCGGGCTGGTGCGCACGACGGCAACCCTCTGGTCGTCCAGGCTATTCCGCCCCGCGGCGCTGCCGATGCTCCGCTTCCTTGGCCATTCGATGTTCCCGACGGTCTACGAGCGCTGGAACGCCAAGGATTCGGTGGCCCGGCGCACGCCGTTGCTGCAGCGGCATCTGCGCGATGAGGCCGCCCGTCTGAAGAAGCAGTTCCCCTGACCGGCGGGAACGCCCCGGCCTACATCGTCTCGCGACAGCTGGCCCGGAACTTCCTCGGGTCGAGCAGCATCCCCGGGCTGGCCGAGTCGAGCAGGCGCACCGGCCGGCGGCGCACCCAGACGAAGGCCCGGCCGCCCGCCCGCGGATCCTGCGTCAAGGTCAGCCGCACCCGGTCGGGATGGTCGGGCTCCGGGTCGACCCGGAAGGCGGTCACCGACTGCTCGCCCGTGGCCCGCGACTTGAGAAACAGGAATCCTCCGCCCACGCGCCAGGTGAAGCGCTCCGTGACGGCGTTGCCACCGGAGCAGGTGCGGTAGAGGCCGTCCGTATCGCGACTGAACACCCACAGCCGGTAGGCGCCCGTGCCGCCCAGCAGCTCGCGAGCGTACCAGGGACCGCCGAGCAGCTCGGGATGATCGAAGCCGAGCTGGCCGTTGAAGCCCAGGCAGGGCCCCGTCGCGACCAGGAGCAGGAGACCCAGCAGGACCGCCCGCGGTCCCCTCGCGAGGAGGCGGACGCGATCCGACGCCTTTCGCCGCTGCATCACCGGGACTGTTAACGCAGGATCGACCGGGCAGCCAACGAGGCCACGCTCGCGCCCGGCTGGGGCCTTCGGTTCCTCCGTCATGCCGTGGAAGGACAGGTTCCCCGCCCGACCCGGGAAGCCTACGCCCGGTCCGGAGGTCGCGCCACCCGCGCAGACACCGGAACGGGAGTAGAACGCCGACGCGGATCGTGGCAAGCGGCGATCGCGGAGGTAGGTTCTGTCCGCGAACCGAGGCGGCTTCCGGCCCGCCCCTGGTAACCGGGGAGGTGCCCTCTTGGCTGCCCGCATCGTCGCCGCATCGTCCGCCTTTCCCGAGCACCGGATCGACAGTGCTCAGGTCAAGACGCAACTCCGCAACATCTTCGGAGACCGGGTCCCCGAACTCGAGACCTACGCTCGGATGGTGGATCGGGCGGGGATCGCCCACCGCCATCTCGTGCTGCCCGTCGAAGAGACGACCCGCCGCCGCTCCCTCGAGGAGAAGAACGGAATCTACATCGAGAAGGCGCAGGAACTCGCGGAGGAGGCGACCCGGCTCTGCCTGGCGAAGGCTGGAGTCGCGGCCTCGGAGGTCGACGCTCTCTTCACCGTTTCCTGCACCGGCTTCATGATTCCCTCGCTCGATGCCCGGCTCGTCGGCCGGATGGGATTTCGCGAGGATGTCGTGCGCTTCCCCGTCAACGAGATGGGGTGCGCGGCCGGGGCCTGGGCCCTGTCACGGTGCCGGGAACGGGCAGCCGCGGTGCCGGGCGGCAAGACGCTGCTCGTGAGCGTCGAGCTGCCGAGCCTCACCTTCCAGCCGGATGACCTCTCCGGAGCCAATCTTCTCTCCAGCGTTCTGTTCGGCGACGGCGCGGTGGCCCTGCTCATCGACGGTGGACAGACAGCCTCGCCGGGAATCGAGATTCTCGCCAGCCGTTCGGTGACCTTTCCCGACTCGCTTCATCTGATGGGTTTCGAGCTCGACGAGACCGGGTTCCACATCGTGCTCGATCGCGACATCCCGGTGGTCATCTCGCAGCAGGCCATGCCGCGCCTGACGAGCTTCCTGACCGAGCAGGGCCTGAAGCGGTCCGACATCGGCTTCTGGGCCATCCATCCGGGGGGCATGAAGATCCTCGACTCCATGGCGAAGGCGCTCGATCTCGGGCCTCGTGAACTCTCGACTTCGCTGGGGGTGTGGTCTCGCCGGGGGAACCTCTCGTCGGCCACGGTGCTCTGCGTGCTCGAGGAGTTCATGCGAACGCCTCCGCCGGCGGGTACGCGCGGCCTGGGCCTCGCCTTCGGTCCCGGATTCTGCATGGAACTCCTGCTGCTCGAGCAAGCCGGGAACTAGGCCCCAGGGCAGGCCGCTGCTCAGCCGACCAGCAGCCGCCAGAGGTCGGACGCCGGCGAGCTGGTGTGGGGAGCTGCGGCCGGGCCGCCGCGCCGGCCCGCCCGAGTTTCAGTAGAACCGGTAGCGGGACACTCTTGACAGGCTCAGGCGATACGCGCGGCGGCGTGCCCAGACCCTGACCAGCGAGGGAAGGGCGACGAGCGCCGCGACCAGGCAGGTGACCGTGCCGACCGACAGCAGCTCTCCGAAGCTCGCCAGGCCACGATGGGAGGCCAAGGAGAGCGCCTCGAAGCCGACGACGCTCGTCCCCGCGGAGAGGATCATCCCCAGCGCCTGGGTGTCGAGCGCGTCGTAGCGCCAGACCCCTTCGAGCGCGTGGCCGAAGTTGACGCCGTTCTCGATGCCGACTCCCAGGATCATCGGCAGGGCCAGGAAGTTGACCTGGTTGTACTGCCAGCCGAAGGCCTTCATCAGGCCCATCAGCCAGGCGCTGCCCAGGACCACTGGGCATAACGCCAGCAGTATCAGCCCGGGCCTCCGGAAATCGAGGGCCAGCAGCAGTACGATGAAGAGCAGCGCCTGGGCCCAGGTGTCCTTCAGCACGTCGGGCAAGAGGTTGACCATGGCGTGGATCATCACGGGATAGCCGCTCGCGTTCGCGTCGACCCTGGCGACGGCCTCGTGGAAGCGATCGAAGGCTTCTTTCCGGCTGATGTCGTCGCGAGGGGCGACGATGATGGCGTAGTGCCCGTCCCGGCTCTCGAGCGCGCCTCGCAGCGGCGCCGGGACGAAGCTCGCGTCGGGGGCGCTCGCGGACGCCCACTGGCGTGCCCGCGGGGCCAGTTCGAGCCAGCCCGCGAGCAGCGCCTCGCCGGCGGCGGCCAGGGACGCCGCACTCACGGCGGGCGCCAGGCCGGCCGCCTTCGCGCGGAACCGCTCCAGCTCGCGTCTGGCCCTGCCCAGCGCCCGGCCCTCGGGGTAGTGGCGAAGCCGTTCGAGCGTGGCCCCGCCGTTCTCGAGCCGCTTGGAGAACTCGCGGCAAGCCCGCTCCACTCCGGCGGAGGCGGGACGAACGCTCGCCGCGCGCGGCGCCCCGGCCGACTCGAGCTGCTCGGCCAGCCCGGTCAGGACGGCTCGCTTGCGCTCGAGATCGCCCGGGACGAAGGACTCGCGAGAGAGCGTGGCCCTCACCTCCGGCGAGGCCCGGAGCCGCCTCGTCCGCTCCTGCACCTCGCGCAGGTCCCGGCAGACGACGATCGCCGACATCGGTGAGAGCGTCTGCCCCTTCAGCAGTTTCTCCCCGGCAACGAGCGACTCGGCGTCGGCCGGCAGCACGCCGTTGAGGTCGTAGCTGAAGGGGAAGAACTCGCCCTCGACCGCGGCGATCGCGGTGAGCGCGGCGACCAAGACCAGCATCTCGATCGGGAAGTGCCGCGCGCGGGTCTCGCCGGCGCCGGCCGGCCCTTCCGGAGTCGCGCGGCGCCGACGCCCCCGGCCCTCGGTCACCATCATCAGACACGGCAGCAGCAGCAGCGCGGCGATCAGGCAGAAGAAGAGACCCACGGCGGCGAGCAATCCCAGCTCTCGAAACCCCCGGAACGGACACAGGCAGAGCGCGAGGAACGCGACGCAACTGGCCGCGGCCGACGAGATCACGCCCGGCCCCTGGCCCAGGAGCGTCCGACGCATGGCGCCTTCGGGCTCCAGCCCGCGGCGACGTTCTATCTCGAACCTCGAGGCGATGTAAATGCCGTAGTTTATCCCCATCCCGATCAGGAACAGCACGAACACCGAGGAGATGAGGTTCAGCGAGCCGAGCGCCGCGCGGGCGAAGGCCATGGTCCAGACGATGCCCGCTCCCAGCGAGAGCATGGTCAGGGCCGCCATCAGGGGCCGGCGCCAGAATCCCACGATCAGGATGAGAAGGTTGCCCAGAACGGCCGCCAGCGAGGCCAGCGGCAGGTCGCGCCGGGCGCTGTTCTGCTCGTCGATCACGCCGATCGGCAGACCGGCCAGACTGCCCCTCACCCCGGGCAGCCGCCCGCCGGCCTCGTCCATCGCCTTGCGGATGCGGCCGACGAACGGCTCGAGGTAGGCCATCTCCTCGCTCTGTCGATCCGGAATGACGAAGACGAAGTGCATACTCCCGTCACGGGAGACGAGGTGCCCGGTCCCGTCGAACAGCTCGAGCAGCGGAGGCGGGCCGGTCGAGAGCGCGTCGAGCCACCTCTGCCCGCTCGGCCGTCCGCCATCGAGGGCCTCGGTCATCAGGCGGAGGAGCTTCGCGAGCTGCAAAGCCTGCGGGAGCACCTCGGGAAGGGCGTCCAACCCCCGCGCCTCGGCCCGTTCCATCCGGCTGTCGAGAACCGTGAGCGCCCGAGCCAGGTCGGGAAGCGCGTCGATGAACTCCCGGTTCTCCCCGGCGGCGCGCCGCAACTCCTCGAGCCGAGACGTCTCGAGGTAGAGCGGCCCGCGATCCGCAAACGGCTTCGGGTCGAGCCTGTGAAAGACCTGCCCGTGGAACTCCGGGTCGGCCAGGAGGTCGCGCGAGACCCGGTCGGCGAACGCCGTCCTCGCCGGGCTCGAGCCCCCCTCGATCACGACCACGATCGGGTTCTGGGGGCCGAAGCGATCGACGATCTCCAGAAACCGGCGCCTCGCGGGATGGTCCGGCGGGATGAGATCGATGCGGCTGGTGCTGTAAGGGATCTCGCCCGAGCCGGCCAGGCAGGCGGCGGAGACGGCCGCTGCGAGCAGGATCGGCGCCACGGGGTGGGCCGAGACCACCCACGCGAGAAGGGCCAGGAGACGGAGACGCACGAGGGAAAGATACTCTGTCGCCGGCTCCGAGGCTTGAGGCTTGAGGCTTGGGGCTTGAGGCTGGAGGAAGGACAACCGTCGCCGGCTGAATCCTCACGCCGCGCGACGGCCTTCGCGAGTGGTAGACCAGGACACGGCAATCTCCACTCCTGTCAGGAAGCATGACAACGCCCCGACGGGACGAGCGACGCCGAACGCCGCAATCCGGCTCTCAGAGCGGTTTCCGAGCCGCGCTTGAAATCCCGGCACGTTTCCTGCTTCTTGGCGGGCACCATCGGGAAACTCTCAGACCCTGACCGACCGGAGGCCACAGACCATGGACACGATGGAGCAGCTCGAACTCCAGCTGGTGGAGCAGGAAGCTCAGCCGGGGCCGGCAGCCCTCGACGCCGTCGTCGCGGCACGCGCCGCGGGCACCTTTCTGAACCACGTCCTCAACAACTCGCTCCAGAGCGTGATGTACCGGGCCGAGCTGCTCTGCGAGCACGAGGATCCGCAGGTGGCGGAGGCGGGCCGGTGGCTCGCCCAGTGTGTCCGGGCCATGGCCGACCACGTCCGCCGCGTCGGCTCCATCCGCCACTTCGCGACGGTCGCCTACCCCGGCGCCGAGCTGATGCTCGACCCGGCCTGCCTGGACGGAGGAGAGACATGGTCGAGCTGAACTCGCTCCCCGGGTTTTCGGGCATCCCGGCCGACGAGATGCGCGAGCTGGAAGCGATCATGCTGGCCGAGACCCACGCGGCCGGAGCCACCATCTTCCACGAGGGCGAGGACGCCGACGCCTTCTACATCGTCCTGGCCGGCCAGGTCAGCATCCTCAAGGAGATGTGGGGCGGCAGGTCGCTCGACGAACTGGGACCGGGTCAGTTCTTCGGCGAGATGGGCGTCATCGACGAGGGGCCTCGCTGCGCGAGCGCCAGGGCGGTCACCGACGTCAGCCTCCTCAAGATCCGCGGCGCCGACTTCCGAGAGTTGCTCGGCCGCAGCCCCGCCTTCGCGATGCGCGTGATGGCCACCATCAGCCGCCGTAACCGCGAGAACATGAGCCTCGAGCAGATGCAGTGGTCCGGCGAGGCCCCTGCCCCCGCCCGCCGCGGCCGCGTCACGGTGGTCTGCAGCATGACCGGCGGCGCCGGCGTCTCGACCGCCGTCTGCAACGTCGCCTCGGAGCTGGCCCGCCAGTCCGGCGGCCGCGTCTGCGTGGTCGACGCCTCGGTCGAGTTCGGCGACCTGGCGCTGATGCTCGACATGGTTCCCGCTCGAACCCTCGCGCACCTGGCCCAGGACGGAGCGGTCACGGCGGAGGACGTGGCACGCGTCGTTCTTCCCACCGCCGCCGGCTTCGATCTCCTGGCGGCCCCTCTGCGGCCCGAGCAGTCCGACCTGCTCTCGGGCAACTTCTTCCGCCAGCTCCTGGTCGCGCTGCGCTCGCGCTACGACCACATCGTGCTCGACACGTTCAAGGGCATGCAAGACCCGATGTCGGTCCTGCTGGAGGAGGCCGATCAGATCCTCTACGTCCTGACGCCGCGCCTCAACTCCCTCAAGAACGCCCGCCTATGGGCCGGCATCCTGACCCAGATGGAGCTGCTCGACGGCCGCGTCCGCTATGTCCTCAACGGCGCCGACGAGCCCCACCAGCCGGTCGCCCTCGCGACCATCGAATCGAGCATCGGCACCGCCTGCAGCGCGATCATCCCCGCCGAGCCCGACCTCGTCGCCGAGGCCGCCGAGCGTGGCGCTGTCGTCTGCCGCGAACAGCCGACCTGCTCCGTGGGGCTGGCCTACGCCCGGCTCGCCGCCTCCCTGCTGGCGCCCGAGCCCCGGCCCGAGGGCAAGGCAAACTGGCTCCGGAAGCCCCAGTGGCTCCGCCGGCTCCAGATGACCGCCGCGCCCGCCTTCGCCCGCGCCGCCGGCCGCGTCTAGGGCCGCGCCAGCAGCTTCTCGGCGTTGCCCCCGGCCATCAACGCCCGGTCGGCCTCCGGCCGGTGGGCCCAGAGCACCCGCTTGGATTCCAGCTCCTGGTCGTAGCGCGGGCTGTCGGAGCCGAACACGATGCGCCCGGCCCCGAGCTCCGCGGCCATGTCCTCGATGAAATCCACCCGGTAGATGCCCGAGGTCTCCAGCCAGGTGTTGGGACAGTCGAGGAACATCTGCCGCGCTTCGGCGAGGGCCACTCCGCTGACGTTGATCTGCCCCCCCGAGGTGATCACGAACTTCACGTTGGGCCAGCGTCGCGCCAGGTCGGCCACCTGCGGGGCCATGCTCACCCGCGCGTGACCGCCCGCGATCATCACCGGCAGCTCCGCGTCGCTCGCGACCGTCACGATGTCGTCGACCATCGGCAGGTTCACGGCGAAGTTCTCTTCCTGGGGGTGCAGGAAGATGCCGGCCATCCCATGATCGAACAGGCAGCTCTGCGCCTCCGCGACCGCGGCGTACCGCTGCCAGGGGTCGACCCGGCAGAAGCCGGCGAAGCGATCTTCGTGCCCGAGGACCAGCTCCTGGATGCGCTCGTTGGCCGGTCCGAACACGTAGTCCCGCGGCTTGGGGGCGATGAGCACCGCCCGCGAGATCAGCAGACGATCCATCCGCGCGAGCAGTTCGTCCACCGGCAGCTGCTGCCCGTAGAGCGATTCACCGGGGTGCACGTGGAAGTCGATGACGTTCACGCTCGTCCTCCCTGGCCGCCGACCGGCGGGGGCTGGATGCGAGACACGAGTTCGAGGATGTTCTCGCTCAGGACCCGCTCCAGAGCCTTGCCGGTCACACCCGAACGCTCGACCTTGAACAGCTCGACCTTCGGGTCGCTGCCGGGCCCGTCGGAGGCGAACAGCACCTTCTCGGGGCCCAGTTCCTTCACCGCCAGGCCGATCGCGTCGGGGTAGGGCATCCCCGAGGTGTCGAGCACCACGTTCGGAAACTCGCGCGCCACCCGGATGGCGTCGTGAACGTGGAAGTAGCCGCCCATGTGGCCGAAGATGAGCGTCGCCGCCGGACAGGCCCGCGCCAGCCGCGCCAGCTCCAGGGGGCGGGTGTAGTCCTCGTCGCCGCAGTGCAGCAGCACCGGCGCGTGCAACTCGGCCGCCACGTTCACCAGCGCCACCGTCTCGGGCCCGTCCGGCGGCAACCGGTAGCCGAACGGGTGCAGCTTCAGGCCCTTGAATCCCAGCTCGCCGATGCTGCGGACGAGCAGGTCGCGGGCCTTCTTCCCCTGCGAGGGATCGAGACGCGCCATGCCCCACAGCCGCTCGGGGTACTTCGTCACCGAATCGGCCACGTACGCGATGGGGTCGTAGGCGCCGTAGTCACCCGGCGCGTCGACGTAGGTCATCACGATGGCCCGCTGGATGCCGGCCTCGTCCATCAGCCGGATCATCAGCTCGGGCGGATCTTGCCAGGAGCATCCCGGCAGTCCCTCGATGTGGGCGTGGCAATCGACGATCATCTACCCCTCCGCCACGCCCTAACCGACGCGGCTCTTGAACCCGTAGTCGTGGAAGCAGAGCGAGTGGGCAATCTGGCTCACCCACAGCGGCCACCGGTGGATGCCCGGGTTGACGTGAATCTCGCAGTAGAGCCCCAGGCCCTCCAGGAACCGTCCGTACTCGGCATTGCTCTCGATGACCTCCTCGCCCTCGCCGTCGCCGCAGGCGAGCCGGAACCGCACGCCCGCCGTCTTCACGCGCTCGGCGTTGCCCTTGGCGGAGCGGTAGTAGTCCTCGGCGAAGTGGCCCGAGAGCGAGCTGACGGAACAATACTGCTCGGGGAACATGAGGCCCATCCTGACGGCCCAGCCGCCGCCCATCGACAGCCCCTCGGCGCCGCGCACCGGGAGGGTGCGGTACTCGGATTCGATGTGGGCGGGCAGGTCTCGGACCAGAAAGCCGGTATAGGCGCTCCAGGATTCTTCGTGGAAGATGGCGTCGTCCTTGTCGGGCATGACGACGATCATGTCGTCGATGCGGCCTTCCAGGATCAGGTTGTCGAGCACGTTCTCGACGGAGGCCTGGTCGACCCAGCCGGTTTCGCCTTCGAACAGGCCACCCATCAGATAGAGCACCGGGAAGGAGCGCCACGGGTTGTGGGCGTAGGCCGGGGGCAGATAGATGATGTAGTTCTTTCCCTTGTGCAGCGAGTCGGAATGGAAGCCGCGCCGCAACAGGTGGCCGCACTGCCCGCCCACGTTCAGGAACGAGTTCTCGCCGTCGCTCGTGCGCCGGTAGTTGAACTGATCGTTGACCCAGCCGCGAGCCGTCACGAACTTGTAGTAGACGTTTCCGGCGGGAAGCCGGCCCAGATCGGCGCCACCAGCCGTCGCCACGAGGCTCGAGCGCCACCTGGCGCCAGTCGGAGAAGTTGCCCGCGACCCCGACCTGGTCGGCGCTGTAGTCATGGTAGAGGAACCGGATCTTGCCGTCCGGCAGAACGTGCGAACCGAGCATGGGCGCCTTTCGCCTCGACTGTAGAGGCGGCTCTGCGGGGCCCCCGCGGCTCGCGGGGCCCTCGGCCGTCGAGATTACCACGAGCCGCCCCCGGCACGTCCAACATGTTGACTTGGCCGGCCGCCTCTGTTACCATCTGGCCGTCCGCCGAAGTGGTGGAATTGGTAGACGCGCTGGTTTCAGGGACCAGTGGGAGCAATCCCGTAGGGGTTCGAGTCCCCTCTTCGGCACGCCTTCAGAGAGGCTTCCGGTTCACCGGAAGCCTCTCGTCGTCATGGCCGAACTCTGGAAGCAGGGCGAGCCGGCAGGGCCCGCGCCGCACCCCCGGCTAGCGGGCCGGTCCGTCCTTCGGCGGAGTCTGCGGTTCGACCGCGCTCAGCACCAAGAGCATCCCGATGGCGGCGAACATGAACCAGAATCCCGCCGCCAGGCCCCACGCGGCCAGCCGGAAGTCGGCAGGCAGCAACGAGATGGCAAAGACCTGGAAGAGGATGCCGGACCCCAGGCCGACAAAGAGAGTGATGATCGAGACGATGAGAAGCGAAGTCTTCTGACTCACACGCCACCTCCTGTCCATCCGCGCGCCGCTCGACCCGAGCGGCGTGAGCGCGTCTAATCCCGACGTTCCGGTTTCGTGCCTCGAAGGCATCTTAACCTTCGCGACATGGGTGGGCAACCTTCATCGTCCCCGGCAGCCGGCTCGCAGGGCGATGAACGCAAGAAGCCGTCCGGGAGTCGAGACTCACCGGACGGCCGGAACGAGAGATGGTGCCGGAGACCTGTCGCGGAGACGTCAGCCCGCGATGAGCGCCTTGACGTCCGTCGCGATCTGCTTGGCCTTGGCGCGGATGGTCGCGTCGGGATTCACCATCGCGATGAAATTGCACTGCCTCAGCAGGTAGCGCAGCTTGAGCTTGGAGGTCGCCTGCAATCTCGCCTTGAAGGCGTCGTTGTAGTCGCACAGACCCGGAGCGAAGACCGACACCTCGAACCAGGACAGACCCTTCACCGAGGGAGCCGGGGGTGCGGGAGGGGCCGGTTCGGGTGTCGGTTCGGGCGCGGGAGCAGGCGGCGCCGGCGCGGGTGCGGTCTCGTCGGCAGTCGGGGCGGTCGACTCGGGCGGAGCTGCCGGAGCGGGCGCTTCCGCGGCGGCCAGAGAACCGGCGAAGGCCAGGACCAGGACGAGTGCCAGCAGAGAGCGGATCTTCTTCATGTGAGGTTCAACTCCTGAAAAGGCTGATTCGATCGGGACAACGAATTATGGAGGCGGGGCACGATCATGTCAATCCGCCACGGCCGCGCGCCCTGTCAGAGTTCCTTGCCCAGCAGCCAGAGGATGATCGCTTTCTCGATGTGCAGGCGGTTCTCGGCCTGGTCGAAGATGACCGACCGCGGGTGATCGATCGCCTCGCGCGTGAGCTCGTAGCCCGGGTGGCACGGCATGCAGTGCATGACCCTCGCCTTCGGGGCGTGGTCCGAGAGCAACTCCGCGTTCACCTGGTACGGCGAGAACAGCTTCTTGCGGCGCTCGTACTCGGTCTGGAACTGAGGCTTCACCTTGCCGCCCTCGAAGAACTCCATGTTCATCCAGGTGTCGGTGTGAACGTAGTCGACGTCCTTCAGGCAGGTGGCCAGGTCGAGTGAGCGGCTGGTGAGCCCGGTGGCGTCAGCCTGCCGGTTCAGCTCGTCGTCGATGCTGTCCTTGTCGGCCTCGGGCGTGACCAGCACGACCTCGATGCCGAGCTTCGCACAGGCCAGCTTCAGGGTGTTGGAGACGTTGTTCTCGATGCCCAGCCAGGCCACCTTCTTGACGTTCTCGAGCCCGCCGGAATGCTCGGCCATCGTCAGGATGTCGCCCAGCGTCTGCGCCGGATGGTACTTCTCGCTGCAGGCGTCGATGACCGGGATCTGGTTGCACGCGGCGGCTGTGAGGACGTCGGCCGACCGGAGCGCCCGGAACATCAGGACGTCGCCGAAGCGCATCAGCGCCCGGATCTCGTCACGGAAGTCGGTCAGCGCAAACTGGGTGACCCGGGAGTCGAGGAAGATCGAGTGGCCCCCGAGTTCCGTCATGGCGACCTCGAACGACACGCGCGTCCGGGTCGAACTCTTCTGGAAGAGCATGATGAGCGTGCGGCCGGGCAGGCAGTTGGCCAGCTTGTCGGCCCGGCGACGCGCCTTGAGCTTGCGCGCGAGGTCGAGGATAGCGAGCAGGTCTTCGCGGGACTGTTCCTTGAGTGAGATGAGATGTCGCATGGCGATGGGCTGTTGGCTGCAGACTGCAGGCTGTCGGGAACGGAGGACGGGGACCCTGGGAGAGGGCGGGCCCGGGCCCCCGAGAGGGAATCCCGGGCCGCGGGACTTCAGATGAGCTTCCGTTGCTTCATCACGGCCTTCAGCTCTTCCTTGGCGGCGGCCGAGAGGTCGTACTTCACGCGAGTGTGAGGCTTGTCGATGCGGATGAAGCGAGCCAGATCGATCGGCGTGGCGATGACCACGGAGTCGCACTCTACCCGGGCGATCGTATCCTCCAGTTCCTTCATCTGCTCGGCGCCGTAACCCAGGGCCGGCAGCAGGTCTTCCATGTGGGGATACTTCTCGTAAGCCGCGAGGATCCCGCCGCGGGCGAACCGCTTCGGCTTGACGAGACTCCTGGCCTTGCAGCGCTGTGCCGCGATGATGCCGGCCCCCAGCTTCATTTCGCCGTGCGTGAGCGTGGGGCCGTCCTCGATGACCAGCACGTTCTTCCCTTCGATGACCTTCGGGTCGTCGATCGAGAGGACCGACTCGGCGCGGATGATCTTGGCGTCGGGATTCACGCTGGCCGTGTTGGCGGCGACCGTCTCGACCGCCTCGCGCGGCGCCGAATCGACCTTGTTGATGACCACGACGTCGGCCAGGCGCAGGTTGACCTCGCCCGGGTAGTAGCCGAGCTCGTGGCCCGGCCGGAACGGATCGGCCACGGTGATCGTGAAGTCGGGCTTGAAGAAGGAGGTGTCGTTGTTGCCGCCGTCCCAGATGACCACGTCCGCTTCCTTCTCGGCCTCGCGCAGGATCGCCTCGTAGTCGACGCCGGCGAAGACCACGCTGCCGCGCACGATGTGAGGCTCGTATTCCTCCATCTCCTCGATGGTGCAGTCGTGTTTCTTGAGATCCTCGATCGTCTGGAACCTCTGGACCTTCTGGGCCTCCAGGTCGCCGTAGGGCATCGGATGCCGCACCACGACCACATGCTTGTCGGCCTCCCTGAGGATCTCCACGACGCGCCGCGTGGTCTGGCTCTTGCCGCAGCCCGTGCGCACCGCGACGATCGCAACAATCGGCTTGGTGCTCGCGAGCATCGTCTGGGGCGCCCCCAGCATCGAGAACTTCGCGCCCGCCGCGTTCACGCGCGCCGCCAGGTGCATCACCGTCGCGTACGACAGGTCGCTGTACGAGAGCACGCACTCGTCGACACTCAGTTCGCGGATCAGCTTCTCCAGGCCCTTCTCGTCCCGGATCGGGATCCCCTGCGGATAGCCCGCGCCAGCCAAGCTCGCGGGGTACTTCCGGTCCGCAATGCCCGGGATCTGCGTCGCGGTGAAGGCCACTACCTCGCTGCACTCGTCTCGCTTGAAGACGGTATTGAAGTTCTGGAAGTCTCTTCCTGCCGCTCCGATGATGACCACTCGCCGCTTCGTCTTCTGTGCCATAGCTGTGCCTGGGCCGGGGCCCGGGTCCTCCTTGGTCGTGCGCGTGTTCTGCTCGCAATTCGCAGCCGGCTCTCCGGAGGCAGAGCCCCGGTCGATCCGTTGACGGCATGTCCGCACCGTCGGCGTGCGCGAGACTCGCCTCGACTACCTCAAGCCGATGGTGCGGGTGGCGCGTTCGCGGGACCTAGGGTCAACCGCGGACAGCTGGCCACGAAAAGCTGCCGCTATGATAGCTCACCGGAGGCCCAAGGTCAAACTCGGGAGTTGCGCTTTGGCCTCCGCAAGCTCGGTCCCAGGACCGGCAGCAGCAACAGCAGCGCATCCGCCCACCCGGCCATCCCGCCGGCCGCTCCTGCGCGACACCCGGCCCCACCTCCGGCCTGCGGCACGCTGCCCAGATTGGTGCCGCCCCCCGTGCCGCCGGTGCCCCCGGAACTGCCCGCGAACACGGTCACGGCGCTGGTGCTGCTGCGCCCCTGCGTGTCGGTCACGGTCAGCTGGAAGGTGTAGGTCGAGGCCAATCGCGGGATGAAGCTCACCTGCGCCGCCGTCCGATTCGACAGCACCAGGGTCGGGCCGGCCGTCTGCGTCCAGAAGTAGCTGAGCTGACCGCCCGAGAGCGACAGGCTCGAGCCGGCGTCCAGCGTCACGACCTGGTCGAGCGGCTTGAAGACGGTCTCGTTCCCGCCTGGCGCACCGCCGTTGATCACCGCGAGCGGCGGTCGCTCGGTGCCGTCAACCACGGTCACGACGACCTTGTCGGCCGACGACCTCAACCCGGTCCGATCCCGCACCGTGAGCGAGAACTCGAGGTTCCCGATTCCCGGGGCGGTGAAGGTGGGAGTGGGCGACCCCGCGTCCGGCGCGAGCGATACCGTTGTGCCCGAGGTCTGGGTCCAGAGGTAGGTGACGCCGGTCGAGCCGTCCGGATCGTAGCTGCTGCTTCCATTCAACCGCACCGTCAGAGCGGTTGCCCCCAGGAAGACGGTCTGGTCGTTGCCGGCATTGGCCACCGGCGGCCGGTTGGTCGCCGAGGAGACACTGAACTCCACCCGATCCGCCGACGACAGGTTCACTCCGTCGCCGACCGTCAAACCGAAGGCATAGAGACCCGCCGCTAGCGGGCGGAATGCCGGCGCGGGGCCGCGTTGGTTCGACAGCGTGACGCTCGGCCCCTGCGTTTGCGTCCACATGTAGGTCAGCGGAGAGGCATCCTCGTCGAACGACGATACGCCGGTCAGCGACACGACGGTGCCCACCGTGCCCGTCGCGTCGGGTCCGGCATTGGCGATCGGCACGTGGTTGCTCGGGCTGTCGACGCGCACTCGCACGATCGCCGGCTTCGAATCGGCCAGGCCATCGCCGACCACCAGCTCGAACCTGTGGATGCCCGACAGGACCGGGATGAAGCTGGGCGCGGCGCTCGTGGTCGACGAGAGTTCCACACTCGCCCCGGCGACCTGCCGCCACCGGTAGCTGAGAATCGTGTGATCCGGATCGGCGCTGGACCGCCCGTCGAGCACGACCCTGGTACCAGTCGATACGATCTGATCGGCGCCCGGGTTGGCCGTGGGCACGTTGTTCGTGCCGTTCACCAGCACTCCGACGCCGACCGGCGCGGAATCCCTCGACGGGTCGGACGTCGCCGAATCGTTCACGATCAGCTCGAACCGATAGAAGCCGTCGCGCAGCGGAGTGAAGATCGCCAGCGCGCCGGAACGCGTCAGCGTCACGACCTCCGGCCCCGACACGAAGTTCCAGCGATAGGCGAGCGTGTTGCCGTCCGAGTCGCCCGAGGCGCTGCCGTCGAGCGTCACCGGACTGCCCGCGCGGGCCACGCGATCCGGCCCCGGATCGGCCGAGGGCAGGTGATCGGACGCCCCGCCGTTGACCAGAAGTCCGGTTCGCGACACCGAGCTGTTCCCCGCCGGATCGGTGACCGTGAGCTGGATCGGGTAGTAACGCGCCTGCGCCGGAGCGAAGATCGGCGTCGGCCCCGTGGCGTTGACCGGCGTCGGCAGAGAGCCGGCCAGCGGCAGCCAGGAATAGATGAGCCGGCTGGAATTGGGGTCGCGGCTGGCCTCGCCGTGGAAGCTGAGCGACTGCCCCACGTCGAGCGTGAAGACCGGCCCGGCCTCCGCCACCGGCGCCACGTCCTGCACGGTGATCGCCACGCGGTTGGCGAAGCTGTCGACCCGGCCGTTGTTGACCACCAGCTCGAACTCGTAGAGCCCCGCCGGCAGCGCCGTGAACGACGGCTTGGCCGTGTCCGACCCGGAGAGCGTCACCGGCGAGCCGGTCACCTGACGCCAGCGATAGGTCAGCGGCAGCCCACCGGGACTGGAGGAGCCGGTGCCGTCGAGCGTCACCCGCCCGGGGTGTACCGTGCGCGGCTGGCCTGGCCTGGCGATCGGCCGGTTGTCGTTCGGGTTGTTCGGATCGGTGCCGTCGCGGAACTCCTGCAGGTTCGTTCGCCCGTCGCCGTCGTTGTCGAGCGCGGCGTCGCGCGGATCCGAGAGGTTCAACCCGTTGCTGCCCTCCCAGGAATCGGGCATGCCGTCGCCGTCGCTGTCGGCGGCGTCCTGGGGCCGCAAATTGGCGGTGCCGTTGCTGGTGTCGCTCGGGTCCTTCGCATCGCGGTAGACGGCGCGGACCAGGTGGGCCACAGCGCCGGCCTGCAGCACTGCGTCGCCCACCACGGGCGAGGGCGGGAAGACGAGCACCGACTGCAGCGGCCGGCCCGAGTTCGAGAACAGTCCGGTGTTGACGCCGGTCTCGATCAGGTTCAGCACCTCGACGTCGTGGGTGATCAGATCCTCGACGGTCGCCGTGACCGCCTCGGCCACGCCGGCCGAACGATTCGAGTCGCGATCGCGCACTCGCACCACGACGCCGTCGATGCCCCGGACGTACTCCGTGGTGCCGTTCCCGTCCCTGTCGAGGAAGCTCACCGCCGAGGGCTCCTGGAACACCACGAGCGGGTTGATCGTGGGGGCGTCGCTCGCATCCTCCCGGTCGACGTATCGGATCGTGATCGCCTCCTGCACGCCGACGCCGATGACCTCGAGCACGCCGTTCGCCCTCACGGGATTGGATGCGATGAGCGTGCGCATCCCGGACTGCATCCGGAACACTCCGGTGTCGGCGGCCGTCTCCAGCGCCTGCACCGATTCGAGGTCTCCGAGCTGCGAGCTGAACGTCACCGGTATCGACTCGCGCGCCGAGGGGTTGCGGTTCTGATCGGTATCGGTCACCTGGGCGAACACCGGCTCGACCCCGACCAGGAAGCGGGTCATCGGGACGCCGTCGGCGTCGACCGACTCGAGCACGGCCGCCGTCTGGCGGATGCGGGTGCGCGCGCGGTGCTCGCTGCGATCGAAGGCGAAGTCCGGGTCGACGTAGGTGGCCACCAGCGTCGCCCCGCTCGTCGTCTCGAGCACGCGGTCGTTGGCCCGGAAGGCCCCGATGACCGACGGCATACCGGTGACGTTACGGAACGTGTCGGAGTTGTTCGACACCTCGGTCAGCTCCAGCAGCTCGCTGTCGCCGGCGGCGCCGCCCGGGAGGATGACCGAGAGCGTCACCACCAGCGTCTGCGCGCTGGAGCCGCTGGTGTTCTGATCGGCGTCTCTCACCTCGGCGAAGATCAGCTCGCTGATCGACTGGTTCGAATCGACGGCGTAACCCGGCTCGGTTGCCACGATGGAGCCCTGGGCCGACCGGGTGAGCCGCACGCGGCTGTTGGCCTGGTCGAGGTAGGTGCCGATGCTCGCCTGCGAGACGTCGGCCGGCGTGCGCGGGTCGCGATAGCTCACGGTGGCCGTGCCCCCGTCGGAGGCCTCGAGCGTGCCGTTGGTCGTGATCCGCGGACCCACCACGCTCGACAGCGGCGTCACGTTCCGGAAGACCGCGCTCGACGAGGTCGTCTCGAGGAGATCGATCGACTCGCGGTCGCCCACGGGGGTGGAGCGCACCTCGACCCGGAGCTGCTCGCGCACTCGCGGGTCCCGGTTCTGATCGATGTCGCCGACCGTCACGTAGATGCCGCTGATGCCGATCGTATAGAACGACGCGCGGTTCCCGAACTCGTCGGTGAACGCGATCGTGCTCGTCGTCGACGAGAGCGACATCACCGAGGTCGCCGAGATCACCGCCGTGGTCGTGCTCCGCTCGTCGCGGTAGCTCGCCGTCGCCACGTCGGTGTCGGCCGTTTCGAGCCGCGCGTTGGTCACGATCGGCAGCGCCACCGCCGAGAGCACCTGCCCGACCACCGGCTGACCCAGCCCCGGCGCCAGGTTCAGGTTCCTGAAGACGCCCGAGTTGAACGAGGTCTCCGCGAGCTGCACGCTCATCCGGTCGCCGCTGGTGTCGGTGAGCGTCACCTCGACGCTCTGGGCGGTCGAGGCGTCGGTATTGCGGTCGGCGTCCGAGACGGTGATGTAGACCGCGTCGACCCCGATCCGGAAGGGCGAGACGTGGGCGCCGGTCGAATCGGTGAGGTCGATGGTCGCCGTGGTCTTCGGGACCACCATCGTGGCATTTGCCGTCGAACGGTCCGTCAGGTCTACCCGGTCGATATAGGTCGCCGTGAGCTGCGAGCGGTCGCTCGACTGCAGCGTGCCGTCGGCGTTGTTCGCCGTATCGACCACGGAGGCCACGCCGGCCACGCTGTCGAAGAAGCGATCGTTCGTCGTGCGCTCCAGGAGGTTGACCACCTCGGTGTCGCCCGTCCCCACGTTGCGCAGCGAGAC
>CAZSVK010000056.1:0-18863 GCA_964610245.1 uncultured bacterium
CCCGAACCCTCGCAAGGGGCGAAGTTCGCCCCTTGCCCCCCCGATGACTGGAGAGTGTCTTGCCCGCGCTCGCAGCTCAGAGTCATCGGAAGTGTCGATCCGGCCTCGATTCCTCTTCTCATTGCCGGGTCCAGGGCCAGGCTCTGGCCCTGGCGGGAGCTCGAGGGCAGCGCCCTCGACCGGTAACTGCCCCGCCGACGGCCGACTCCTTCGGTGTATAGTTCGGGGAGTCGTCTTCCCCGGCACCTGTGCCAGACGCAAGAAAAGGGGTTCGCCGTGAACTCGATCCGTCCGCTTCTTCCCCTGTTCCTGGTCCTCGCGACGCTGGCCTCCGCGGCCGCTCCGCCCAAACCTGACGTGCTGCGTCGCCATCTATTCCCCGCGAAGGACGCCCGAGAAGTCCTGACGTCGCCGGAAGAGATGGAATACCTCCCCGTCTCGGAGCTCGAGCGGTTGCTCGCCCAGCGGCACGAGCGTTCCCTGCGCGAACGCCGGGAGACCGAGACGCAGGAGAAGGAGGCGGCCGCTCGCTCGCCGGCCCAGTACATTGTCCACGAGTCGCGGGTGGAGGGCGAAGTGGCGCCCGACTCGGCATGGTGCCGTGCCAAGCTGAGCGCCGAGATCGAACTCCCCGGACCGGCCGCGGCCTGGGTCTCTCTGCTCTCCGGCTCGGTGGTGGTGGGTCCGGCCACGCTCGACGGTCAGCCGGTCGCGCTGGAGCCTTCGTTGTCGGGCGGAGAGCTGAGTGCCGAGGGCGTCCAGCAGCAGGCCGCGCCGGCACCGGAGTCACGGGAGCTGGGCGTCAAGGTTCCGCAGGCCGGGCGGCACAGCATCGAGGTGGAGTTCGCCTGCCGGGTGGGCGAGGACGGCTTCTACCGGGTGACGCGCTTCGGTCTGCCGGGGCAGCCGGCGCCGGTGCTGGCCCTCACCGTGCCGGGCAAGGAGATCCACGCGGCGCTGCAGCCTCCGTGCAAGGTCGACGCCCAGCCAGGGAAGGCCGAGGGCACGACCCGGCTCGAGGCACGTCTGACTCCGTCGCCCGAACTGGTCCTGCGATGGGTCGAGGTCGACGAGAAGCAGGCCCCGGCGGCCTCGACGGAGCCCGAGCCTGTCGCCACGGCGCCCGCCGGTCCGCCGCGGCTCGACGCCTCGGTGCTGCAGGTGTTCGACGCGGGCGAGAAGGGGCTCGCGGGGCAGTTCCACGCCTGGGTGCGCGCGCGGGTAGCCGCGGTGTCCCAGCTCGAGTTGCGGATTCCGGCCGGGATCCAGGCACCGACGCTGGCGTGGCCGCGCAACTGGACGCTGGAAGACCCGGGGCCCGCCGGCAAGGCCCGGAAGGTCCGCCTGCTGGCGCCCGAGAAGTTCCAGGGCGACGTGAAGCTCCAGGTCGATTTCGCGCTCGAGACCAATCCCTCCGGCTTTGCGCTCGAGCTGCCCTCGCCGCTCCTGGAAGGGCTGGTGAGGCAGCCCGGCTACGTGGCCATCACCAGGAGCGCCAATCTCGAGCTGGCCTGCACGCCCGGCAAGGGCGTTGACGCGACGAGCGTCTCCGAGTTGCCGGCGCCCTGCCGGGAGGCGCTGCAGGACGACGTGCCGCTGTTTCTCTACCGGCGGCCCGATCCGGCCGGCAAGGTGAAGCTCGAGGGCACTCGCTACCAGGACGCGCCGGTGCTGGCGGCGCTGGTGGACGAGGCCCAGGCCTGGACCGCGTGCGATTCCACGGGCCAGCTGATGGGGCGCATCGCCTATCGCTTCCGGTCCAGCGGCCGGGAGACGCTCACGCTCGACCTGAAGGGCTGCGAGCGCACCGGCATCTTCCTCGACGGCAAGACGCCCGCCGCCACGCAGGCGGCCGGTTCGGGCGGCATCCAGGTCTCGCTGGCGGGCGTGAGGCCGGGCCAGTCCGCGGTGCTCGAGCTGCGGTTCCGGACGACGTCCCTTCCGCTGGAGTGGGCCGGCGAGACGGAGTTCGCGCTGCCGGCCATCGACGTGCCGATCCGGGAGCTGGACTGGCAGGTCTACACGCCCCGTGGCTTCACCTTCACGGAGTACCGGGGCGCGGAAGGGCTGCGCAAGCAGATGGTAACCAACTCGAAGAACCTTTTGCATCCGCCGGACCCTGCGTGGCCGGATGCACCGGTCAGCCTCGCGGGTCTCGGGGTGGCGGCGGGCTCGCAGCCTCGGGTGCGCTGCCTGTACCTGATCTCGCCGCTCTCGGTCTACCCGGTGCTGATGCTGTTCCTGTTCGGCGGGTTCCTGGGCTACCTGGCCCGGCTGGTCCTGCTGGACGGCCGGGGCTTCGGGACCGCCGCGGTCGCGGCCGGCCTGGGAACGCTGCTCGTCGCGGCCTACGTGCCGGGAGAGCGAGCGACCGGGGCGGCGCTCTTCTCCGGATTCATGCTGTACGTGCTGCTGATGGTCGTGACCGCGATGGGCCGCTGGCTCTCGGGCAGAACGGCGAGGCCGGTCGCACCGGCCCCCGTCGGGCCGCCGCCGCCACCGCCGCCTCCGCCAGCTCCGGCGGTCGCTGCCCCGGTCGTGGGAGGTGAGAGCAATGGTCAGTGAGAACAGAACGCTCGCGCTCATCCTCCTGGCGGCCCTGACGCTATCGTGGACCGCGGCCGGCGCCGGAGGGCTCTCGGGCCTCTTCCGCTCGCAGGTCGCCGCGGACGAGCAGGCCAAGCAGGCCGACTACCTGCGGAGCAAGCTGCTCCGGAACCGGGCCAACCTCGAACAGCAGAACACCCAGCAGAACCTCAACAACGCGGCCCCGGCGCAACCGGCGGTCGACAAGGGAGACTCGTTCGACGCCGTGCAGGAGTCCGCGCCGGCAGTCGACCTGCGTCAGATGGTCATCGACAGGCTCAGCAAGAAGCGGGCGTTCGGGTTCGGCGCCGGCGGCTCGGCCGGCGCCCGTCGCAACGTCTCGCCCGCGGAGAGCGCTCCGCAGTCGGTGATCGTCCCCCAGGACATGCCTGCCATCTCGCCGGTCGCCTCTCCGCCCCCGCCGCCTCCGCCGAGCATGGCCCCGGACGACTCCGGCGGGCGACTTCATATCGACGTTTACGTTCCCTACGAAGGCAGTTTCCGCGCCCCCGTGGCGGCCGCGAGCGGGTTCGTCCTGCGCAGCCTGCTGGAGAAGCTCCGGGAGCAGCCGGACGCCGAGGCGGTCGACGTGGTCGAGCCCTCGCTGTCGGCCCTGGAGGCTGTCTACGACGTGCGCTTCGAGGCCGGCCAGGCCCGGGCCTCCGCGGCGATCACGCTCGTGGCGACGGGAACGGGCTGGAAGGAGTTCTCGTTCACCCTGCAGCCCGCCTCGCTCTCGGCCTGGAAGCTCGACGGCCGCGTCCCCGAGGCCTCGGAGGCGCTGCTCGAACGGAGCGCCGAGGCGGTCACGCTGCGGCTGGCCGGGACCGGCCGGCACAAGCTCGAGTTCGACCTGGCGACGGCGCTCACCGGCTCGCTCCAGGAGGGCGCCTTCAACTTCGGCTCGACCCCGGCCGCCTCGACCCGGTGCACGGTCGCGGGGCTGCCGAAGAACGTCGAGCTGACCGGTCCGGCGCCCTCGTGGAACGTGGAAGGCGCCCGCGCCGCCTGGTTCGAGGCCGGCGCCTTGCTCTCCCTCTCCTGGCGGCCGCGCACGGTGCTGCCCTCGGGCGGGGTCGCGCTCGCCGCCGCCGAGGAGCCTGAGCGGGTGACGGTCGAGTCGTTCACCGTCCTGACCTTCGAGCCCGCCCGCGTCAGCCTGCTCTGCCGCGCCCAGTTCAGCATCTCGAACACGGGCACGCGCCTGCTCGCCTTCCGGCTGCCGGCGGGCTGGGATTTCCTCGACGTTCGTAACGTCGGAGGCACTGCGCCCGCCGAGGTCGCGGCCCAGGCCGACGGCCGCACGGTGCTGCGGCTGGCCGACCGCACGCGGGGCCAGTACACGATCGACCTCTTCGCGGAGAAGGTCGCCTCGACCGACGACGGCCGGGAGCTGGCGCTCGAGGCGCCCGCCTTCCCGGGCGTCGAACGCGAGAACGGGTTCCTGGCGGCTGTCCCGGAGCCCGGTAGCGATCTCTCGGTCGCGGAGGAGCGCGGGCTCAACGGCGCCGACCCGAGGGAACTTCCGGCCTTCGCGCGAGAGCTGGGCTCTCCGAGCCAGGTCGCGCTGCGCTCGTTCCAGCGGCCGGGCTACTCGGCCAAGCTGCGGGTCTCGCGCCGCGCGCGCGTCGAGGTCGCCAAGCTGGAGGTCGGGTCGGCCTCGGCCCAGACCCTGGTGGCCGGCGCGGGGCAGTCCCTGACCTCGATCACCTACTGGGTCCAGAACACCCGCGAGCAATTCCTCGGAGTGCGCCTGCCGGCCGATGCGGGCCTGGAGGCGGTCACGGTCGCCGGGAAGCCCGTGAAACCGGCCTCCGACAAGGACCCGGCCCGGCGGCTGATCCCGCTGGCCCCGTCCAGCAAGACGCCGCAAGGGCTGGCAGCCTACCCGGTGACGCTGGTCTACTCGACGCCCTCCCAGCCTCTGAGCCGGCTCGGCACGTGGAAGGGCGCGCTCCCTCAGGTGCAGATCCCCGTCGAGGAGATCTCCTGGGACGTCTACCTGCCCTCGGGCTATCGCTTCGCCCGCTCGGGCGGCGAGTTCCTCGAGAGCGGCGCGGCCTCGGGCGCGTTCGACGGCTACCTGTCGCAGGAGGTCTCGGATTCGGCGGAGATGAACCGGGCCGAACCCACCGAGCAGAAGGCCCAGGCCGCCAAGGCGCCGTCCGCGGGTTACAAGCGAGGTCTCTACGGCATCTCGGCGCCGGTGCCCCGGACCGCCAACGGCCGTTCGTACAAGACCCGACTCGTCAGCCCCGAGGCCCCCACGCCCGGTCTGGAGCTGGAATACGTCCACGAGGATCTCCAGACGCTGGCGCAGGGCCTGCTCTTCTGGCTCTCCCTGCTCGTGCTGCCCACGCTCGTCCTGGGCCGCTCGATGGCGGTGCGTCTGTTCGGGCTGCTGCTGGCCGCGGCGGTGGCCGGTCTGGGGCTCGCGACCGCCGGTTTCGTCGACTTCGCGACGGCGGCCTGCATGACCGCCGGCGGGCTCAGCGTCGGCTTCCTCGTCCTGTACGGGCTCTTCACGCCGCTGCGTCGCAGGCGGATGCGCCAGGCGGCGTCCGCGGGAGCGGCCGCGCTGCTCCTGATGGTGTCGATGGCTCCGGTGGATGCTCAGACTCCTCCGGCTCCGGCGCCGGCCCAACCGCCCGCCGCGGTCTCGGCCGCCGCGGGCACGGGCACTAGCCTGCCCTACCTGGTGCTTCCCTACGGCGAGCACGAGTTGCTGGCGGCGCTGCGCTCGGCCGATCCGCGAGGCCTGATGCCGGCCTGGATGGGCAAGGTGGCCCGCGACCTGCACCGGCCGCGGCCCGAGGTCGAGAAGGTCGAGCCGCCGGTGGGATACAGCCTGGTCTCGGGCAGTCTCGGAGGCGACATCTCGGGCGACGTGGGCACCTTCCGTTTGCAGGTCGCGATCGACGTGCTCCAGGACGGCTACCAGTCGATCACCCTGCTCGAAGGCGAGTTCGCCGTGTCGAGCTTCGAGGGTGACGGGGTCCTGACGGTGGAGGGCGCCGAGGACTACTTGCAGCAGGAGATCAGCCAGGGCGACGCGATCCTGGACGGTCTGTCGCGGGGCCGCGCCAAGATCCGCGTGCTGCCGGCCCGGCTGAGGGCCAAGGTCGTGCTCCGGGGCAAGGGCAGGCACACCTGCACGCTCGAGGTCGTCAAGCGCAAGCCCTTCGAGCTGACGCTGCCCGCCACGGTCACGTGCGCGGCGACGATCGCCTTCGACCGGGAAGGGGTCGACGCCGACATCGCCGGCGGCCTGAAGAGCCGGGTGAAGAGCGGCGAAGGCAAGACCGTCTTGACGGCCGAACTGACGCCGGGCGAGCAGTTCCGGATCGAGGGCTACGAGGCCGCGCCCGGTGCGGGCGGCGAGCTGACCGAACCCGAGACCGAGGAGCCCGCCGGCTCGGCGACCCAGCCCGCCGTGGCGACCGAACCCGGGCCGGCCCGGGAGGCGGAGGCCCCCAAGAAGCCGCACCTCTCGGCGACGGTCCGGACCGATCTCTCGGTCGGCGAGAGCCTGGTGAAGGGCTTCTCGATCATCGACTACACCGTGAGACGCGCGCGGGCGGCGGCCCTGGAGCTGGCCGTCCCGGTGGGGATCCGCATCAACAAGCTGCAGGGCCCCGAGGGCCGCGAGCTGCCCATCCCGCGCCTCCCCGCGGCGAAGGACGGCTTCCAATTGTTGACGTTACAAGCGCCGCCGGCGTTCCCGAGGGCTATGCAGCTCGTCGTCCAGTTCGAGCGCCCGCTGGCCGAGGGCGAGACCAGCTTCCCGGCCCCACTGCCGCGCACCGTGAACACCGACTTCGAGAACGGCTACGTTACCGTCCAGCGAGAGGGCAACGTCGAGCTGGGCTTCGCGAACCAGGCGGGAATCGAAGAGGTGGCCCCCGATCGCTTGCCCTTCGCCACCACGCCCGCGACCTCGCTGGCCTTCCGCTACTCCGGCAAGGAGGCCCGGGTGGCCTTCACCGTGTCCCGTCACACCGAGGCCAGGCTCTCGACGGTCGCCCTGGACGGCGCCTCGATGCGCACCGAGTTCAACGCCTCGGGCGGGCTCGTGACCCGCGTGGAGCTTTCGGTACGGCGCAGCTCGGGCCAGTACCTCAAGCTCAGGCTGCCGAACGGAGCGACGCTGAAGCAGACGCTGCGGGACAACCTGTCGGTCGACCTGACGCGCGACGCCGACGGCGCGTTGCTGTTCCCGCTGGACACGGCCCGGGGCGCCGACTCGCCGGCCTCGTCGGTCGTCATCGAGTATCGCGAAACCGCGCCCAAGCTGGAGACCGCCGGCACGCTCGAGTTCGTGCTGCCCTCCTTCGACGTGCCGATCACCGGGTCGGGCATCTCCTGGCACGTCATCTCGCCCGACAGCCACCGGATCTTCCTGGATCGCAAGGCGGGAGGGGCCGAGGCGTGGGACGTCCTCGGCCTCTTCGGCCGCACCGACGCCACGACCGGCCGGGCGTTCATGGCGGGCCCGGGCGATCGCACCACGGTCAAGGTACGCTACCTCTCGAAGTGGGCCGCCGCGGGCGTCTCGCTCGTGCGCACGACCCTCTACTTCGCCGCGGGGGCCGCCCTCCTGGCGCTGCTGCACGCCGGCTTCCCCGGAGGCGGAGGCCTGGCGCTTCTGCTCCTCGCGCTGTGCTGCGCGGCCCTGGGACTGCTCAACTCGACCTATCCTCCAGGTTACTCGGGGGCCTTCGCGCTCGGCTTCGGGGCGCTGATGTCGTTCGGTCTGGCGGCCGGACAGCGCCTGGGCATCCCGTGGCGCCGCGCGCGCGCAGCCGCCGCCATGGCCGCGCTGCTGCTCCTGAGTTCGTCGCCGGCTCCGGCGGAGGGGCCGAAGGGGCCCGAGCCGACCTTCCTCTATCTGCGCTCCGAGGAGGCCAGCGGCATCGTGACTCAACAGAGCGACTGGCTTCTCTTGCCGCGCTCGCAGATGGAAGAGACGCTGCGCCAGCTCGAGGGGCCCGACCCCGAGGACGAGCCCGAGCCCCCGGCCGCGCCCGCCGAGGTGCTCCCGGGACGCGGTGAGGTCTCGGTCGAGATCGGCTCGGAAGACGCCCGGGTGACCGCCGTCTACAGGTACGACCTCTTCACCGACGCCATCCGCGAGGTGGCGCTGGGCAACCCCGGCTCGATCCTCTCGGTCACCGTCGACGGGAAGCCGGCGGAACTGGCCGCTTCTCCCGAGACCGGCCAGGTGGTCACCTACCTGAGGGGCCGGGGGGCGCACAAGGTCGAGCTGACGTTCCACGCGCCCGTGACGCGCGTCAAGGACGCGGGCTGGCTCGAGTGGGAGCAGCCGCGCCTGCCCGCCTGCCAGGTCGCGGTGCGGATCTCCGGCACGGGGCGCGGCATCGAGATCGTGCCCTCGCTGGCGACGCGCATCCGCGAGGAAGCGGGCGACACGCGGGCGACGGCGGTCGTCCGGATGTGCTCCAACGTCTTCGTGCGCTGGTTCGAGAAGGGCGAACAGGTCGCCGAGGTGCCGCGCCCACGCGAGGAGGCCCGCTTCGAGGCCGACGTCGCGACGGGATACCGGCTCGAGGGCGACCGGCTCTCGGGCCGCACCGGCCTCACCTACCGGGTTTCGAAGGGCGCGCTGGCAGGCCTGACGGTGCTGTTTCCCAAGGGCACGGAGGTGCTCGACGTCACCGGCCCGTCGCTGCGCTCCTGGAAGCAGGACGACAAGGGCCGGCTCGAACTGCACTTCGACCGGTTCCGGTCCGACGCCGCCCAGCTCTGGCTCGACCACGCGAGCCACGTCCCGGCCGCGAACACCGGCACGGGCAAACTGGGCCTCGAGGCCCCTCGGGTGGAGGGCGCCTCGGTCCAGTCGAACGACCTGAGCGTCCGCGGCGAGGACGGCCTCGAGCTGCGTGCCGGCGATTCGCCCGACCTGCGCCCGATCGATCCCTCCGAGCTGCCGGCCTGGCTGCAGTCGGAGGGCATTCCGATCGCCCTGCGCGGGGTGACCGCGACGCCGCGGCTCGATCTCGAGTTCGAGCGCAAGAAGGGCCTGGAGACGCCGTCGTTCGATGCGCCGACCATGTCTCTCGAGGTGCTGCCGGGCCTCGACCGCTGGATGGCGACCCGGCTCAGTCTCACCATCCGGAACAACACCAAGCAGCATCTCCGCGTCACGTTGCCCAAGGACTCGGTGCCGATCGACTGCAAGGTGCAGGGCGAGCCGCGGAAGCCGGGTCAGGTCGAAGGCGGCCTGCTGATCCCGCTGGTACGCTCCACCGGCCAGCCGGATAACCTCGACGCTTACCCGCTCGAGTTGACCTATCTCTCCCAGGCCGGCCTTCCGGAAGGAGCGACCGGCCGCTGGCGTCTGCCTCTGCCGACGATCGAGGAGTTCCCGATCGGTCGGCTGCAGGTGAGCGTGGCGATCCCGCCGGGCCGCAAGCTGGTGGCCTGGACCCCTGGGCTGGAGGACGATCGCCGGGAGCTGCCGACCGACCGGGTCGCTTCCGCCGTCGAGACGCTGGCCACGCTGGTGAATCCGCTGACCTGGATGGTGCCCACGTTCCGCTCCGCACGCTCGCGCTCGATGCTGCAGCGCGTCGCGAGCGCCCCCGGATACGCCAAGGACATGCGGGCCGAGGCCGAGGGCGACCTGGGCACCGGCCGGATGCCGTCCCGGTCCGACTACTCCGCGCGCCGCAAGGGCGGCAAGCGCGAATCGTTCGACCGGCGGGCCCACCGCCCGATGAAGGAGATGTCGCAGAAGCTCCAGGCCCGCTCGGCCGTGCGCGACGAGGCCTCGGACCTGGCCAACGAACTGGACATGGACGAAGAGCGAGTCGCCTCGGCCGCACCGGCCGCACCCGCGGTTGCCGGCGCAGCCCCGGGGCAGATGGCCGAGGAAGGGATGATGGCCCCGGCCCCGCCACCGCCGCCTTCGCCCGAGGAGGCGCAGGCCGACGAGAAGGCCGATGCCTACGAGGCGCTACAGCGTTCGCTCGGCGATCGCGGCGCGCTGCCCGTCGGCGTGCGCAACGAGATCGAATCGCTCGAGCGGCTGACGCTGAGCGGCGCGCTCTATCCGGCGGCCGGCACCCCCGCCAACCTGTCGTTGCTGGTCTATGACCCGTCGACCCGGTTGATGCTCGAGATCGGCCTGGCGTTGCTCGGCTTCTTCCTGTCGATGCTCACGTTCCTCTGGGCCGTGAAGCGCGCCTGGCGGATGCCCTTCTTCGTCGTGCTGGCCTTGCTTCCGCTGGCCGGCTTCGTCCTCGAGTGGTCGCTCGGGGAGGGCACCCTGCCCTGGATCTTCACCGGCCTGGCGATGGGAGTCCTGGCGGCGCTTGCCAGGGGCAAGCAGCATCAGGCAACCTGAGCGACACCGCGCGAAGTTCGCCGGAGGGCGCAAGGATCGATGAAAGCGATGGCAGCCATGAACGCTAGAGTTCTCATTTGTTTGCTGGGGATCGGCCTCCTGTCGGGGGGCGCAACGTTGGCCCGGGCGGACGAGGGCATGTGGCTCTTCAACGACCCACCTCGCAAGCTCCTCGAGGAGCGGTACGGGTTCGTCCCAGCGCCCGGCTGGCTCGAGCACCTGCAGAAATCCGCCGTCAGGTTCAGCTCGGGCGGTTCCGGTTCGTTCGTCTCCGCGGAGGGTCTCGTGATGACCAACCATCACGTGGGGCTCGATACGCTTCACAAGCTGTCGACGAAGGAGAAGGACTACGTGAAGGACGGTTTCCTGGCCAGGACCCGCGACCAGGAGGCCAGGGCAGTGGACCTGGAACTCAACGTGTTGATGGGGGTGGTCGACGTCACGGACCAGGTCAAGGCGGCGGTCAAGCCCGGGATGAATCCGGAAGAGGCCTTCAAGGCCCGACGTGCGGTCACCGCCGACCTCGAAAAGGACTCCCTCGAGAAGACCAAGCTCCGCAGCAATGTGATCGCGCTCTACCGCGGCGGTCGATACCACCTCTACCGGTTCAAGCGGTACACCGACGTGCGGCTGGTGTTCGCGCCGGAGCAGCAGGTCGCTTTCTTCGGCGGCGACCCGGACAACTTCGAGTACCCGCGCTACAACCTGGACGTGTGCCTCTTCCGGGTCTACGAGAACGGGAAGCCGCTACGGCCGCAGCACTATCTGAAGTGGAGCAAGGACGGGCCCAGGGAGAACGACCTGGTGTTCGTGGCCGGGCACCCCGGCAAGACGGAGCGGCTCGACACGATGGCCGAACTGGAGTTCATCCGGGACGCCGGCAACCCGTTCGCGCTCAGAGGGCTCTACCGGCGCGAGGTGCTCCTCACCGCCTGGTCGGCCCGCAGCCTGGAGAACGCCCGCCGCGCCGTCGACGAACTGTTCGGCATTCGTAACGGCCGCAAGAAACTGGAGGGCGACCTGGCCGGCCTGCAGGATCCCCATCTGATGGGCCAGAAGAGGGAGGCCGAGAGGAGACTCCGGAAGGAACTCGCGAGGCGGGATGACCTCCGGGATGCGCTGAAGGCGTTCGATGAGGTGGCCCGGATCCAGGAGTTCCGGGCCAGGAAGCTGGTCGAGCACACGATGGTCGAAGGCGGAGGCGGGTTCGCATCCACGCTGTGTGGTTGGGCCCGGTCGCTGGTCCGGGCGGCCGAGGAGCGTTCGAAACCGAACAACGAGCGGCTCGAGGAGTTCACCGACTCGGAGAAGGCGTCCTTCGAGCTGCGGCTGCTCTCCGCGCGCCCGATCTACGACGACCTGGAACAGCTCAAGCTGGCCGACTCGCTCTCCGCCATGGCCGAGCTTCTGGGACCCGACCATCCGGTGGTGAAGAAGGCGCTGGCGGGAAAGTCCCCCCGGGCCAGGGCCAGCGAACTGATCCGAGGCACCAGGCTGAAGGATGTCCAGTTCCGGAAGAAGCTGTACGAGGGCGGCAAGAAGGCCCTGGACCGCTGCGACGATCCGCTGATCGTGCTCGCTCGCAGTATCGACCCCGAGGCTCGGGCCCTGCGCAAGGTCTGGGACGAGCAGGTCAAGGAGATGGCCAAGCAGGCCTACGACAAGCTCGCCAGCGCCAAGCTCGCCGTCGAGGGGACCTCCACCTATCCGGACGCCACGTTCACCCTGCGTCTGGCCTTCGGCGTGGCCAAAGGCTACGAGGAGGATGGCAAGCAGCTTCCCTTCCAGACTCTCACGTCCGGCCTGTACGAGCGGGCGGCCGAGCAGCAGTCCGCACCGCCGTTCAACCTGCCCCAGCGCTGGCTGGACCGGAAAGACAGGCTAAACCTCAACGTTCCGTTCAACTTCGTGTCCACCGCCGACATCATCGGAGGGAACTCCGGCAGCCCGGTGGTGAACAGGGACGGCGAGGTCGTCGGCCTCATCTTCGACGGCAACATCCACTCGCTGATCCTCGACTACCTCTACACCGATACCCGGGCCCGCGCGGTTTCGGTCCACTCCTCGGCCATCGTGGAGGCGCTCCGGAAGATCTACGACTGCGAGGCGCTGGCCGTGGAACTGCAGGGCATGGGGCCGCGTCGTGCGCCGCGGCGGGATGACCGATAGCCGCGCCTTTCACGCGTGCCCGAGAGCTGCAGCGAGGCCGCCAGGTCCCCGGCAGCGGACTCGCCCGCGTGGGCCGCCGACACGGTAACGCTGACGCTTTGCTGGCCCTGCCGGACCGTCGCCGGCACCGTCAGCGCCTGGACCGCGAGCGAGCCGCCACTCGTGGGGCGGCTCGGCCCCGAGGCCGCCCGGAAACGCACCTTGGGGTAGAGTGACGAGGGATGAGAGACAGCTTCTACGGCCCACAGATGGAGCTGACCCGCCGAGGGCTGCTCCAGATCTTGCTGGAGGCGCTTCCTCCGAAGCCGTCCCGCGCAGCGGACGACGCCAGGTTGATCGAGACCTTCTGCGCCACCTTCAAGCTGGACGACGCCCACAGGACCGCCGTCGAGGCCTGCGTCGAGACCCGGCAAGCCGAGGGACGCGTGGCTCGGGCAGCTCGGATGGAGCCGCTGGCCGCCTATGCCGCCGCGCTCGAGCAGGCGTTCTCCGACAGGCGAATCACCTCGAAGGAGAAGGCCTACCTCAAGCTCTTCGGCGCCCTGCTGAGAGTCGACGCCCGCGGACATGCGGAAGCCGTGAGGCGAGTGAAGGAGAAGCTCGACCTGTCGGGCGTCACGATCAAGCACCCGCCCGAGCTGAGCGTGCCCGAGGCCGGGCCCGAGGTCCCGGACGAACCGCCCCCAAGACCGCCGGCCGCGTCCTCCACGCCGCCGGTCGCGCCTCCCGAGCCGCAGGCGGCGTCCCCCGAGCCGCAGGCGGCGTCCCCCGGGCCGGAGCCGAAGCCTCCGTCTCCACCCAGGAGAAGACAAACCGCGTCTCCCCGTCCGGCTCCTCCCGTGGCCAAGACAGCCCCTGAACCGGTGCCGAAGCCAGGGAGCCCTGCCGCCAGGTGGGCCGGATACACCTGGCAGGCCCTGCTCGTGCTGCTCGTGATCGGTCTGGGGGTGAATCGCTGGGTGAACCGAGTGGTCGACATCTCCGGCGAACTGGGCGATCCCCAGGGCGCCGCGCGGGCCCGAGCTGCAGCGCGTCAGGCCGTCCAGCCGCAGCAGGAAAACCCCTACGACAAGTCGCTCCGCATCCGGGCGCAGGCCATGAGGAACGTGAGCGACGGGCGGTACGCCCAGGCCGAGGGCGAACTTCGCGAGGCGATCTCGCTCAACGGACGCCGGACCGACCAGGGAGAGATGCTCTCCGAGCTGGGCTGGATCCTGCTCAAGCTGAAGCGGTACGAAGAGGCGGAAAAGGAGTGCCGGAAGGCCACGGAGCTGAACCCTGGCTATGCCGAGGGGTTCAGCGGCCTGGGCGTGGCCCGGCTGAAACTCGGGCGCGAGGCCGATGCCGTCACCGCCTTCAAGAAAGCGGTGGAACTCAGGCCGGACTACACCGATGCTCGAGCCCTGCTCGGCACCACCTTGATGGCTCTGGGCCGGGATGCCGAGGCACTCTCCGAACTCACACGGGTAACCAGGGAAGAGCCGGCGAACGCCTCGGCGGGGATGGCCCTGCTGGAACTCGAGTCGAGGATGAAGAGGCGCGGCGGTTCGCGCTGACGGCCGAACCTGAATCGCCCCCGCGACGGCTGAGCGTCCGTCGTCAGCGCAACGACTGCGCCCGGCGGAGGGCCTCGGCGGCCCGTTCCTCCAGCTCGGCCCGGTCGGCCGGAGAGACCTCTTTCCCGGCCGAAGGCTTCAGACTGCCGGCCCACTCGAAGGCGCGCCGCGCCTCGTCGCGCAGGCCCTGCCGTTCGAGCAGCCGCCCCTTCAGCAGCGCGATGTCCATCACCATCCGGTTCGGCGCCACGCCGACCCCGCTGGACCGGAAGGCGTCGAGCACCTCGTCGTACTCGGCCATCAACCGCTTCTCGAGAGGCGCGGCACCCTGACGCGCCGGCACGAGCTTCGTTCCCTGCCACTCGTAGCAGGCCGGCAGGCAGACGGCGGAACTCTCCTCCGGTTCGTAGAGCACCAGGGACGAACCGGCCTCGGTCCCACCAGCGGGCACCGGCTCGAAGTAGAACCCCTCGGTCACGGTCTTCAGCGCGACTTCGGGCTCGCCTGCCCCCAGCGCCCAGGCCTGGAAGACGCCGCCGTGACCGGCAGGCGACGAGGCCCAGTGGATGGCCAGCGCGACGCCTCCGCCCGGCCGCACCCGGTCGAGGACCAGCGAGTGGGCCCCGAGCGCCACCTCCCGAACCGCCAGCTCGCGGACCATCGTCTTTCCGCGCTGCCGGGCCAGGATCAGCAGTGCCTTCCCTGGCCGAGTGGGGCCCGGCTCGAGCACGAGCACCGCGACGCGGAGCGGGTCGCCGGAGGGCAATCCACGCACGGCCACGGCCTTCACGACGACGGGAGCGCTCGTCGCCGGCACCGCGGGAACGGAGCCGGCATTCGCGGGGCCGGCCACCGGAGTAGCTGCGAGGCCGGCTCGCCTGGCGGCCACCGCGCCTGGCGGCAACAGCGCAGCCAGTCCCGGCAATCCCAGCGCCTTCTCGACCGGCAGCGGAGCCGCGGACGAGGCAGTCCAGCATCCGAAGAGGCCCCAGAACAGGCAGGCCCCCCAGCGTACGGTCGGTCGAGAGTTCATCCCTGGAACTGCCACTCCACTTGGCCGGTGGTGTTCTCGATCAGCCGCCGGTCGTAGGTCGAGAGTTCGAGTAGCTTGTACCATGTGGCGTTGAAGAGGTCGATGCCGGCCCGGTTGGTGCGGCGGCCGCTGCGATCGCGGCCCGTCTCGGCCTGGGGGCGTCCGGAGGCCTTTTCCCAGTACGGGTCGTTGGTGTTCCAGGGCCCGACGTCGAGCACTTTGCAGGTGGCGACCTGGTTGTTCTCGAGGTACTGGACCGCGATGGGGCGCTCGAGCGCCCTGCGCGAAGGCAGCGCGGCGCCCTCCGACCACTTCTTCATGATGAAGCCGAGAGCGGTCTGCTTGCCGAGGTCGCCCTGGGCGGTGGCGATGACCCGGAACTTGCGGGCGCTTCCCGAGAGGGCCGGGGCCACGGAGTTCGCCGTCTGCTGGCCGAGAGTGCGGTTGACGTCCTCGAACGGATCGGCGAGCACGTCGGCGGAATTCGAACCGCCCCCGCTACTCGCGACTAACTCGGGAGCTGCCGGCGCATCGTACCGTACCGCTTCTGCCTTGCCTGGCAGCGCCGTGGAGGCGTAGGCCGATGGCTCGACCGGCAGGGCCGGCGCGCGGAGGCCGGCGCCCCGGGTCTCGTCGTAGCACGACGTTCCGCTCGAAGGGCAGCCGAAGTCGCTCTGGAAGTCATAGGCGGCGACCTGCCTGCCGCCGCACGCGGAACCCGCGGAAGTCTGGCCGCCGCAGCCGGCGAGGAGGACGGCCGCACTGAAAGCCAGCAACAGGCCGAAAGTTGCTCTCAGTCGCAGGTTCATCGGATCGGGCCTCCGAAGGGTCGTCGAACGGGGGGGACATCCATGATGACGAAGTTCGCGGCGCGGAGGATAGAGAGGAAGAAGCTCACAGCGCGGGCACTTGCCCGCACACCAGGACAGGTATCACAGAGACACAGAGGCACAGAGGCACAGAGAGGTGTTTGACCCGCCTTCCATCAACTCCCCCTCCGTGTCTCTGTGTCTCTGTGTCTCTGTGTCTCTGTGATTGGTCAACTTCGTTCTACTGTCGAAACCTTGCATCATGACAGGGGCGTCCTTCATGCCAGAGAACACAGGGGCTCAGAGGACCAAAGGTCTCTGGGGTAGAGGCAATCTCATCCCAATTCGACCTCTGTGAACTCCGTGGCTCTGTGTTCTCGAGCTGTGAGCGTCTCGCTCTACCGGGCACGCACCGCCCGTCGAATCGACCGCATGGCGTCGGCGGCCTTGCCGGTCGCGACCGCCTTGCCGAGGAGTTCCTCGGCGTTCTCGGCCTGGGAGAGAGCCGCGGCGGCCTTCGTCACGAAGTAGGTCTCGTACTCGAAGTACGAAGCCGCTTCGGGCGACCGGCTGGCGAGCAGTGACGTGCGCATGGAGTCGACCGCTTCGACCCGGGCGAGGGCGTCCTCGGCACGGGGGGCCAGGTAGTCGAGCGCCTTCTTGATGAAAGCGTCGCGGGAGTCGGCATCGCCGACGCCTTCCAGCCCGAAGCAGGTGTAGACGACCTTGGCGGCCCCGTCCTCGATGCGGAGGCCGGCGGCGCCGCGCTGCTCGCCCTCGTAGTTGAGGAACGCGACGGCCTTCGAGTCGGTCGGCAGTACGATGGTCGGGTATTCCTGGTTGTTCTGCGAGCCGTCGTTGTTGATGAGCAACTTGAGCCCCGCGGAGACCGGGTCACCGTCGACGCCGACGACCGGCGGCACCGGCGTCTGGGCCCGCTTGATCACGCCGACGAACTTGGTGTGCAGGACTTCGGCCAGAAGCGGCGAGGCCCGCAGATTCACGGCGCCGAGCTGGCTGGAGAGCAGCAGGTGGCCGCCGCTGGTCAGGTAGGCCTTGAGCGCGGCCTGCTCGGGGGCGGTGAAGGTGGTCTGGTAGTCGAAACCGGTGTGCCAGATGACGATCGGGTACTGGATGAGCACGTCGGCCGGCGCGGGGCCGGCATCGGCCTGACTCCAGACGGAGAACTTGCGGCCGGCCCGCTTCAGCGAGTCGGTGATGTAGCTCTCGAGCTTGTCGTGGCCGTCGTCGTCGAGGACGAGAATCCCGGGTAGGTTCTCGAGAACGATCTTCATGCCTTCGCCCTGGGCGGCGACGGCGAGCCCCTCGAAGACCTTGGGCTCGTAGCCGAAAGAGCGAACGATCATCGTGTACTGGCCCTGGGGAACGGTCGCCTTGAAAGAGCCGCTGTCGGCGGCAGTCTCGATGGCGGCCAGGCTGGTGCCCGGGAAGGTGACGATCGCCTTCAGCGCCTTGCCATCCTTGTTGACCACGGTGCCGGCCACGAGCCCTTCGGCCGCCTTCTCGAGCGTGAACTCGTGGGAGGTGGCCTCGCCGGCGACAACCTTCGCGGTGAAGGGAACGTCCTTCATCCCGAAGGCGTGGCCCACGACCTTGATGGTGCCGGCCGGAACCGGGATGCTGAAGGTGCCGTCGTCGGCGGTGGGAACAGTGAGGCCGGCCTCGGGAAGAACGATTTCGCCCTTGATCGGCTGCCCACCGTCACCCTTGAGGACGCCGGCGAGTTCGCCGCTCGGGACGACCTGCGCGACCGCCTTCCAGGTGTTGACGATGCCGGAGCCGTAGAGGTTGTCCTTGCCGGGGTCGCCACGGTCGTCGGCCGTCTCCTCGAGAATCTGGCGGATGCGCTCGATCGTGAGCTTCGGGTTGGCCTGGAGCATCAGGGCGACGACGCCGCTGATGTGGGGGCAGGCCATGCTGGTGCCCTGGATGGCGTTGTAGCCGTTGCCGGTGTTCCAGGCCGAGAGGATGCTGGAGCCGGGGCCTGCCACGTCGGGCTTGAGGTACTGCTGGCCGGCCCAGGTCACGGGCCCGCGGCTGCTGAACTCGCTGCAGCCGTCACCGGGGTCGACCGCGCCCACCGCGAAGCTGAAGGGGAAGCCGCCGGGCGTGCCGACGGTGTTGGGGCCGCTGTTGCCGCAAGCGAAGCTGGGGAACACGCCGAGCGCGACCCACTTTTTCACCGCCTCCCAGAAGGTCGTGTTCGTGGGATTGTCGCTGCCCCACGAGTTGGAGACGATCTGCGCGCCGTCGTCGGTCTCGGGATTGCCGTCAGGGTCGACGACCCACTCCATGGCCTGCAGGATGCCCTCGCGAGAGGCGCCGCTCTCACCGAAGATCTTGCCGCAGATGAGCTTGGCGTCGGGCGCCACGCCGATGTACTTGCCGGAGGCATTGCCGCCGGCGATGGTGCCTGCCGTGTGGGTGCCGTGGCCGCCGTCGTCGTAGGCCACGGGCGACTGCTTCATGCTGAAGTCCTTGAAGAGCGCAACCTTGCCCTTGAGGTCGGGGTGATTGCCGGTGACGCCGCTATCGAGGTGGCCGACCCGAACGCCCGCGCCGGTCAGGTGATACAGGGCCCGCACTTCCGGGATGTGGATACGATTGAGGCCCCAGGTGTAGTCGCCGGGCACGACCTTGAGCGTGGAGGGCGTGACCTTGGGAGCGGGGATGTTGTCGTTCAGTTCGAGCGCCTTCACGTCGTCGCGCGCGGCGATTTTCTCGATCGTTGCGCGGTCGGCGTCGAGCGCCACGGCGTTGGCGAGCCAGTAGGTGCGGAGCTTGTTGCCCCCGCCGGCGCCCATCATGCCCACGGTGCGGTACTCATCGAGGAACGCCTTCTGGCTATGGGCGGAGAGACCCCGCATCGTCTTCATGCGGGCCAGGCGACCGGCCGAGTCTCCGGCCGCCATCGAGGCGCCGTAGAGCATCTTCTCGGCGTCCTTCAGCTGGACGAGGATGCGAACCGTGCCCTGGCTGCCGGCCCGGTCGAGGGCCTTCTGGAGGCTTTCCGAGAGAGGCGCGGCCTGGGCCGCGGTCGTCAGGATGGTGGCAGCCAGCAGCGCGGTCGCGAGACGGGTGGGGGTGGTCACGATTGCCTCCTGAGGCACACAGGGAAACAGTTCTTGGAGAAGTCTGAAGCGGGGATGGGGCGATCGGGGCGTCTAGCCGGGCGTTTGCATGGCTCTCACGAACGAAAGACCACCGCCCGGACGCCACCGGACCGCAATCCTATCTACCGCGCGAAGGCAGGCGAGGTTGCGAAAGAGGGCAGGTATCGTACGGAGTGTTGAAGCTGGGACTTCGTCCCAGACCCTACCAGA
>CAZSVK010000057.1:0-18752 GCA_964610245.1 uncultured bacterium
GGATCGCGCCCCACTGCGATCTGGCGGAGGCGTCGGCGGCTCCCGGCGTCGAAGGCATCCCACTCGTGGCGCGGAGACCTGGGCTGGGCATGCGCTCTCGCCACGTTGACCGTGGGGGCGTCGCTCGCCTACTCCTATGGGATGACGCGGCTGGGCTGGCTCGCGCGTGACGACCTTGCCTCGAGCGTGCGCACGATGCGCCAGATGGTCGCGGGCCTGCCGATGTCGCCGGTGCTGATGACGCTGCTCGTGGGATTCCTGGCGCCCGCGGCCGAAGAGGCGTTCTTCCGGGGGCTCTTCTACCGGGGCATCCGGCTGCTTCAGCCGCACGACTACCGGGTGGCCGTGCTGCTCAGCGCGCTCGCCTTCGGGCTCTTGCACCCGGCGGCCCATTTCCCCGTGCTCTTCGCGATGGGGCTGCTGCTGGCGATGCTCGTGGAGTGGCGGGGCTCGCTGCGGCCGGCCATCCTGGCCCACGGGCTGCACAACCTGGCGATGTGGACCTTCTTCGCCCTGGGAGGCGGAGCATGACCGGCCAGCGCGCGGCGCTCCTGGCGTTCGTGGCGTCCGTGGTCCTCGCGGGAGGGCCTGTCGCGGCGGCCGCTCCGCCGGTGGCGCCGGTCTCCCTCGAACGGTTCGCCGAGGCGGTCGATCGCGTCCCGGCCGATCCGCTGCTGCTGCGGTTGAGCGAGCCCGGGGCGCTGGGGCCGGCGCGCGTGACCTGGGACCCGGCGGTGGGCGGCCGCGGCACGAACGTGCGAGTCCTGGCCGGCGCCTGGGCCTTGCAGCCCACTTCCCCCGAGGCCGCGGAACGTCTGCGTTACTGGCTGGAACTGATGGAAGAGCACGGCTTCGAGCTGTCCCGCCAGTTTCCGGTTCCCGGGCTCGCGCCGTCCTCGCCGGCCCGCGAGCGGGCCCTGAGATGGCTCGCCTCCGCCCGGCTCGAGGCGCTCTCCGACCACCCGGCCGCGGCGCGTGCGTGCCTCGCCAGGGCCAGGGCCGAACCGGCCGTCCCCGAGGTGCCCGCGGCCTGGTTCGAACTGGCGCTGGCCGGTCCCGCGTTTGCCACGGAGCTGGCCAGGGCGCGGGCGGCGCATGTGGCCGGACATCAAGCGGAGGCGCTCTCCGCCTACCGGGCGGCCTGCCTGCGCGCCTGCACGGCCCGGGACGGGGTGGCCGCCGTGGAGAGCCTCCTGGCCGAGGCGGCCGGGCGATTCCCCGGCGACGGGACGCTCGCGGCAATCCGCGCCGCGTCGAGGCCACGTCGCGGCCGCGGCGCCCCCGACCTGGCCCGGGGATGGGCCCTGGCCGCCGTGGAGGCGCTCCGGCGTGGCGAGCGTTCCGAAGCGGTCAGACGGCTGGCCGCGGCCCGATCGCTCTTCGGCCCGGGCGGATGGGGCCCCGGCAGCCTCGCTCCCTGGTACTGGGCCGCCGAGGACTGGCTGGACGCGTTCGCTCCGGAGTCTGCCGCTGGCGGGGGCGGGCTTCGACAGGCTCAGCCCGAACGGACCATGGAGGGGGTTGGGGTCCGCTTGCCGCCCGGCATGTGGCTGGCCTGGACCGATCCCGAGCGGGCGGTCCAGCTCGCGCAGCCCCAGCGATGGGCGCAGCGTGCGGGAGAGACGAGCGAGCCGCGGCTGATCCTGAAGGCGCTCGACGCGCCCGGCCGGCTGGCGGAAGGGATCGTGGTGCGGCTCGAGCAGGAGATGCGTCGGGGGCGCTTCCTGCAGGCGGCCGAGATCCTCGAGGAACTCCGCAGGTTCGCCGGGCTGGAGGCCGGGGAGCCGCTGCAGACGCGCGTCAACGCGCTGGGCGCGCTGGCCCGTGAGGGCGAGCCTCCGCCGGACCCGGCCCCTCTCGCGGGAGGGGATGCGGAGCAGTTGCTCGCCGTGCTGGATACGGCCGTGGTCGCGGTCGGCGAGGGGAATCCTGCCTCCGCCTGGCTCGCTCTGGATGGGCTCGAACCGGAGTTGGCCAACCATCCTGCGGTTCGGATCGTTGCGATGCACGTCGCCCGGATCTCCTCGGACACCGCCCGGCTGGAAGCGATCGCGTCCGCCGTATCACGATCGGAGCCCGCGGACGGCAGGGCGCTCGCCTCGCGAGGATGGGCCACGCTCGCGGCCAGCCGGCCCGCGGAGGCGCTTCCCGACCTGGAGCGGGCGACGGCCGCGGCCGACTGTCCTGCCTGGGGCTGGCTGGCTCGTGGGTCGGCCCTGGAGCGGCTGGGGCGGTTCTCCGAGGCGGCGACGGCCTTCGCGCGGGCCTGGGATCTGGCGCCAGGCGGGCCCGAGGCGCTGAAGGGAATGGCCCGTGCTGCGGCGGCGACGGGCGGCAGGCGCCCCTCGATGCCGGCAGTCGGAGAGGCGAGCCTACGACGGATCCTGGCCATGCTCGTCATGGGCGAGCGCTGGAGCGATTGCGCGCGGTTGCTCGAAGCGGCGCGGGGGCTCGTGGCCGACGGGCCGGCCGGCGATGCGGATGCCGGAGCGGCGATCTCCGCCGGCCAGAGCGCCGGTCTCGCGGTCGACCTGGTGAATCGTGGCGCCTACCGGGCGTTGAACGATCTCGTGGCCGAACTGGAGCGACGCTCGACCGCGCCGGTTCGCGGGGCGGCCACCTCGCTATCGGAGGAAGGGCCGCGGGTGCGCATGCCCAGCTGCGCGTCGCTGCTGGGCTCGCTGAAGCGAGAAGCGCGCGACGCCTGGACTCGCCCGGCCTCTCCGTACGGGGGAGGTCTGTCCCGGCCCACGAGGGCCGCCTATCGCTTGTTGCTGCTCGCGATCGTCCTGGCCGCGTGGGTGCGGCTGCACCTTTTCCTGCTGGGACTGTTCCAGCGGCGGTAGGAATTCGGGACACACGCCGAAATCCAATTGGCTGGTGTCAAAGCCGGCTGGGTTCTTGGGATGCCCAGCCAATTGGGTTTCGGCGTGTGTCCCGAATTCCGCTCAGTTCCCGCCGGTGGCCAGGCCTTGCATCGGCTGGTACGAGCCCGGCCCGGTCTGGAGGCCCGGCGTGGGCGTCTTCTGGAAAAGCCCCTTCACGCCTTGCTGGATCAGCTTGTCGCTCCGGTCTCCCGGCGGCCGCTTGTCGAAGAGCCGGGCGCCCAGCCAGCCGCCGACCATCGTGCCGACCATGCTGCCGACGAAGCCGCCGACCCCGGGGACCGGGATCAGCGCCTGGCCGACCACCATTCCCACGGTCCCGCCCAGCACCGAACCGAGGTCACGGCCGGGCTGGATACTGGCGACGCTCTGACGGAAGGCGTCGCCGAGGCTGAGGTTTCCATGGGCCGCGTTCTCCCCGAGGTTGGCGCCGAGCAGGCCGCCTCCCCAGGCGAGCAACGGCTTGGCGACGAAACCGGCCACGGTCCCCATTGGCCCGAACGCCGAGGCCAGGGCCGACTGCAGCGCCGCTCCCGCGACCATGCCCGCCACGCCGCCCGCAAAGCCGCCGCCGAGGGCCGCGGGCCGGACGTTGTGCCCCATCTCTGCCGGATTGATCCGGCCGTCCTGCACCATCTGCCGGACCGCCTCCTGGGCGATGGGGATGCCGAAAGTGAGCGCCACGTTGGCCGGATCGAGCCCACCTCGCACGGCGGCCCGGGTGTTGGCCCTGCCCTGGCTGGGTGCGAGCGAGTGCAGCATCGCGTCGCCCGGGTTCGGGTGGACGGTGCCGTGGGTGCTCAGAAACTCGCGGTTCGCGTAGCCCTGCTGGACCTCGCGTCCGAACACGACGGGATTGCCGTACTTGATGAGTTGCTGGCCGACCAGCGGCCTGGGTGCGGACGGGCTGCCCGGCGCCGGGGCGGGCCTGGGCTGGGTCAGGTCCTGGATGCGCCGGAGGATTGGCCGCTTCGGGGGCTCGGCGGGGAGCACGTCCTCGACCTGGGCGTACACCGCCGGCGTGAGCCAGAGCGCGGCGGCCAGGACGGGCGCCAGGCAGGAGCCGAAGGCCGCGAGGGGGCTGCGTATCGAGAGTGCCGTGGGCGAGCGCATCTGTACGATCCTCCTGGGCGTCGATCGCCCGTCACCGGGACTCTATGCGAAAACGGACCGGAGGTTTACCTCGATCGGGATTCCGGCAGAAAGACGGCGGCCACGGGCCGGAGCCCCGCTGCCGGGGTCCGGGCCGTGGCCGCCGAAAGAGACTGATGGAAGAACTGGCTCAGCGAACCGTGGCTTCCGACGCGGTGACGTGGCGGTGGTCGCACTTGTACCAGCCGTGGACCTTGGCGCAGGCGCATTCGCCGGCGGGCTTGGCGCAGGCGCCGCGGTGGTTGTTGCAGCCGCAGCAGCCGTGGTGGTGCCAGCCGAAGAAGAGGCTGACCTTGCAGCACTGGTGATGATCGTCGCCCTTCTTGTGCGGCTCGCCGCAGAGGTGGGCCTGATCGCATGCCTTCTCGCACTTGCAGGAGGTGCACTTGCCCTCGCAGGGGGCCTGGCAGTCCTTCTTCAGGTTGAAGTGCTGGCCGCCGCCTGCCACGCAGTGCAGACGATGAGCGCAGACCTTCTTGCAAGCCTTCTGGCAGCCGCCGCAAGCCTTCTCGGCCTTCGGGGCGCAGGCCTTGTTGCAGCCCGCACAGGCCGGGGCGGCCTGCTCGGCCGACTGACAACCGGCCTTGGCGGCGCACTTGCCGCAATCAGCGTAGGCGCTGCCGACCGTGAGAGAGAGAACCAGAACCGCCGCAAACATCGCGAATCCGAACCGACGCATGAGTACCTCCCGACCTGATCGCCATCGCTTTTTCCCGGCGGAGCAGGATGCCGCCTGCCATGGCTTGTTAGTGGAGGTGACATGTACTGCCATGTCCACTCGCTTGTCAACGTGACCTCGAGCACGCCGAAGGCCTCCGGCCCCGGCCTCCTCCGGGGCCGTCATCTCGCTCCCGGGCTTGGCCCCTCGCCGGAAGCCTCACGGGACGAGGAACCAGCCGGACCTGTACAGACCCTCCCCGGTCGAGGACGCTCCCGCGGCTGCCGGCCGGGCCTTCTTCAGATAGACTCGCCCCCTTCCAGAACCCTGTCGAGACCTGCCGAATTTGTCGAGCTTTGCGCCGGACGCCGCCAAGCGATATCGTGACTCGAGCCGCTCGGGCTCCGAAATGCAGGGATTGGAGATGCCCCCAATGGCCGCTTCGTTCAACGCCACCGTCGGAAGCAGCACTGCCCCGAATGCCTACGAGGCCGGCCGTCAAGCCGGCCTCCAGGCCCTCGCAGGGAACCGGGAAGGCAAGCTGGCGCTTGCGTTCGCCAGCTCGGCCTACGATCTGTCCGAGGTCTTTCGTGGCGTCTCCGAGGCGCTCGGCCCCATCCCGGTCTGCGGGTCCACGTCGGTAGGCGAGATGAGCTGTTCGGGCTTCCACGAACAGAGCGTCACCGTGGCCGTGATGGAGGGCCAGTTCCGCTTCGCCTCTGCCGCCGAGGCGTACGGCGTGTCTCCCAAGCGCGCGGCCTTCCGGGTCGCCAACGCTTGCCTCCGCGAACTCAAGGGACGCTCCTTCGACGTGGCGCTCGTCTACTGCTCGGCCGAACTGGGCCACAGCAACCTCGTCGTCGAGACGATCAAGGAGGTGCTGGGCGAGACCACGCTCCTCTTCGGCGGCGGCTCCGGCCCCGTCGAACTCCAGCCCGAGGTTTACGGACCTTCCTACCAGTACTGGGGCGGGCAACTCGTCAAGGAAGGCGTTGTCCTGTTGCTGCTCAGCCTCGAAAGCCCCAACCTCCGAGTGGCCACCGCCGTCTCCCACGGTCTGCAGCCGATCAGCGCTCCCATGCCGGTGACACGCGCCGAGGGCCACTGGGTCCACGAGGTCAACGGCGAGCCCGTCTTCGACTTCTACGAGAAGTACACCGGCCGCCGGGTGGAGGACGTGGGCCCAGTTCTGCGCACCTACCCGTTCCTCGTGCAACAGCCTGGGTTCAACCAGACGCTGGCCGTCGCGCCCTATTTCATCGACCGCGAGCGCGGCCGCATCGGCTTCTACCCGACCGGTTCGATGGAGGGCCGCACCGTGATGCTCGCGCACTTCGCGCGCAACGAGATCATCCGGGCTTGCCGCGAGTCGGCCTACAACGCCCGCGTCGCCCTGGGCGAGTTCCATCCCCGGTTGATGCTGGCCACCAGTTGCGCCGCCCGGCTGACCTTCCTGGGCAACCGCGTCAACGAGGAGGCCCAGATTCTCTCCGAGGTCTTCGGCGAGGGAGTCCCTCTCATCGGATGCTACGGCGCCGCCGAGTTCGTGCCCCTGAGAGATCCCGCCGAGCAGCGAGACGCTCTCCTGCCGGCCGCGCGGGGCTCCTGCGTCGTGGGCGAGACCTTCAGCCTGCTGGTCGTCGGCGACAGCAGCACCCCCGTCCAGGCCTGCGACGGGTGCACGGAAGCAGCCGCTCCGGACGCCCCGGAGCTGCCCCTCGACGAGAGGTTCGAGGCCGCGCGGCAGCAGATCACCAGGCTCGAGCGCCAGATCGGAGAATCCGAGCGTCAGCTCGAACTGCGCGAGCGCGTGCTGCTCAAGGTGAACAAAGAGAATATCGACGTTACGAGCGAGCTCCGCGCCGCCAACCTGCGCCTGAGCGAACTGAACCAGCGAAACCTGCGGCTGCAGCGCGTCATCAAGCAGTACACGCCACGCTCGACCTGGAACAAGGCCGGCAAGGCCGCCGGCTCCGACGAGATCGTCGAGATCCCCGACGAACTGGTCAACCTCACCTACCTGTTCCTCGACGTGAAGGGGTTCACCACCTACTCGGAGAGCCACACCCCTCAGGAGGTCGTCGCCTCGCTCAACGACATCTTCGGCCCCTGTACCGACATCATCTACGAGAACTCGGGCGACGTGCACAAGTACATCGGCGATGCCATCTTCGCCACGTTCGAGGTGCCCCAGGACGCCGTCGAAGCGGCACTCTGCATCTGTCGCGAGATCGGCCGCCTCGACACCCCCTTCAAGGTCCGCATCGGCATCCACCAGGGTCGCTCGATCCACGGAAACGTCGGCTCGGATCTGCGCCGGGACAACACCCTGATCGGAGACGCCGTCAACATGTCCCAGCGGCTCGAATCGAACTGCGAGCCCGGGGGCGTCCTCCTCTCCCGCCGGGTCTACGATGCCGTGAAGGACCTCATGACTCTCGACGGCAGCTTCCGCACCATCCAGGTCAAGGGCAAGACCGAGCCTCTCGAGGTCTTCGATCTGAAGCCCGGCTCCAACTGAGCGAGTCGCCCTCGAAATGGACGACTCGTTCGACACCCGGAGCCTGCGGCCCCAGGTCCCGGCCCTGGGCGAACTCCTCGGCAACTGGCGCCTGGAGGCCCTTCTCGGCTACGGAGGGATGGGAGTCGTCTATCGTGCCGTCGACGAATTCACCGGCGTCCCTGCGGCCGTCAAGGTGCTGATGCAGGGCGCTTGCTCCGAGACCGAGGGCCTCAAGCGGTTCCGCCGCGAGGTGCAGTCGCTCGCCCGCATCCGGAGCCGCGGGGTCGTCCGGGTGCTGGAGGAGGCCCTCGACCACGAGCCGCCGTACTTCTGCATGGAGCTGCTGACGGGCGGCAGCCTGGCGGCTCGCATCGAGGCCGAGCAGGCCGCCGGCGAGACCGGGCTTCCGGCCGAGTCCCTGCTGGCGCTGGCCCAGGAACTCTGCGAAGGCCTTGCCGCCGTCCACGACGAGCGGGTCCTGCACCGAGATCTCAAGCCGGGCAACATCCTGTTCGGCGAGGACGGCCAGGCCAAGCTGGCCGACTTCGGCATGGCCAAGCAGCTCGATATGACCGGGCTGACCGCCGCCAACCAGGTCATGGGCACGCTCCCCTACATGGCGCCCGAGTCTCTCCGGGGCGAGGAGGCGGATCAACGCACCGACCTCTATCAGCTCGGCATCACCCTGTTCGAGGCTGCCTCCGGTCGCAAGCCCTACTCCGGCGACGTCCTGATGCCCCTGGCCGCCGGTCATCCCTTGCCCCAGTTGCCCAGGCTCTCCGCGCTGCGGCCCGAACTGCCCAGGGTGCTCGAGACGCTCCTCGATGGACTGTCGGCCGGTGACCGCGACCAGCGCTTCCCATCGGCGAGGGAGGCCCTGCAGTTCCTGGCCGATAGCCGCGCTCTCGGAGGGGCAGACCCCGGGCTGCCTTCCGCCCAGCGTTCGCGGCCCTCCGGACGAGTCAGGCCGGCGCGCGAGGGCTCTTCGGGAGAGCTGCCGGCCGCGGGGCGCTCGTCGGCATCGATCCCCGGGCAGCGCCGGGTCCCCTCCGTCTCGGGCTCCGCCAGACCGCGCTCTCCGTCAGGCCGCCCTTCCGTGCCCACGCCCGAGCCCGCCCGCCCCCCGGTCCGCCTTGCCGCGGGGGCCCTCCTCCTGCTCGTGGTCCTCGCATCGCTGGGATGGGGAGTCTCGGCCCTGGTCCGAAGAGCGCCCGCGGGCGCCGCGTCGCTTGCCACCGGTGATACCTCCGGCGCTGCCGGTCAGCTCGATCTCTCCTCTGCCGTCGACCGGGCCGTCGACCGGGCCGCCAGCGCCGATCCCCTGCCCGAGCTGGCCCGCCTCCTGGCCGCGGAGAGCCGCGCGGGCGCCGCCGTGGAGCGGGTGGCCTCCGGCGAGGACGCCGCCACCACGCAGTTCAGCGCCGAGGTCTTCGTGCTCGACCCGGAGAGCTGCCAGCGCCCGCGCCTGTCGATCCGGCCGGTCGGCGAGAAGGCCCCCGGCATCGACGGCCACGTGAGGGTTTCGCTCGAGACCGGGGGCGAGGGGTCCGCCGGTGAGCTGCCCCTGGTGGGGGAGACCCCTGCCACGGGCCTCGCGGAGTGGTCTGTGCCGGTGCCCGCCCGGATGCTCTCGGAAGGCTGGAATCGATACCGGATCGAGCTGCCGGTCAAGCAGGTCAGGATGTCGCTCTCGGTAACGCTGGAGTTCTCCCGGCTCGAGCGCTTCCCGGGACCCTCTCCCGACTGGAAACAGGCGCGCCAGGACGGCGACTGCCCCACCGCTTCCCGGATCGAATCGGTCTGGGTCGTCTATCGCGACAGCCGGCTGCTGGGGGCGGTCAAGCTGATGCGCGAGCTGGTCCGTCAGCATCCGTTCTGCAGCGACGCCTGGTTCCAGTACCTGCGCATCCTGCTCGGCACGCTCCACATCCGCGAGCAGTTCGGCAAGGGGGCGGCCATCTCGATTGCGAGCAGCTTCTGGGAGGACGAGCTGGTCCGGACCCCGGTGGCCAGCCTTCGCCGCGAGGTTCGCGAGGGTTTCAACCGGGCCAACCGCGTCAAACCCGGCTGGACCGAGCTGTGGAACCTGATAGGCGACTGGTCGCGCAGCATCGGCGCCCACGACGTGGCCCTGCGGATGGCCCGCTGGACCGTCCTCAACGCCCCCAGAGATGCCGAGGCCTGGCTGAACCTCGCCCGGGCCGAGGACCGCATGTTGCCGGAGGTCAAGTTCGGCCCGCTGCCCCAGCGAGACAGGCCTCGCGCGCAGGTGGTGCTGGCCCACATCGAGAAAGCCCTGGCGCTCACCCCTTCCGCCTCGCCCTTGCTGACCCGAGTGCAAACCCTGCGGGCCAAGCTCTTCGTCGACGTCGGGCTGGACCGGCAGGCCCGCGAGGCCTACGGGCAGCTCCAGACCGCGGATCCCGCCGAGGCTCGCCGTGGACTCCTGCGACTGGGGGCCTCGACCACGCGCGGCGACGAGAGAAGCGCTCCCGCCGTGGGCGGGAGGTGACCCTCCGGCCCCGGACCGCCAGCGCCTGCTCCATTGACCAAAGGCCGCATCGTCGTCAGAATCATGGGCATGAAGCGTCTTGCGATCTGGCAATCTGCCCTGCTCCTCCTGCTGTCGGCGATCGGTTCCGCCCTGATGGCCGCGCCGAAGGCCGACCCCGAGCCGTTCTTCCGGCGGCTGGAGTCGATCGGCCTGCGGACGGCCACGGTGCGCAAGCTCGCGGCCAAGGTGACCATCGTCTATCGCGAGCCTAACGACACCAAGGAGGCCGAGTACGGCTACATCCTCAAGCGCCTCTACATCCCGACGGAGTTGAAGGCAGAGCGCTCCAACCGGATGAAGTTCGACATGAGCACGACCAACATCAACACGCTCATCCACGAACTGCAGCATGCCTACGATTTCCTGTTGGTCGACAAGGATGCTCCGGCCGGCTCCGACGAGAAGCTGGCCTACGAGGCCCGGAACTCCATCTGGGCCGACCTCATGCTCAATCCCCAGGAGGGCTTCCTGGGGATCGCCCGCTATCCGAGAACCAAGTCGTTCGAGGTCGCCGGCTACTACATGGGCGACGTGATCGGCGACATGTTCCAGACGGTCGACACGCTGGCCCTCTTCAACGAGAAGATGGCGAAGGCCTACATCAAGAAGAAGGGTGACGCCGAGCGATACGGCGATCGGTTCATCCTGCCGCCTGAGGACCTCACCAGCGGCTTCTTCCAGAACCTGCGCGCGACCAAGCTCTCGGCCGCGAACATGAGCGCGGCGGCTTACTTCGACGGCAAGGTCGTCAAGTGGCCCGAGAACCGTTACTGGGTCAAGCAGCAGCTCTACGATCACAGCCTCGGCCTGCATCCGCCGCGGGGCATGGTCGAGCTGCTCGAACAGCTCAACTCGCTCGACAACGAGTGGATCTTGGGCGTGCGCGCCCGCATCAAGGCGGCGAGGCTCCAGGCCGAGAAGGAGTTGCCCGTCGAGCGCCCGGAGGCGCCTCCCGCGCTGGACGACCTGCGGAACCGCTAGCTGTCCGGCCGTTCGTCCTGAGCAGCCGGCCGCAGGCGAGCGTTTCGAAGGACCACCGCGGTTCAGGGCAACCGGTGCTTCTGGAAGAACTCCCAGATCGCGTCGTCGGCGTTGAGGCCGCTGACGTCCTGGCCCACGACGAAACGAGGCAGCAGCCCGTCACCTCCGGGCCAGACGTGGCCGCCCCCCTCGATGGTGATCAGGACGACCTCCGCACCGCCCGGCCCGGGGTGGTAGGTATCGATCCGGAGGCGCCCCTTTCGCTCGGTGGCCGGGATGGGCTCGCACTTGTTGAAGGCGACCCAGCGGCGGATGGTGTCGGGCACGGAGTTGAAGTTGGTGCGTGTGATGGAGTGTGAACCGGTGCCGCCGTCGTAGGGGGCGTTCTGGTCGGCCGTGCCGTGGATGTGCAGGATGGGCACCGGCCGCTCGGGGTTGCACCGGAGGAACTCGAGCGGGCCCGAGACGGCGGCGATCGCCGCGAGCCGGTGAGACAGTTCGCAGGCGAGGCGATAGCTCATGATCGCGCCGTTGGAAAGGCCGGTCGAGTAGATGCGGTGCGGGTCGACCTCGAAGAAGAGCTGCACGTCGGTCAGGTCCGCCTCGGTGAATCCCACGTCGTCGACCTGCTGCGACGCGGCGTAACCGCAACAGAGCCCGCCGTTCCAGGTGAGCAAGCGATTCTCGAACCGGCCGGAACCGGCCGGATAGACCACGAGGAATCCGGCCGAATCGGCCTTGGCGTCCATCTTCGTGCCACGCCGGGCCGCCGACGGGTTTCCGCCGCCCCCGTGGAAGTCGAGGACGAGCGGCATCGGATTGCGGCCGTCGTAGGAGGGCGGAACGTGCACCTCGTAGCGGCGCTTGGTCTCACCAATGCGCAGGACGCGTTCGTAATCGCCGGGCCCGTACCGGATCCGGCCCACGCCGGCGCCGGGAGGGGTGTCGGAGAGCTGCCTGAGCCCTGGCGAAGAGGAATCGCAGGTCACCGGCACCGCCAGCAGGGCGGCGGCCAGGACCGCCAGCACGGTCGTTCGCCTGGTGAAGGGCCAACGCGGTCGCAGTCGCATCTTCTCAGTCTCCTTGGCGCCCCTCGAGACGCGCCCCGCGGGCGCTCCTCTGGGCGAACGTGGATTCCTGCCGGTCTCGCCTTTCCTCTGTTCGAAGGATACTCCGCCGGCGGCCGGGAATGGCCATCCCGGCCGGGGGTAGCGTATGTTGGTGGGGCGACCGCCGGCCGACGAGGGCCGGTCTCGCCTCGAATCGATGAAAGACGTCGCGCTGGTCCTGTGTCCGCCCTGGTCGGCCGAGGTGCCGCCCATCGGCCTGGCCTATCTCAAGCGTTATCTCGAGGTGCGGGGCAAGAGCGTGGAAGCGCTCGACCTGAACCTCCTGTTCTACCGGAACTCGACCGACGAAGACCGCGGGCTCTACCGGTTCGGCTCGGCCCGTCTCATCGACCTCGACTTCTACCAGGCCTGGCGGCAGCGCAATGCCGCCACCTTCGACGAGTCGCTGCGCCGCATTCTTGCCGCCGAGGCGCCGGTCGTCGGCTTCAGCGTGAACTGCTACAACAAGCTATCGGCGATGGAGCTGGCCCGCGAGGTCAAGCGGCTGCGGCCCGCGGCGAAGGTCGTCTTCGGGGGGTTCGCGCTGTGCGTCAACGACAACGATCGCACCTTGCGCTATGGCGTGCGGATCGACGGCGGCCTCACCCGGGCCGGCGTCGGCATCGACGACTCGCACTATCCCTACTTCGAGGACGTCGACTGCATCGGCATCGGCGAGGGCGAGGTGCTGCTCGACGCCCTGGTCGAAGCGCTCGCCCGCGGGGACGAGCCCGGCTCCGTGCCCGGCGTCGTGAGCTACCCGTATCCCAACCCGGCGCCGTACCGTCTGCCGCCCCTGGTCACCGACCTCGACCAGATCCCGTCCCCCGACTACGAGGGGCTCGACCTGGCCGGCTACGACCGGCAGGTGCTCCCGATCATCTTCAGCCGCGGCTGCATCTGTCGGTGCGCCTTCTGCACCGATCCCATCTCCTGGCGCAAGTACCGCCATCGTCCCCCGGCCCAGATCGTGGAGGAGCTTCGCGCGAACAGCGAGCGTCACGGGGTCGACATGTTCCTGGTCAACGACCAGATCGTCAACGGCGACCTGGGGCGACTCTCGGAGCTGTGCGACCGGCTGATCGAGAGCGGGCTCGGCGGCCGCCTTCGCTGGGGCGGCAACGCCGTCGTGCGGGCCGACATGCCCGCCGACCTCTACGTCAAGATGCGTCAGGCCGGCTGCAGCTGGCTCATCTACGGCGTGGAGTCGGGCTCCGACAAGGTGCTCGCCCGGATGAACAAGATGTTCCGCTCCCGGGCAGCGTTCGAGAAGCTCAAGGCGACGCATGACGCGGGCATTCGCGTCTGCATCAACATCATCGTCGGCTTCCCGGGCGAGGGCGAGCAGGAGTTCGCCGAGACGAATGCTTTCCTGCAGCAGGTGGCGCCCCACATCGACGAGGTGGCCAACCTCAATCCGCTGATAGTCAGCCCGCGCACCTCGCTCGAGCGCAAACCCGAACGGTACGGCCTGCGCATCGACATGGACGAGCACTGGAAGTACTGGACGATGGAAGACGGCTCCAACACCTTCCCCGAGCGGATGGCCCGAGTGCGCCGCGTGCGCGACTTCTTCGCGGGCCTCGGCAAGCCGATCAACTTCGTCAACGAGCTGGATGTCGTCTGCTGACGGCCCGTCGGGCGGCGCGATGACGCATTGACGCACCTGCGTCATTGCGTCATTGCGTCATTCCGTGCGCAGGATCTGCGACGGGGGCGGCCGCAGGAGACCGTAGCTGGCGAGCGTCCCGCAGACGGTGACGAAGCCCGCCGTGACCAGCACCGCGAGCGTGGCGGAGGCCAGCGGGGCCGGGATCGAGACCTCCAGCGTCCGGAGCGCCAGGTAGCGCGTCACGGTCAGGGCCGCCGCGCCTCCCACCGCCCCGGCGAGCGCGCCCAGAAGCGCGTACTCGGCGGTGAGGATGCGCAGCAGCCGGGGCCGGCTCGCGCCCAGCAGCTTCAGGAGCGCCATCTCGTGAAGACGGTGCCGACGGGTCAGCAGCACGGAGGCCCCCAGCACGAGCCCGCCGCCTCCCAGGCAGAGGCCAGCCACCAGCCAGACGGCCCAGCCGATGCGGTCGAGTACCCGGCGAACCATGCCGGCGGCGTCGGTGAAGTCGATGATGGTGAGGTTCGGATGGAGTCGCACGAGGTCTCGCGTCAGCTCGACGCGGCGCGCCAGTTCGGTCACCCGCGTCACGGCGAAGTAGGTGTGCGGAGCGCGCTCGAGCACGCCCGGCTGGAACACGATGAAGAAGTTGGGCCGCATGCTGGTCCAGCGGACGCGACGGAGCGACGTGACCTTCGCCGTGATTTCCAGGCCCTGCACGTCCAGCGCGAGACTGTCGCCCAACCCCACGCCGAGCCTCTCGGCGGTTCGCTCCTCCAGCGAGATCTCGGGCGTGGCCCCCGGCACGGCGGGTCCTTTCCAGAAGCGGCCTTCCAGCAATTCCTCCGCGGCCCCGAGGCGGTCGCGGTAGGTCAACCAGTAGTCGCGGGTGACCCACCACGGCGCCGTGGAGGGATCCGGGTAGAGGCTGCGGATCGTCCGGCCGGCCACGCGCTCCAGTCTCGACCGAACGAGCGGCACCATCTCCTCGGCCGGGTGGCCGCTGCGCGTCAAGAGACCGGTGACGCCGCCCGCCTGGTCGGGCTGGATGTCGATGACGAAGAGGTTCGGCGCCGATTGCCGAGTGCCGGTGTCGATCTCGTGCAGCATCGATTCGCCCAGGAGCCGCATCGAGAGGGTGAGGAAGACGCCGAGGCCGATCGCGACCACCACCGAGGTGCTCTGGTTGCCCGGTCTGTGCAGGTTGGCCAGAGCGTGACGCAGCTCGAAGCTCCGGGCCGCCGGGAGGGACCTCAGCAGATGAAGAGCCAGGCGCGCCGAGAGGAGGAGCCCGGCGAACGCCGCTCCGAAGCCGGCCAGGAACTGCACGGTCGCGAGGCTCTCGTCCTGCGGCCACCAGACCAGGAGGGCGGCGCACCCGGCCAGCGCGAGCGCGGTCCGGCGAGTCGTGAGGGAGCCCGAGCCGGCGTGGGTCCCGGCCTCGACCTGCCTTCGGAAGATGCGCGCGGCCGGCAACCCGCGCAGGCGCCACAGCGGGACGAGCGCGAAGGCCAGCGTCACGGCGAGCGACATCGCGAGCGCCTGGGCCAGCACCGCCGGCCCGGGCGAGGCCTGCAGTTCGAACGGCAGCACCCCCTCCAACAGCAGTGGAAGCCCGCGGGCCAGGGCGATGCCCCCCAGGATTCCCGGCACGCAGCCGGTCAGCGCCACGGCCAGCGTCTGGAAGAGCATCATCCCCAGCAGACGGGGCCCGGTGAGTCCCAGGCAGCGCAGGACCGCGAGCGAGTCGAGCCGCTGCTGAACGTAGGTGTGGATGGCCGCCGCGGTGCCGATACAGGCCAGCAGCAGCATGCAGAGCCCGGCCAGCTCCAGGAAGGTGCGCAATCGTCCGACGAGACGCCGCGTGGTCTCCGGACCCTGCTTCGCGGTGGTCAGATCCAGGTCGCCGCGATCGCCGGCGAGCGCCTTCAAGCGGGCCTCGGCAATCTCCGGCTCGACGCCCGCGGGCAGGCGAAGGAGTGCGCGGTAGGTAGCCCGGCTCCCGGGAGCCATCAGGCCCGTCGCGGGCAGTTCGGCCATCCGCATCAGCAGCCGTGGGCCGAGCCGGAACGGTTCGGCCACGGTGTCGGGCTCGGTGGCTAGCTCGCCGAGCACCGGCAGCGTCGAGCGGCCAGCCTTCAATCGATCTCCGGGTTTCACGCCCAGTTGCAGGGCGAGCGCGGGGGCGACCAGCAGCCCCGGGCCGCGACCAAACTGGCCGGCCGCCTCCGGCGGACGGGTCGCGAGCTGGCCGTAGAGCGGATAGCCAGCTTCAACCGCCTTCACGCTGCAGAGCCGCACCGAGGTGGTCGTGGCCCAGGAGACCATGGAGAGCATCTCGACGGTCCGCAGGAGCTGTGCGTCTTCGCGCCGGAGCTTCGCCAGTTCCTCGTCGATCGCCGCCGGGAACGGATCGTGCGAGCGGACCTCGAGATCCCCGCCGAGCAGGGCCCGGCCTTCCGCCTCGAGCGTACGTTCCATCGCCTCCGAGAGCGCTCCGGTGCCGATCAGGACGGCCACTCCCAGGGCCACCGAGGCCGACAGGAAGGCCAGCATCGCCGGATGGGCGCGCCACTCGCGCCACGCCATCCGAGCGGCGAAGACCAACCCGGATCGCCAGCTCACCGCGAGACTCAAGGGCCGGCCTCTGCGTCCGGCAGGGTGTCGCCGGTCAGCCTGCCATCCACCAGCGTCAGCACCCGCTGCGCCCGCGCCGCCAGCCCCGCCTCGTGGGTCACCAGGAGCAGCGTGGTTCCCAGATCGCGGTGCAACTGCTCCAGCAGCTCCATCACGTGGGCGCCGTTGGCCGAGTCGAGGTTGCCGGTCGGCTCGTCGGCCAGCAGCAGGAGCGGCTCGTTGGCGAAGGCGCGGGCCAGCGCCACCCGCTGCTGCTCGCCGCCCGAGAGCTGCACCGGATAGTGGTGCGCGCGCTCCTCGAGGCCGACCCTCGCGAGCAGGTCGAGGGCCCTCTCGCGGACGCCATTGCGACCCAGAAGCTCCATTGGCACCTGTACGTTCTCGGCCGCCGTCAGGGTCGGGATCAGGTGGAACGACTGGAACACCACTCCGATCGAGCTTCCCCGGAAGGCCGCCAGTTCGTCCTCCGACATCGTGCCGTAGTCGCGCCCGGCGACCAGGACCTGCCCTGACGCCGGCCGGTCGATGCCGGCCACGAGCCCGAGCAGGGTGCTCTTGCCGCTGCCCGAGGGGCCGATCACGCAGGCGAACTGGCGCGCAGGGATGCGCAGGTCGAGCGCGTCGAGGATGGTCAGCATCCTCTCGCCGCTGGCGAGCCGGTGGGTGAGTTGTCTGAGTTCGATGAGGGCGGCCATCGGTGCTCCCGGAGCCGGCCCGCGGGTGCCGGGCCCTGAACAAGGGTACCGCCGGCGGGCGGGGCGAATGCAAGCACGCTGCGGGCTCCGGGGACACACGACGGGGCCCCGGCTCCCAGCGCTTCGTGGTAGAAAGAACCTGCTCCCGGACTTCGTATGCCGCCAACGCCTTCACGCCTTCGCCCGGCCCTCCTGCTGGCCGTGGCCGTCCTGCTCGCCGGTTGTGGCGACGGCGGCCGCGAGGCCGGGCCCTCGCCCGCCGGGGCGGCGGTTGCCCGGGCGGCGGCCCGGAGGGTGGTCTTCCTGGGTGACAGCCTCACGGCGGGGCACAATCTGGACCGTTCCCAGGCGTTCCCGGCCCTGATCCAGGAGAAGGTGGTCCGGGCAGGGCTGCCTTTCGAGATTGTAAATGCCGGAGTTAGCGGCGACACCAGCGCCGGAGGTCTTCAGCGGCTCGACTGGGTACTCGCGGGGGGCGCGGAGCTGCTGGTGCTGGAACTCGGGGCCAACGACGGGCTCCGGGGCCTCGACCTGGACGTCACTCGCGCCAACCTGGACAAGCTCATTCGGGAGTGCGAGCGGCGGAAGATCCCGGTGGTGCTCGCCGGGATGCGCCTGCCTCCGAACTACGGCCCCGACTACACCGCGCGCTTCCAGGCGATGTACGCGGCGCTCGCCGTGGAGCACCGACTGCCGCTCATCCCGTTCCTCCTGGAGGGGGTGGGCGGCGTCCAGGCGGTGAACCTCCCCGACGGGATGCACCCCAACGCCGAGGGGCAGAAGCGGGTCGCCGCCACCGTCTGGACGGCCCTCGAGCCGCTCCTGCGCAAGCTGGTCCGGTGAGGCCCTGCAGCGCGGGAGCATGTCACAGAGTGCCGTCATGGGGGCAAGGCCCCACACCCCGTCGGAGCTTTGCCCCGAACCCCAGCAGGGGGAGAGCCTCCCCCTGCACCCGGCAATGACCGGCGTGAGTCGATCTGGCTGGCCAGCCGTCGAGGAGCATGCGCAGGTCCCACTGCCATTGCCGGGTCCAGGGCCGGGCACCGGTCCTGGCAGGGGCCCGGGGACAGCGTCCGCGGCTGAACTCGAACCAGAGCGGATTCCCACCTTCCGCGTGCGCACCCCGGTGCGCGGCCGGCTTGAATTCATTCCTTTAGATGTGTTTTACTCGCGTCCCTCCGGGCTCTGCCCTCGCGCATCTGCCCGGCTCCCGGGACGGACCGTTCGGTCCTCGTCCCATGATTCGACCCACAAGCAAGACAATGCGATTTTTCACAGCCATCAAGACTTTCTTCCGCGTCCTCTCCGACGGCGAGTTCGCGGGCAACGTGGCGGAGTACGACCGCCAGTTGACCGCCTATTCGCTGGCGGTGCTCATTGCCATGCAGCGGGAAGGCCGTCTGGTCGACTTCCTGCTCGAGAACATCGACTCCTACGACGATAGCCAGGTCGGTGCCGCCTGCCGGTCGATCCACAAGAACTGCCAGAAGGTCATCAAGGAGCTGGTCGAGATCGGCCCGGTCCGGACCGAGAAGGAGGGCTCCAAGGTCACCATCGACGAGGGGTTCGACCCCTCGGCCATCCGGCTGGTCGGCAAGGTGGCCGGCGATCCCCCCTTCAAGGGCGTCCTGCGCCACCATGGCTGGTCGGCGTCCGCCATCCGCATCACTCCTCCGCCCTCGGGCCAGGATGCGTCGGTCATCACCCCGGCCGAAGTCGAGATCCGGTGACCCTGCCGGCCTCCGGCAAGCAATGTCACTCGTTCGCGAGGCCCGCCCCAGAGGCAGCGCCTCCTCTTCCACGAGGCGGCCGCGTGCCGGCGGACCCATCGGGGCCCGTCCCGGCGCCGCGGTACCGCCACAGGAGGTCTCATCATGATCGAATCCCGCTACGTCGTCGGTATCGACCTCGGCACGACCAACACCGCCCTGGCCTACCTGGACACGGCCGAGCCCGACCCCGAGGCCCG
>CAZSVK010000058.1:0-18569 GCA_964610245.1 uncultured bacterium
CCGTCGGTGATGCAACCGCTAGAGTCGGCCGCGGCCAGCGGCTGGCTCGACAGCGGCACCCACTCGGCCTGGGCCGGTGGGATCGTGGCCCTGGGCGACGAGCTGGCCGAGATCTTCGAGTCGATGCGTAGCGAGGCGACCGACCTGAGCACGCACCTGAGAGCCCACACCGTCCCGGGCATCACCACCGAGCGAGTGGACGTCCCTCGTCATTTTGAGTCCGAAGTTCCCGTGATGCCGCTCGCCTATCACATGCCCTCGAGCGAGCGAGCGCTCGAGCTGATGCGGAAGTGGCCGGCCATCAGCGGCCACATGGCCATCTACGACGAGGAGGGCGCCGCGGCCTCGGCGGAGCCTCAGGAGACCACGGTGACGCTCGACGGCTTCAAGGGGCAGCTCATCCTGAGCCGCGAGTCGGGAGGATTCGCGGTGACGATGACCAGCCCGGGCCGCGACCGGCTGGTGGTTCACGGCGACTCGATCCGCATCGCGGGTTCGCCCATCCAGGCGGCGCTGGTGGCCCGTCAGAAGCTGGAGACTGGCTCAGGGGCGAACATCGAGGGCTGCGTCATCCTGCTGCGCTATCCCCGGCCGCCGGAGTCGGAAACGCTCGAGCCGTGGCGCGGGACAGTCTCCTACGACAACGCCTGGAACTCCGGTAGCTGGCGAGGGCCCAGCGACCTGTCGGCCGTGAAGCGCGAGCACTATGTGGCGTCGCTCGCTCCGAGGATCTCCCGGCGGGAGGTGAAGTGGAAGCCATGACGCGCCGCCGCCGTGGGTTCAACCTGGTCGAGGTGACCGTGGCCGCCGCCATCCTGGCGTTCCTGGGCCTCCCGGTGCTCTCGATGCTGGCGACGGGCAACCGCGAGACGATGATGAGCGAGGACTACGTGCAGGCCGAGATGCTCGCCAGCCGGTTCCTCGAAGACAAGCTGGCGCTGGATTTCGAGGCGCTCGACCGGATGGTGCCGAGGGATGAGACCGCTTCGGTGCAGCTCGCCCGCGAGGCGGCGGCCGGCCAGACGGTGAAGCTCTACCGCGAGGACATCACTCTCGGCAGCGGCTACGGTCTGCACCTGAAGATGACCCGCCCCGCGGAGGATCTGCTGCTGCTCGACATCACGGTTTCCTGGAAGGCGAACGGCAAGGACCGGAAATACGGGCTGATCCGGCTCAGGGGGCGGGAGAACGTGTCGGCGGGCGGGAGGCCCTGGCGCTCGTGAGCAGACGCACCAGGCCGGGTCCGAGCCGCCGCCGCGCCGGCTTCACGCTCATCGAGCTGCTCGTGGCGCTGCTGGTGGCCTGCGCGGTCATCATCGGCTCCTGGCTATTCTGGAGCGGCGGCAGCCGGCAGGTCGTCACCGGTCAGCGCAAGCTCGACTCGCTTCGCAGCGCCCACCTGGTGTTCGAGCTACTGCACCGAGACCTGAAGTCGGCTCGCACCGTGTTCGTCAGCCCCCCGTCGGCGCCCAGCACCCCGCTGGCCACCGTCTTCTTCTTCATCGACGGCAAGGAGTACGCCTTCGACCCCCAGCAGCGCCGGCTGAGCATCGGGGGCGAACCGTTCAAACTGACGCCCTTCGAGGAGGTCACCGCGACCCCGCAACCCGAAGGGCTGGTGCAGGTGCGCATCGTCTCGCTGGCCGACCCGGCCGACGTGCCCGACGGCTATCCGGGCAAGAAGGCCGGCCGGATGGTGCTCGAGATGGACGCCGTGGTCGAGGTGATCCGCGATCAGGTGCACTACCCCTACGTGCTCGGCGAGGAGCGCGAGGCGCACGGCTACTGCTCGATGGGCGATCCGATCGACTACTGAAGCCCCCTGGCCCGCCACGGCGGGATCCCGTAAGATGCCGGTATGGGAAAGCGCAGAAGAAAGGCACGTCCCGCGGGAGCCAAGACCTGGATCACCCTCGGCCTGATTCTCGCGGGAGTGGTGGGCATCATCATCCTCAACGGCGAGTTCGCCGAGGAGACTGCGGTGCGGCGCGCTTGCTACGAGGCTCAACAGCCGGTCATAGACGCCCTCGCCAAGCTCCGGAACGAGAGACCGGCCGAGCTGCAGAAGACCGCGCCCGCCGACCTGCCCGCCCTGCTGGCGCGCTCTGGGGGGCCTTCGGCCATCCCCACGCACCCGGCGGCCGTTCCGGGCGCCCCCTCGCCCTATCGTTTCGGAGCCAACGGAGCGTTTTACTGCACCGAGCACGGGACCCCGGGACCGCGCTTCGCCGAGCCCGGGCCGTCCGCGGTCACGCCGAGCCGTCCCGCCGCGCCGCGGACGACCTGAGCGGAGACGCGCCCCGAAAATTTCAGTAAACGATCGTTGACATCCGTACCGGGCGAGCGGTATGCTTCCGGTGGAGGTAAACGATTGATTACCGAAACCAACAGAACACCAGCCAGACTCCGAGCCCGTGATTCGGCCAGGACCCGCCGCGAGGAGATCCTCTCGGCGGCGCGCACGCTCATCTCGGAGAACGGCGTCCGCGGGACCTCGATGCGAGATCTCGCCCGGGCCGTCGGCGTCACCGAGGGCGCTTTCTATCGCCACTTCGACTCGAAGGAGGCGCTGGTCACCGAGCTGTTCGCCGCCGAGGCCTCGCGCCTGCACGGCTGGCTGAGCGGCTGCATGAAACGCGAGCAGGAGCCCTGGCGCCAGCTCGACGCGCTCGTGACGGGCTTCGTGGAGTTCGGCCTGGAAGAGGGCGAGAGCTTCCGCCTCATCATGGAACTGCACCATCTCTCGAACCTCAAGGCCGAGCCGGCAGGCATGCCCCGAGACCTGTTCCTCGGAGTTCTCCAGAAGATCGCTGCCTGCGAGAAGCGCAGGCTGGCCGAGCCGCTGGCGCTCGCCCTGATGCCCGTCGGGCTGCCCAGCCGAGCCACCACGGCACTCCGCCGCGGCGTGCTCAAGCTGCCTCGCGCCCGCTTCGCCCGGCTGATTGGCGAGGCCACCCGGGCCGTCGTTGCCTCGACCCTCGAACCGCTCGACTGAATCGACGCCTCCGGCCGGCCCGGAGGCTTTCCAATCCCCTCTCAAGTGAGTGAACGTTTACCGACTACGGAGGTGGTCGTCATGTCTCTTACCGCACCCTCGTCCGGCTCCCTTGCCCGACTCCGCAACATCCTCATCGCCGTCCTGATCGCGACCTTCAGCGGTCTGCTCTTCGGCGGCTGGTGGATCTACAAGAACCGGGCCCCCATTCCCGAGCGCATCGTCGCCGCGGACGGCTCCGTCATCTCGACCGCCGAACGCCTCCAGCAGGGCCAGGATCTCTTCCGCCGCTGCAACCTGATGGACTTCGGCTCCATCCTCGGCCACGGCGCCTACCTGGGCCCCGACTTCACAGCCCAGGCGCTGAAGCTCTGGACGATGTCGGCCCGCAACGCCGTCGCGATCTCATCCCGCGGCGCCGCCTACGACCGGATCTCGGCCGACGCCCGCGACTTCGTCGACGCCGAGACGATTCGCCTCCTCAAGCACAACTCCTACGACGAGGCCACCGCCGCGCTCACGCTGCCGGCGCCCCTGGCGACCGCCGCCGGCCAGGTCCTCGCCTACTACAAGGACTACTTCCGCACGGGCGATATCCGGCGGGCCCTGCCTCCGGGCGTCCTGGCCAACGCCACCGACGACGACCTCTCCTCGATGGGCGAGTTCCTGCTCTGGACCGCGTGGCTCTCGGTCACGCCGCGACCGGGCGAGACGGTCACCTACTCGAACAACTGGCCCTACGCACCCGAGTCGGGCAACCGGATGAGCGCCGGCGCGATCGTCTGGAGCGCCGTATCGGTCGTCGGCCTGATTCTCGGCGTGGCGGTGCTCCTGTTCTTTTACTCCTGGCTCGGCGGCGGCGAAGACGCCGGCCCCCGCGCACCCGCATGGGTTGCGGACCCCGCTCAGCTCACGCCCAGCCAGCGCCGCCTGGCCAAGTACTTCCTGGTCTCCGCGACGCTCCTGCTCGTGCAGGCCTGCCTGGGAGGTCTGCTGGCCCACTACTACGTGACCGGTTCCGATTTCTACGGCGTGCCGCTGGGCGACATCTTGCCGTTCCAGCTGGTCCGAGGCTGGCACCTGCAGCTCGCGGTCTTCTGGATCGCCACCGCCTGGGTCGGCATGGGCCTGTTCCTGGCCCCGGTCATCGGAGGCAAGGAGCCTCGCTGGCAGGCCCTGGGCGTGGACGTGCTCTTCTGGGCCGTGGTCGCCCTGGTCGTCGGCAGCTCGGCCGGCCTCTACCTCGCGGTCCACGGCAAGCTCGGCCAGGCCTGGTACTACCTCGGGACGACCGGCTGGGAGTATCTGGAACTGGGCCGCATCTGGCAAGTCGTGCTGGCCATCGGTCTCTCCCTCTGGATGGTGCTGATGGTGCGCGGCCTGGGAGCGGCGCTCAAGCAGAGGAATGAGGATGGCAGCCTGGCCCGCCTCTACCTGCTGACCTCGCTCTTCATCCCGTTCTTCTACCTGTTCGCCTTCGCCATCGGCCGCGGCTCGCACATCACCGTCGCCGACTACTGGCGCTGGTGGATCATCCACCTGTGGGTCGAGGGCATCTTCGAGGTCTTCGCCGTCGTCGTCACCGGCACGTTGCTGGTCAAGATGGGCCTGGTCTCGACCGCCGGCGCGCTGCGCTCGCTCTACCTGCAGCTCATCCTGCTGCTCGGCTCGGGCGTGCTCGGCACCGGCCACCACTACTACTGGATCGGCGCCACGGAGGCGTGGGTCGCGGTCGGCGCCTGCTTCTCGGCGCTCGAGGTCGTTCCCCTGACGCTGCTCCTGGTCGAGGCGGTCATGCACTACCGGAAATCCCGCGACGGCAAGCTCGCGGGCCCCTACGCCGAGACCTTCATGTTCCTCGGAGCGTCGGCGTTCTGGAACCTGGTCGGAGCCGGTCTGCTGGGCTTCCTCATCAACCTGCCGGCGGTGAGCTACTTCGAGCACGGCACCTTCCTCACCGCCACGCACGGCCACGGCGCCATGATGGGCGTGTTCGGTTTCCTCGCCATCGCCGTGATGCTGTTCGCCACGCGCCACATGTCGACCGAGCAGAACTGGCCGTCGGCACTGTTCCGGCTCGCCTTCTGGGGGCTGAACATCGGGCTGGCGGGCATGATCGTCGTGACGTTGCTCCCGGTGGGCATCGGCCAGCTCATCGCGTCGATCGAGCAGGGCTACGATGCCGCCCGATCGATGGGCTTCTACGACCGCGACTGGGTTCACACCCTGCTCTGGCTGAGGATGATCCCGGATACGCTGTTCATCGTCCTCGGCGCGGTGCCTCTGTGCTTCGGCCTCTACCGGGTCTGGAGGGCCAACCTGGCGGACAACCCCACGCGAGAGACCACCCCGGCCACGCTGTAGTAGCCTGATGACCGGCGGCGGTGCCTCCGCGCCGCCGCCGGTCCCTGTTCCGACCATGCCCTCTCCAGCCACTCCCCGCCCCGAACTCTACGACGTCGACTTCGCCCGCTCACCCTTCCTCGCCATCTGGGAAGTCACCCGGGCTTGCGACCTGGCCTGCAAACACTGCCGCGCGGAGGCGATCGCCCGGCGCGACCCGCGCGAACTGACTCCGACCGAAGGCCTGGCCCTGCTCGAGCAGATAGCGGGATTCGGCCAGCCGGTCGTCGTGCTCACGGGTGGCGATCCGATCAAGCGACCCGACATCTACGACCTCCTTCGTCACGGCACCAGCCTGGGACTGCGGATGACCATGACCCCGTCGGGCACTCCCCTGATGACGCCGGAGGTCGTGGCGCGCTGCCAGGAGGCCGGCCTGCGACGGCTGGCGGTGAGCCTCGACGGAGCGAGCGCGACGGTGCACGACTCGTTCCGGCAGGTGGCCGGCTCCTTCGACTGGTCGGTCCGGATGCTGGTCGAGGCACGCCGGATCGGCCTCTCGACGCAGATTAACTCCACCGTTACGAGGCAAACCCTGGGCGAGCTGGAGGGCCTGCGGGACCTGGTCGCCGACCTGGAAGTGTCGCTCTGGTCGGTGTTCTTCCTGGTGCCGGTGGGCCGGGGCCGGCCGCAGGACGAGGTGAGTGCCGACGAGTACGAGGCGGTCTTCGAGAAGCTCGCCGCCTGGGCCGCCCGCGGACCGTTCGACCTCAAGTCGACGGCGGCCCCCCACTATCGCCGCTACCTGATGCAGCAGCGCGTCAAGGCCGCGCGGCTCCGGCGCGAGGTGGTACGCGGCGGGCCGTCGAGTCCCGAACGCGCCGTCCCGGAAGCCGCGGCCGGCGGCGGCATCGAACGCGCCCCGCGCGCGGTGAACGACGGCAACGGGCTGGTCTTCGTCTCCCACACTGGCGACATCTATCCCTCGGGATTCCTGCCGCTCTCGGCGGGCAACGTCCGGAAGGACTCGCTCGTCGAGGTCTATCGCTCGCATCCGCTGTTCGTCGGCCTGAGGGACTACACGGGGCTGAAGGGCAAGTGCGGCGTCTGCGAGTTCCGCAACGTCTGCGGCGGGTCGAGAGCGCGCGCCTGGGCCATGTCGGGCGATCCGATGGAGTCCGAGCCGTTCTGCGCCTATGTTCCGGCCCCCTATCGGAAGCTCGTGGAGGCCGGTGAGGCGCTGGATCCGGCGGCCTACTTCGCCGCCTGGGCGCGTCGATGACCTCGGCGGAAATCGCGCGCAACCCCACTAGGCGATCCTCTTTTTCGTCAGTAGAATAGTCTTCCTCGACCGCATCGAGAGGTGTCGCCGAGGCCCCGCGGTCAGCGGGCCTCCGGGTCGAGACGGATGTTGCCAGACAAGGAGACGACGATGAGGATCCCGGTGACGCAGACCCTGAGACGCATTCGTGAGTCCGGTATCCTCGGCCGGCTTCCCGTCGTCCTGAGCGCCGTGGTTCTCGCGGCGAGCTTGTTCGCCGATCCGACCCTGGCCGAGAGCGCCCGTATCAGGGTGATGGCGGCCAACATCACCAGCGGCTCCAGCCAGGGTTACGAGCAGCCCGGCATCAACATCTTCAAGGCGTTCAAGCCGGACGTCGTCTTGATCCAGGAGTTCAACGCGGGCAACAACTCGGCCTCGAACCTCCGCGACTTCGTCGACACCGCCTTCGGGAAGGACTACAAGTTCTACCGCGAAGAGGGTCAGATTCCGAACGGCGTCATCAGCCGTTTCCCCATCAAGAAGTCCGGCTCGTGGGTCGGCTCCTGCATGGGCAATCGCGACCTCGCCTGGGCCTGCATCGACATCCCGGGCGACAAGGATCTCTGGGCGGTCAGCGTCCACCTGAAGGCCTCGAGCGGCAATCCGAACGAATCGGCTCGCCTGACCGAGTCCGGCGAGGCGGTCGCGGCGATCCAGAAGAACGTGCCTCGCGGCGACTACGTCACCCTCGGCGGTGACTTCAATCTGCAGGACAGGGACGAGCCCTGCCTCAAGACGCTGGGCACGATCTTCGTGGTGCGGGCTCCCTTCCCGGCCGACGACAACGGCAACTCCAACACCAACGCCCACCGCTCGAAGCCGTATGACTGGGTCCTGGCCAATCCCGAACTCCAGGTGCGAATGGTGCCGGTGCAGGTCGGCAGCCAGACCTTCCCCAACGGGCTCGTGTTCGACAGCCGCGAGTTCCGGCCTCTGTCGGACGTCGCTCCGGTCGAATCCAGCGACAGCGGCGCTCCGAACATGCAACACATGGCGATCGTGAAGGACTTCGAGATCCCGCTCAAGAAGCGGTAGGCCTCCCGCAAGACAGTCTCCCGGAGAGCCGCGTCCAGGGACGCGGCTCTTTCGAACCTGGAAGCCCCTCAGAGCGGATGGGGTGTGAAACGCGGCTCGAACCGGGCCGCGTTTTCTGCTACCTTGGAGAGCAATGGATGCGCCCCGCCTGCTGCCTGCGATCGCAGGATTGACCCCCGAAGAAGAGATGTGGCTCGAGTCGCTCGCCGAGCGTCTGCGGACCCGGCGCACCCTCGAGGGCTCCGACGAGGAGATCTTACTGGGCAGCTTCCAGAGCGATCTTCCCGGGGCCGACGAGATGTACCGCCTGGGCGAGGTCGCGCAGAGCCTGTTCGAGGGGTCGGCCAAGTTCACCGGCCGCATGCCCCGCACGCTCGACCGCGCCGGGCTGGTGGCCAAGCTGGCCCGGGCCTGCCTGGCCTCGTCGATGACCGACGGGGCCTCGCCGGAGCCCTACGTGCAACTCGAAGCCGCCGCGGCCCTGCATCGCGAGGCCGCCCTGGAACCGGCCGATCTCCCCGCCCTCACCGCCACGTTCCTCCAGGCCAACGAGCCTTGCCCGGGCGAGGTCCCGGCGAGCCTGTGGTCCGACCTGGAGGGTCTGCTGTCGATGACTCTCGCCCGCAAGGACCTGCCGCTGGCCTGCCGCCTCGCCTTCGGCCTGTCGGCGCTGGCGGCCGAGTTCGCCCCGCGCTCGGGGCGCTACGAGATGCTCGATCGCCTGCTGGCGATGGAAGATCTGCCCGACTGGGCGGCCCGCCAGGTGCTCGACCGCATCCTGGGCAACGACGAACTGTTCACCGCCTTCCGCTCCGGCAAGCAGGTCATCGATGCCCGCGGCACCGTCGTCGTGGGGCAGGCCGCTCTCGGGCCCGCCAGCCGCGGCCTGCCGGGGGTTGCCCAGCTGACGGGCGAGGTCTTTTCGGCGCAGGCCCGCGCCCAGGCCAAGGAGGCGCTCCTGGACCTCGACCGGTGCCTCTTCTGGCTGCGCACCGCCGCCGGCAAGCAGTTCGCCCGCGATGCTCTGGTGCAGTTCACGCCCGACCTTATGAGCCGCGCCGAGGAACAGGCCGAGCAGGGCCTTCCGTGGCGCAGCCGGCCGCGCCGCCCCGACGAGGAGGCGAGCGATCTGGAGGTACGGCTATCGAAGCTCGCCGCCCAGATCGGCGCGCCGCCGCTGCTGGCGCTGCCGTTCCTTCCCGCGATGCAGGACGTGATCGTGGGGCTCCCGAGCGATCTGGTCGACAGCATCCTGTCGAAGCAGCTGTCGAGCGAGCCCGCCAAGAAGCCCCGAAGCCGCATCGGCCGGCCCCAGGCGCCCTCGCACCTGGAAGAGGACCTCTCCCGCTGCGCGGAACTGCTCGCCCAGACCGTGGCCGAGGATACGCTGCCGCGCGTGCGAGCCCGTTTCTCCGAACTGGCCTCGCTGGAGCCGGCGGACCTGAAAGCTCTGGAAGATGAACTGACGGCAGCCAGGGCCGGCCTCGCCGCCGGCCGCGCGGTCGCGCTGTCTCCCCGGGCCAGCCTGCTCCTGTTCCCCGCCGCCCAGCCCGTCGCCCTCCGCTCCGGCTGCCGCGCCGTCCCCGGCTTCTGCATCGCCGCCGCCCGGCGCCTGGCCGAGCGCGGCTCGCCGCTGGCCGAGGTGGCCCAGCACCTGGCGCCTGGCACCTGGACCCGCACCGAGCTGCGCGCCGCCGGACCCGACGTGGGCTGGGCCATCCACTTCATCCAGGAATACCCGGCGCGGTTCTCCCGGGGCCTGGTCGAGCTGGCCCGCCACCTGGGACGGTTCCAGCTCGCTCCGCCCGAGTATCAGATGCCTCTGGCCCGCTTCACCGTCGTGGACGCCCGCGGCAAGGGCATCCATCGCACGTTCGACCTGCGGCTCGACTCCACCGTCGACGCCCTCCGCGACGCCATCCGCGAGACGCTCGGACGGGTCGACGAGATCTACTCCAGCCTCGACGATCTCAACAGCACCTTCGACCCGGCGCTCGACAAGGAAGACGAAGATTGCCTCCTCGCCGAATTCGAGCTGCAGCCCGGGACGCGCCTGCACTACATCTCGGCCCAGTCGCCGATGGCCACCCGCGACTTCACCGTCGAGGTCAGCGAACTCATCCAGGCCCGCAAGGAACCTCGCCGCCTGTGGCCGGTGCGCGGCCTGCGAGAGCGCCCCGGCCGGCGAGGCTTCCTGCGCCTGGTCAAGTCCGACGGCGAGTAGTCCCGGTGACAGGGACTCGAACTCCCTAGTCCAGCGGGTCGTCCTTCTCGTCGTAGGGTTCCAGTTCGCCGCGGCCCGACGCCACGGTGTAGACAAACTTCTGTCCCCCGGAGACGAGCATCAGGTAGTCGCCGGACCCTTTCACCTCGATGCGCCCGGAGGCCACGCGGAGAACGCCGCCGCCCGGGCGGCTCTCGATGCCGTAGAGCCCGCGCAGGCCGTGGAAGCTGAGCCCACCAGCCGTCGCGTCGACGCGGGGCCGTCCCCACTTGAAGTTGAAGACGAGCCGCCCGGCGAAGCCCCCCAGCTTCAACCGCTGCACGGTCGGATCGGCCGGGTCGGCCTCGATCGCTTCGATCTCGAGAGCGCCCTCCCCCTTCAGTGACACGGTGTTGTTCGAGGCCCCCATGCCCAGACGCACCGACGCCCCTTTCCCGGCCTCCACGCGCTGTCCGGCCGTCACCGGCCTCCCCGCCACGGCCGGGGTCGCGGGCGTCCCCGGCCCGCCGGCAAGCAGCACCGTACCCGAAACCTCCAGCACCGCCATCGGCCGGGACTCCAGACCCGCGGCCGGTGCGGGCGAGGCCTGTCCGGCCGCCGGCTCGGCCGTCGGCCCGGCCTCACGTCCCGGCAAGAGAGTCGCCGCCGCCGCGACGACAAGCAGCAACGCCACCCCTCCCGCGGCCGCCAGCAGCCTTGCGCGGCTCGCCCGAGGAGGGGCGTCCAGGCCCGAGACGGAGGGCATTTCCGGCATCTGCTCGGCCGGTTGCAGCCGGGGAACCGGCCGGGCCTGCAATCGCAGCCGCGCCGTCTCGACCGCGGCCACGACCTGGTTGGGCTCGCCCCCGCCGAGCGCCTCCTCGACGAACGAGACCCGGCCAAGCACCGGCTGGTGCGGGTCGGCCGCGCCGCGGGCGATGATCGGCATCACGGCACTGCCGAGTACCCAGGCCGAGAAACTGCCGAACTCCGGCGAGGCCAGGTTCCCCTCGAGCCGCGCCGCCAGTGCCTTGAAGCCTGGTTCCAGCGCCAGGTGGTCGGTGATGAACGCGATCTCTTCGAGCGCCGCGAGCGCCTCGCGCAGCTCCACGTCGGTACCGGCGACCATCTCGGCCAGCGCCGGCAGCCCGTCCAGCTCGCCCCACCGGTAGAGCACGCGCGCCGCCGCGGCGCGCACCTCGGGCTGCGAGTGGCCGAGCAGCGTCTTGAGCGCCCGCAGCTCGGGCGCCCCGCCGGCCGATACCCCAACCGCGTCGATCGCGGCGCGCAAGAGCCCCGGGCTCCCCGCCGTCTCGCCGAGGAGCTGCTGCAACAGGGCCCGCGTCGCTGAGTCGCTGAACCGCCCCAGCGCCCGGCAGGCCGCCAGCCGAAGCGGACCGGGCTGCGCCGAGCCCAGGACTCCGGCCAGGGCGCGGGCGATCTCGCTATCGCCGGAGTTATCACTGGCCGCCAGGATCCGCACGGCGTCGATAGCCAGCCGTTCGTCCGGCAGACCGAGGAACGGCAGCAGCACCCCGTTCACCTCGGGAGTCCGGTCGTAGTAGGCGAGTGCGCGCAGCGCCTGTTGCCTGACGGCCGGGCACGGGTCCTTCAGCACCAGGTTCTCCAGCACCCGCACCGCCGACCGCCCCTGGTGATAGCCGAGACAGTAAGCCGCCTGCACGCGCGCCTCGTCGCTGCCGTCGAGCAGCCAGTCCCGGATCGAGAGGCCCGCCCGGCGGTCGTCCCCTCCGACCAATCCGAGGATAGCCTGGGTCGCGACGTCCAGCCGGCTGGACCGGGCCAGCGCCCAGAGGACGGGCCCGCGTACGTCCGCCGGCGCCTCCATCATCAGGAGCGACACGACGGCCTGCACCTGGCTGTAGTTCGAATGGGGCGAGCGGACCTCCGACAGGCAGGCCTCGAGCGCCTCGGGCCCGCCCACGCTGGCCGCGGCCTTCAGGGCCGCCGACCGCACGAGCGGCTGGTCGGTCGAGGCCAGCACGCGCGCAACATGGGGCCACGCGGCGACGCCCGCGTCCAGGCGGCAGAGCGACTCGAGCGCGTGGGCCGCCGCCCAGCCAGGCCCGTCGAGCAGCCGGGTCATCAGGGGCCCCCACGAGAACCGGCCATAGTGGTCGAGACAGGCGGCGGCCACCCACTGGGCCCCCGGCGCGCGGTGCTGCGGGGCCTTCTCCAGCAGCTCGAGGGCCCACTCGCTGGGCAGGTAGCGCAAGGCCAGAAGGTAGTGGGGGAAACTGTCGGCGGCAACCCGATCGCGCACCCGGCCCAGGATGCGGTCCTCGTTGCGGCTGCCCAGGCACGCGGTCAGCAGCAAGGCGGCAAACGGACCCTCGGCGTCGTCCGCGAGCCTCTCGAACAGGAAGCGTTCGACCTCGCCGTGCCGGAAGCGGGCCAGGGTCGCCAGCAGGAAGGGCCGCTCCCGGCCGCGGCAGGTGCCGGCCCGAGCCAGCAGAGCCAGCAGAACGGGGTCGAGGAGCTGGGTCGCGCTCTTGCTCAGCTCCTGCCGTTCCTCGGCACGGTGCGGCGCGGCGACGGGAGTGGCGCGGCGCGAGATGAGGCCCGAGCGCAGGACCTCTCGCTGGGGGTCGTAGTGGACCCGGAGGTGCCGGGGGAAAAGCTCGTTGTAAGCGCACAGGAAGTGGGCCGCGAGCGGATCGTTGCCCAGCCGCCAGAGCCCCCGGACCGTCTCGAGCAGGTCCTCGGAGTCGAAGTGGATGACGAGCGACTCGAGCTGCCGCGCGACGTAGGCCCGATAGACGGGATCCGGGTGGGCGAGCGACCGCAGCAGCCGGTCCTGGTGACGCATGTCCACAGGATACCGAAGACAAGCCGCTCGATGTCAGCTGAAGCGGCGCCCTTGTGCCGCCGCGGGGCGGGATGCGATCATATCGGCCCGTGGACAGCAACGCCGACACCCCCGTGCGCTGCAGCACCCTGGAGAGTTCGCTCCGGGCGTTCGCCTGCTTCGGAGCACTCGCGGTCTACGGCACGCTGGCCTTCGTCATCCTGTTCCTGCCCGGCGGCAGGAACTTCCTCATCTGGCACTGGATGCCGCTCTGGGCCCGCACCAACCTGTGGTTCCTCGGGATCCGCCTCGACGTGCGGGGGCGCGAGCACCTGACCTCTCGCGTGCCCTGCATCTTCGTCTCCAACCATCAGGGCCTGCTCGACATCTTCTCGGTGCCGACCGTGCTCCGCGGGCTGCCGATGTTCTACGTGGTCAAGAGCGAGTTCCGTCTCTACCCGTTCATCGGACAGCTCTCCATCTTCACCCGCCAGGTCTTCGTACGGCGCGACGCCAACGGCAACTACCGCTCGATGCTGGCGCAGGCGGCCCAGAAGCTGGGCGGGGGGATGTGCACCGTGATGTTCCCGGAGGGCCGGCGCCGTTCCGAGCTGGGGCTGCAGCCGTTCAAGATGGGCACCTTCTGGCTCGCCCGCGAGACCGGCCTGCCGCTCGTGCCGCTCACGCTCGTCAACTCCTGGGAACTGCTGCCGCACCGCACCTGGCGCCTCACGAAGGGCACCCTGCGCATCGTCGTCGACGCGCCCATCGACACCTCCGGCTGGAAGGCCGACGACCTGCCCTCGCACGTGGCCCAGGTGCGCGCGCTGATGCTCTCGAACCTCGGGTTGCCGCCCGAGAACGTCAGCGCTTAGCCAGCCTGGCGTTGAGGCGCGCCAGCGTCGCCCGGGCCGCCTCGCGGACGGCGGCGACCGGGTCGCGCGTCAGTTCTCGCACCTTCTCGAGGATGCGCTGATCCTCGAGCGCCGCCGCTCGACGCACCGCGTCAATCCGGCTCTTCTCCTCGAGATCGTCCATCAGCGCGAGCAGCCCCTCGACCTGCGCCTGGGCCTCCGGGTCGCGCACGACGCCGAATCGACGCTCCGAGAGCGGCACCTCGAGTGTCGGCTTGCTCGTCGCCGTCTTCAGGCTGTTCAGGTCCTTCGGGACCAGCCAGGGCTCGTGCGAGCCCGACCACAGGTGTCGCCACGAGGTGCGACCCAGGCCCGCGACCACCGCGGCCGGCACCAGCAGCCCGAACCACCCCGGGATCAGGCCGCACAGGAAGTTGTAGCTGCCGTGCGCGACGGAGGCCAGGGTCAGCCCCTCCGCCAGTGCCGGCCCTTCCTTGTATCCGCGGGACCAGGCCAGACCCAGGTAGTAACCCCAGAGTGAAGACCAGAGCATGTGGCCCGGCGGGCAGAGCCAGCCGCGGACGTAGATGACCTCGAAGCCCACCTGTTGCATGTAGTGGTAGTTCTCGTAGGTCGCGAAGCCCAGGGCCGAGGCTGCCGCCAGCAGGCAGCCCTCGCGCGGGTGGGCGAACACCGGCCGACGCTGCGTGCAGGCCCGGACGATGCAGTACTTCAGGATCTCCTCCACCGGCGCCACCAGGATCCACATCAGCGCCCCGTAGAGCACCGGCATGCTGACCTCGACTCGCACCGCGGTCACGTCGACCGAGAGGAAGCGCGTCTGCAGCGCCATCATCCAGTAGGTGTTGAAGTAGCCGGCCGGCACGCAGACGACCATCCCCAGCAGGAAGATCCGCAGCAGCATGCCCAGCCGCTCCCGCGCCGGCCGGAACAGCATCAGCAGCACGAAGAACCAGGCCAGCCCGATGGCCAGCGCCACCGTCAACTGATGGGTGTCGACCATCATCGCGAGCCCCCCGCGCCGAGCGCGCCCACGACCAGCGCCGCCACCAAGGCCACGGGCGGGCCGACGAACACCACCCAGAGGAACGCCCGATCGAGCTTCGTCAGCTCGTAGGGCCGCTCCTCGACCACCGCCGTGTCGAGCAGCTTGTCGATCAGCCGCTGACCGCGCCCGTCGAGCACCGGCCAGAGCAGCTCGACACGGTTCAACCCGCGCAGGTAGAAGGCCGATTGACGCCGCATCGACTTGACGTAGCTGCACCCCTGTCGGGTCTCCAGGTCCATCACTCGCAGGCCCATCCGGCGCTTGCCGAAGCCGCGCCCCCCGAAGAAGCCGTCGCGCACGAAGAACACGATGCAGTAGACCAGCGCCACGATCAGCACGTTCGACCGCGCGGCGAAGGAGCTTTTCAGGTCCGCGGCGCTCGCGATCTCGCCCGGGTGGGTCGCGAACGCAACGGCCAGCGCCAGCAGACCGAAGACGATCGCCAGGAAGACCGAGTCGGCCAGCCAGGCCCACATCCGCTTCACGTAGGCGGGCTTGCGCACCTCGAGAGGCTGGCCGGGCAGCTCCGCCGCCTGCGCCGACTCCGGCGACAGGCCCTTGAGGACCTCCTTGGGTCCCGGCCATCCCTTGCGCACCAGTTCTTCGCAGAGCTTGACCAGTCGGTAGCGCACCTCGGTGTTGGCCGAGGAGGCCACCAGCTTCAGCAGGTCGCCCAGCTCCTTGCGCTCCAGCTCGTGAATCAGGTGCATCGCCGCGAGCTGCATCGGCGGCTCGCCGCTCTCCAGCATCGTTTGCAGGTGAACTCGCGGGTCGAACTGGGCCCGCGCCACCAGATAGCGGAGAGCGTTGGCCCGCACGCGCGCCTCCGGGCTCTCGAGCAAGGGCCGCACGACCGCCTCGAAACCGGAGGCCTTGATCAGCCGGAGGGCGTCGAGCGCGTTGGCCACCACTCGGGAATCGGGGTTGTCGAGGTAGCCCGAGACGATGGGCCCGAAGAGCGCTGGGTCCGCGCCTCCCAGGATGCCGATGGCCGACAAGATTCGTGAGAGTACGAACTCGTTCTCTTCCCGCGAGAGGTGCTCGACCAGTTCGGGCAGGGCCTTCGTGTCCTTCTCCGAGATGATCGTGTTGACGATGTTCATCCGGAGCTTGGGGTTGCCGTCCTCGAGCCCCTCACGACCCGGCGGACGATCCTCCACGACCGCCCGCACGTCCTCGACCGAGGCGACGCTCGGCTCCGGATGAGCCATGGCCCCGAGCAGGCGCGCCGCCTGGGCTTGGCCACCGGAGGCAAAGCGCTCCAGCCCCTTCTGCGCCTTTTCGCGGACCGAGGCGTTTCCGTCGACGAACAGCCGCCCGAGCAGTTCCACGGCCCGCGGGTTCTCGATGCGCGACAGGGCGTAAGCGGCCGAGTCGCGCATCCAGAGCTGCTTTGACGCGGCCATCCGCTCGAGCACGCCCAGGGCCCTGTCGTCGCCCATCCGCTCGAGCACCAGCGCCGCCGCAGCCTGCACACGGTGGTCGGGATCCTGCAGCATCGGCACGACGAGCGCCTGCGCGACCGGCTGGCCGATCGCTCCGAGCGCCTCCACCGCATTGGCCCTGACGCGAGGGTTCTGATCTCGCAGGAAGTTGCCCAGCACGGAAACCTCGGCGGGCCCGCCGAGCGCGCCGAGCGCCTTGACCAGGGCCGCCACCACCGATGGGTCGGCCTCGCGAGGCAGATGGGCCAGGAGAATCGGCAGCTTGGGCTGGTCCCCGGCCGCTGCGAGCGCCGAGATGGCCCGGGCGCGCGCCTCGGGCGACGGATCGTCGAGAGACTGGCCCGAAGGCGTGGGAGCAGCGGGCTGGGCCGCGGCCTGCTGCAGCACGTCGAGCAGCTTGCGGGCCGTGTAGCGGACGCGATTGGACGGGTCGGCCGACGACATCTGGCGCAGAATCTCGGGCACGCGCGGGTGCCGCGAGCGGGCCAGTTCGACGGCGCCGCGAAGCCGCTGTTCCTCTTCCGGGCTGTTCAGCAGCTTGCGGATCTCGTCGAGGCTGATGGGCGGGACTGTGAAGCTGGTCATCTGGCGCGCGAGGCCGGCGGCGACAGGTCTAGACACCTCTCGGGAGCCGGCCAGTCCGGAGCCTAGCCCAGCCCGCCGGGATCCGCAACCGGCTCTGCGCTCCGCCGGGCCCGACCGGCCTCGACGGCGCGCAGACCATAGAACGGCAGATCCTCGAGCCAGCGAAGGTCGAGAGCCAGGCCCCAGGGCCCCGCCCGCAGGTAGTCGAAGGCGCTGAAATAGGCGTAGTAGGTGACCATCGTCCCGGAGAGGACCAGCCAGGAGACCGAGCCCGAGAGCGCCGCGTAGGGCATCACCCAGGCGGCGTACCACGGATTCTGAACGGGCGAGAGGATGAAGAGCAGGCCCACCGCCCCGAACGCCTTCGAGAGCACGCCGGCCGCGTCCTCCTCGCGGGCTCGGAAGAGCGCCGCCACCCCAGCCAGGAGCAGGACGCCGAGAGCCGCCTTCGCGACCAGCATGCTGTCGCAGGCGAGACCGCCGCCGAACGGCAGGCTGAGGCCGGCGGCGTCGAGCGGCCGCAGGGCGCCCCGCAGCAGGGCGAAGAGCGAGGCGTTGCCGGTCCACTGGGCTGCGAACACGCCCGCGCTCTGGGCGATGCGCTCCGCGGCTCCCAGGAAGGGCGCGTAGAGCGCCAGCACGGTGAGCCCGCAGGCCGCGATTCCCCGGACGCCGTAGCGCCGCAGAAGAACCAGCACGACCACCCCGGGGAAGAACTTCGCGCCGATGGCGAGGCCGGCCAGCATCCCCGCCGCTGCCCGGTAGCCGCGCAGCAGCACCGCCAGCGAGACCAGCAGGAAGAACCCGGCCGCCGGATCGTAGTGGCCCGTGCCGGCATACTCCTTGAGGACCAGCGGGCACCAGCCATAGAGCAGAAGCCACTCGGGCGGCCGTCCGAGCACGCCCAGGAAGTACGCCACGAGCGCCAGGATGCCCAGGTCGAGTGCCGCGACGAGCGCCTTGAGCGCCATCACCTCACCGGGCGCCAGGCGGTAGGCCGCGGCGAAGAGCCCCTGGGCGACGGGCGGATAGACGGTGGCCACGTTGGGATGATTGATGTGCAGGAACTGCGGCGTCAGCCTGGGATCGGCCGCGAGCGAGGCGAGCAGGCCGGCCTCGGCCGTGGTGACGGGGTCGCGGAACTGCAGCTCGCCCCTGGCGTGCATCAGGATTTCGAGCGGCGCGAACTTGTAGGGGTTGATGCCGCGGGCGAGCACGGCGCCGTCCCAGAGGTAGCGCTTCGGGTCGGTCTCGAGCAGCGGCGGCGAGAAGATCAGCACCACCCGGAAGAGGATGGCAAAGGCGAGGATCACGTCCCGGGCGAGCTTCGGGCGGCCCCAGCCGCGGGCGAGCACCCCCCAGACCGCGACGAAGTAGAGAGCTGCCGCGACGGTCCAGCTGGTCACGAGCTGGGAGACGCGCGCGGGCTGGGCCGAACCGGGCGGGTCCAGCTCGATCGGCCCGAACGCGGTCTCCACCACGGCGGAGATCGGGAGCGACAGCGCGCGGACCCAGGCCGGCGCCTGGCCGAGCGGCCCGCCGAGGGCGATGCGGTTCCAGTAGAGGCTAACGCCGAAGAGAAGCAGGCCGAGCAGGAGCAGGGCCGCCGCGGAGCGCCGCCCGCCTCCCCAGCCCGCCGCCGGCTCGCGCGATTCCATCCTCAAGCCTCGCGTCTCAAGCCTCGCGCCTCACGGGAAGTCCTTGAACTTGCCGTCGCGCAGGTCGGGCTTCACCGCGGGACACTGGCTGAGGAGCAGGCCGGGCCGGCCCAGGATCATGGGGCAGTAGATCGGCTTCGACATCTCTTCCTCGATGACCTTCTTGGTGACCTCGCCCTTGAACGCCAGCGATACGACGCCGGCCTGGAGGGTTCGAGTAGCGGAGCGTGAGCATGCAGGCGTACTGGC
>CAZSVK010000059.1:0-18401 GCA_964610245.1 uncultured bacterium
GGGGGGTCAAGGGGCGAACTTCGCCCCTTGCGAGGGTTCGGGAGCGGAGCTCCCGAGAGACAAATCGACGTTCTCCCTGCTTTCCCACGAACCGCGCGCGCACCCCCTCGACCGGTTGCGGGCTCGGACCGTCTGGCGTACCTTGCATGTACCCTTGCCGCCCAGACGACAGCCTGCCCAAGATCCTCGACGGCTGCCGCCGCATTCCCCCGAGCCCGCCCGGCAGCTCCTGCCCGTCGCCTCGCAGGCGCGAGCTTCGATGCGGGTGGGCGACCTGTTCTATCGGCGAACGGCGCTCCCGGCTGACGCCCCTGTCCGAAAGACGCTGCTGGTACACGATGCCGGCAGTCTGCCCGCGGACCAGGCCGGCCGCTCGCTCATCCTCATCCACGGCCACTACTGGCGGGATGGAGCGGGCCACGACTTCGACCCGGGCGAGCGTTCCTTCCTGTTCGAGCCCTTCCGCAGCGACGGCCGATACCAGGAATTGCGGCGCCACTACGCCATCTTCACGTTTCTCTACCCGACCCACGAGAGCTACGAGTTCTCGTCCGTCGGGCTCGCCGACACCATCCGCAGTCAGTTGCCGGCCCCATCGGGCGCGCGCGACTTGACGATCGTGGCCCACAGCATGGGCGGCCTGGTGGCCCGTTACGCCCTCCAGCACCAGGGCATCGGCGACCGGCTCCGCTCGCTGGTCACGCTGGCGACCCCACACCATGGCACCATCCTGGCTTCGATGATCATGGCCAACCAGGCGGTCCGGCGGAAGGTCGGCTGGCTCGGCTACCTGCTCCAGCGCCTGGGACGCCGCATCTGGTGCCCCTCCCCGGGGATGGCCGGGATGGCCGCCGACAACGCCGACCTCCGCATCGCGCCCCACGAGGAGACGCACTTCGGCATCGCCGTCAATCACCGCCTCGCGGCGCTGAACCTCTCGGACCCGTACGTCGACCGGCTGGTCTGCGTGATGGGCCGCGTGCGCGGCTGGTGGATTCGCGGCCGGAACTTCTGGGATCAGATCCCCCGATGGTTCATGGGCCGGCTAGACCCGGTCTTCCGGGGCCTGGACCCGCTGGTCCATCTGGAGAGCGGCCTGGCGGAGGGCCTCCCCGTCGCCGCCCGGCACGTTCTGGACGATCTCGATCACGAAGGGATCGTCACCGCCCCGCGGACCCACGAGATCCTCTATCGATTGCTGTTGCCGACGTTCGAAGACGAGCTTGCCGTCGAGGTGGGTTGAATCGGGGACTGCTGGGAGTTCCGGGGGGCGGAGCTTCGGGGACACGATGAGCCATCGTGTCCCCGGAACTCGGTAGCTTCCCGGAACTCGTCCGGGTCGCTCAGGCCTCGTCGAGTTTGAAGGCGATGACGATCACGGCCTGAAACTCGAGCTTGCCCTTGGCGATGCCGCCGCGCAGCTCCTTGACCTCGAACCAGGACAGGTTCCGGAGGGTCTTGCCGGCGCGCTCGACGGCGGTCTGGATGGCGTCCTCGTAGGACTTGGTAGAGGTGCCGACGACTTCTTCCTTCTTGTAAACGCTCACGAGAATCCTCCTGGATTAGGGGTTGGGGGTGGGGGGTGGGGGTTTAGGGGTCAGGCAAGCGAGCGCCACGACACTCTCGCAACGAACCCCTCCGGGCCGACCTACAGTCTACAGCCTGGCAGCTACAGCCTGCCCGCTCAATTCACCCGGCCGCCCTGCCTGGCCAATGCGACCGCCTCGTCCAGAGAGGCCGAGGCCGGCACGTACTTGAGGAGGAAGTCGAAGATCGACTTCACCTCGTGACAGACCTTGCCCTCCACCCTGAAGTCGGGCTTCTCGCTGCGAACGACCACCATCTCGCGACGGCCGTTCATCTGGTACAGCTTGGCCAGCAGGGCGATGCCCAGGCTGCCGATCCAGTGCACGCCGGTCAGGTCGACCACGAGAGGGCCCGGGCCGTCCTCGCCGAGGACGCCGAGCAACTCCTCCTGGAACGATAGCTCCCGCACCGGCGTGATGTCGCGCCGGACGTGAACGACCCGGACGCCGAACTCGTACCGCACCTCGAGCAGCCCTCCCTGGAGCGCGCTGCCGGCCTCGAGCTTCTCGAGCTTGCCCGCGAGTTTCAGCTCGGCCGTCGGCTGGGCGTACTCGAAGCTCTCCTCGATCTCCGCCTCGCCTTCGTTGAGCCGGAACTTTATCCGCAGCGGGCTGCCGTCCTTGAGCTGGACCCGGCGATAAGTGCTTCCCACGCCCACGGTGTACTCGCCGGCGGAGAAGTCCTCGAACCGTCGAGGCGTCAGGCCGGCGCCCCTTCCGTTGATGAAGATCTCCTTGCCCTCGGGGTCGCTTCGAACGACCAGTATGGCGCCGGGCACCGGCACGCCCACGAGGTTGCGGATGCCGCGCAGCACGGGATCCAGCAGCGTTCTCGGGCTCGGGTGGGCCTCTTCCTGGCGGAGGCGCGCGAGAAACGGCAAGTCGGGGCTCTCCGTGGGCAGGTTCGTTCGGATCCGGTTCAGGACTCGCTCCAGCAGCACATCCTTCCACTGGGAGGGAAACGACGCCTCCGAGATGCCGGCCATCACGCTCTCGAGCAGCTCCCACTGGTGCTGCCGGGTCAGCCGCTCGACCAGCGACTCGAGCACGTTCGCCGTGTGTTCGGTAACTTTCGCGTTATCAGGGTGCTCGCGCGCCGTGGCGAGCAACTGGCGGAAGAACGAGAGGGCCAGCTCGGACTGGTCCTTGCCGGCGGCCAGCTCCATCAGATAGGACAGGCAGGTCAGGTAGGTGTAGGGCAGCTTCGGGTTGGCTCGTTGCCGGCCCAGGAAATCCTCGAGCCGGTCCTGCGCCTGCATGATGCCCTCGGGCCGGCCGAGGTGGACCTGGTCTTCCAGCAGGTTGCCGTAGACGCGCAAGAGGTAGACGCCCAGGTCGTCGAGGTGGCAGCACTCCGATTGCAGCTCCTCGAGATCCTCGACGAGGTAGTTTGCCCACAACGGGTCGATGAACCAGCGCAGATCGCGGAAGGCCGTCTCGAGCACCGTGCCGTAGTTGAGCATCAGCTCGCGATTGTCGGCGTCCTTCAACCCCTCCAGGCTGTAGTGCAGCTTCGGCACCACGCGGGCCGCGTCCCAGGGGCCCACGTTCCCGATGGAGTTCTTGACCATCTCGCTGTAGAGCGTGGCCACGGCGCTCTTCACTCCGGGAGCCCGCAGGCCGTCCAGGATTCGCTCGAACGCCTCTTGCGCCATCAGGAAGGCCCCGTTCTCGAAGAGCGTCTTGTGCAGGAGGACCTGCTGGAGCAACTCCTTGGGAATTCGGCAGCGGACCGCCCGGTCGATCACCAGCTCCGCGTCAATCTTGAACACGCCCGCGGCTCGCTGGATCAGCTCCTGGATGCCGGGCTGGTCGGAGCCGAGCTGGTGGGCCCGGGCGAAGGTCTCCCAGAACTCCTCGAAATCGCCCGAGTACATGTAGCCCATCGCCAGCGCCTGGAGCGCGGCCAGATTCAGGCCGTCCCGCTGCAGGGCCTCCTGGTAGTAGAGGCGCGAGGTTTCGCGGTCGCCGCGCTCGTCGAGGATCTTGCCGATGGCCAGCGGCGCGAGCGGGTGCCGGCTGGCCTTCATCTCGGCCGTGTAGCTATCGACCGCGGCGTGCGTGTCGCCCACCGCCAGATAGCACCGCCCCAGCAAATAGTGCAGGTTGTGCAGCGACGGGCACTTCTCCAGAGCCTGGCTGAAGGCGATGGCCGCGCGCTGGGGCTGGCCGGCGCGCAACAGGCGCAATCCCTGGGCGTGACCACCGGAGGTATCGATGAAGCCTCGTTTGGACAGGGTCGCGGAGTCGCGGTCGGCGGTGCCTCGCAGCATGATGCTGAAGAATCCCCGGTTGCGCGCGAGCCGCCGGAAGAAGGGCTCGGTGCTGGTCACCGGCATCCCGGGCGACGTGTAGAACTGCGACGGGTCGTCTTCCGTGCCGATCAGGAAGCGCAAGCGGTCGCCCAGCAACCCCTCGGCCGTGACGATCGTCCGCGCGTAGAGGATCTGCAGCCGATCGCCGGCAAAGTTGTCGCTGCGGAGCAGGACACACGCCTCGCGAAAGTCGGCCTTGGGGCCGGGATAGAGTTCCAGAGATCGGATCATCGCCGGTGATTCGAGATTTCTCGCCTCGCGCGAGGAATCGTAGCAGAAGCAGAACGGAATGTGGCGTGAGGCCGGGTCCGAAGCGAGGCCTCGCCCCGCGACCCGAGGTATGCTTCTTGCGTAGTCATGCCGCGGGGCCTATAATTGCGCCCCCTCGTCACCAGAGTCATGACACCGAATTCGAAATCGCTGCTGCTCGTCCTCGCCGGCCTGGCCCTGCTCTCCCTGCAAGCCTGGGGGGGGGAGCTGCGCGGCTGCTGGCTCGTGCCGGAATCGATCTTCGACGACGACCGCACCTACTCGCTGCGGGAGCGCAGGCAGCGCATCTCGGGCGCCCTCGATCGGATGAAGGGTCGCGGCATCGACTCCGTCTTCGTCGAGAGCTTCGTCCGGGGGCACGCCACCTCACGCGCCACCGCGGCGTCCAATCCGGTACCGGTGCCTGCCCGCTACCTGCCGGCCGTCCGCACCGAGCCCGACCTGCTCGACCTCTTCATCGAGGAAGGCCGCACGCGCGGGATGCGGATTCATGCCTGGATCCACGTCTGCTACCTCCGCAGCGACAGCATCACCCGCAGCCGGGAGGATGACGACACCCCGACGCTCTTCCAGGATCTGATGGCGACCGAGTTCCGCGCCGTGCGGGAACGCACCGCCGCGGGCAGCCGCGCCCGGACGGCCGTCGATGCCGTCCTCGAGAGCCTCGAGCGAGGGTTCGAGATGCGGGCCCTCTCCGATCGGCTGAGGGAGGCCGGGTTCGGCCTCACCCACACGCCGATGGAGACGGTCATCGAACTCCTCGCGCAGTCCGGGATCCCCGGCCCTGCGCTCTTCGTCTACGGGCCTCGGGGCCAGTTGCACTCCGAGCTGGACAGCGCTCCCAACGGCTCGATCTACGTCGACTCCGCCCACGCCCAGGTCCGGGCCCGGCTGCTCGACATGATGCAGTCGCTGGTCGAGGAGCATCCCGGTCTCGCGGGGTTGCATCTCGATCATGTGCGCTATCCGGAGGGCGACTTCGGCTACGACGCCCAGGCGTCCGACGGCCAGGTGCGCTGGGTCGCCCCCGAGCCGGGCGCCCGCGAACGCGCGATCTCCAGCCTCGTCGCCGACTGCCGGAGCCGGCTGGCCGGCAAGGCCGAGCTTTCGGCCGCCGTGGTGCCCGGCTACTACCTGGGATGGCCGGGTTCGGGAGGCACCCAGCGAGGTGCGGCCCAGGACTGGTTCTCCTGGGGGCTCGACTTCTACGTGCCGATGCTCTACGCCATCTCGGGCGACAAGCTCGCGAACGCGATGGCTTCCTATCGACGGGGGCTGCACGGCTCCGCACCGGTTTACCCGGGCATCGGCAGCCTCGGGAGCGGCCGCGGGGGCAGCTGGATCCTGTTCGACTACGGCAAGCTGAAGTAGCGAGAGGCTCGCTTCAGCGAACCTCGATCTTCTCGCAACCGTTCTCGGCAGGCCGCGTCCGCAGCAGCCCACGGAGCTTGCCCAGGTGCAGCGAGGGCAGCCTGTCGAGAATCCACAGGGTGTTGCGGATGGTGGGCGCGATGAGGCCGTTGAGCGGACTCAGCCACTCCGGCAGGTCGGCCATCGTGGTGAGCGTCCGCTCCAGGGCCCGAGAGGCCAGGCCGGGACGCTCGATGAGGTGGCCCAAGAGCGCGACCACGGTGCGCACGTCGTCCGGCTCGGTTTCCTCGGCCGGGGGTAGGTCCTTCACCTCGATCTCGGCGGGCGGATCTTGCTGATTCACTCGCGGCCTCCTCCTTCTACTCCGTGAACGTGATCTTCAGGTGATCGTCCTCGAGCCGGGCCGACACCTTCGCTCGCGACGGGATGCTCCGCGGCAGCGGCACGTGCCGGTTCCAGCCGCTGATCCGGATGATCAGCACCTCGCCCACCCGGCTCAACTCGATGTCTCCGCTCTTGACGAATGGCAGGTACAGGTTGAGGGTATAGGCACCCTTGGTCTTGCGGAACACCATCGGCTTGGTCTTGAAGAAGATCCGGCTGGGGTCCTGATTGCCGTACAGTTCGTCGCCCAGCCGGCCGAGCCCGTCCATGCCGACGATCTCGTCCCGGAACAACGGCACCTTCATCACCGGCACCGGCCGGAAGTGTTTCTCGATCTCCTCGACATGACGCGCCTGCGTCTCGCGCCAGCGCTTGAAGTAGTCGCTCTCGGCGTCCGCCGGCAGCACGCGGTTGATGTAGATAGCGTCCACCGACATCCCGTAGAGGTTGAAGTACATGAACGCTCGCTGGGTCTCCGTATAGACGATCTTCTCGGGATTGGTCACCAGCCTGACGCTCGTGATGTTGGGATCCTGCAGCAGCACGTCCACGCCGTCGACCTTGTGGAACAAGCGCTCCACGTTGCTGAAGTAGGAGTCGCCCGGCAGCGGGATGTCGGTGACGTGCTTCATGATCGGCCGCGCCACCCGGGCGATCTGCCGCTCGACCTTGAAGAGCCGGTTCATGTACCACCGCAGGATCGACGGGATGCTGATGAACCGCAGCGACTCGCCGGTCGGGGCGCAGTCGAGGATGATGACGTCGAAGGTCTTCTCCTGGTGGTAGCGGTTCAGGTACAGGAGGGAGGACGTCTCTTCCATGCCGGGGATGATCGCCACCTCCTCGGCCACGATCGCCTCCAGCCCGCTCAGGCTGAGAAGATCGGCCAGGTAGGCGTGAACGTCGCCCCACTGGCGCCGCACCTCTTCCTGGATATCGACCTCCTGGATCCAGAGGTTCTCCGCCACCGGCACGACCTGCCCCCGGGCATGGCTGATCAGGCTCGGGCCGACGTCGAAGGCATCCGAAACCGAGTGGGCCGGGTCGACCGAGAGCACCAGCGTTCGGTATCCCAACCGAGAGAGCCGAAGGCCGGTCGCGGAAGCCAGACTGGTCTTCCCGACGCCGCCTTTGCCCGCAAAGAGGATGATGCGCAAGGGAAGGGGTCAGGGGTTAGGGAGAGGCCTCGCCATCCGAGGGAGACTGGGGCGGAGGCAGCCGTTTGATCTTAACCCGGCCGGGGCGGTGCTGCTTGACCTCCTCGACGGTGACCTCGAGAGGCCCGATGCGCACGCAGTCGCCGGCCTCGGCAATGCGGCCGAGGATCCGCTGGACGTGACCGCCCAGGGTGACGTTGTCGGGGTCGTCCACCTCGACCTCCAGCCGCTCCTCCAGATCGTCGAGCAGGAAGGTCCCGTCGACCTCCCACTCGTTCGGGCCGAGCGGGCGCATCGCCAGCGTCTCGGCCTGGTCGAACTCGTCGTGGATCTCGCCCACCAGCTCTTCGAGGACGTCCTCCAGAGTGAGCATCCCGCCGGCCACGCCGAACTCGTCGACCACGACCGCCATGTGGACCTTCTTGCGCCGGAAGAGATTGAGCAGCCGGTGGGCGCTGACGGTCTCGGGAACCACCAGGATGTCGCGGCGCAGCTTCACCAGATCTCTCGGATTCTTCAGTTCCTTCTCGCGCGCGAGAAGGTCCCGGATGTGGATCATCCCCAGGACGCTGTCCAGCCCGTCCTCGCAGAGCGGATAGCGCGTGTAGCCCTCGGCCTTCGCCTTGGCCACGTTCTCGTCCAGGGGGCGCGACAGCGAAAGGAGCACGACGTCGGCGGCCGGCACCAGGATCTGCCTGGCGGTGCGATCGCTGAACCGGAAGACCTTGTCGAGGAGATCCTTCTCGCCGGTCGTGAGGATGCCGCTGCGGGCCGATTCGGCCATCAGGAAGCGCAGCTCTTCTTCCGAGTGGGCTATCTCCTCGCCGCTCTTGCTGGGGGTGATGCCCAGCGGCTTGAGCACCGCCAGGGAGGCGGTGTTGAGGAGCCAGATGGCCGGATAGGAAGCCTTGTAGAACCAGACCATCGGAGGAGCCGAAATCAGGGCGCAGAGTTCGGGCTTCTCGATAGCAAGAGTCTTCGGCGCCAGTTCTCCGACCACGATATGGAGGAACGTGATCACGGCGAAGGCCAGGCCGATGGAGATCGAGTGCGCGGCGGCCTCGGAGATCCAGCTGGGTTCGCCAAACAGCGGACGGATCAGCGAGGCGAAAGCCGGCTCGCCAAGCCAGCCGAGGCCCAGGCTGGCCAGCGTGATCCCGAGCTGACACGCCGACAGGTACTCGTTGAGTTGAGCAACCACCTGCTTGACCGAGGCGGCGCCCCGGCGGCCCGACTTGAGCAACTCCTCGACCCGGCTGCCCCGGATCTTGACGATGGCGAACTCGGCGCCGACGAAGAAGCCGTTGACCAGAACCAGGACCAGGGCTACGGGGAGCGCGATCTCGACTGGAAGGGTTGCGATTTGGTGATCGACAGGTGGCATCAGGCGGCGGAACCGGGCTCCAGGTCATCCTTCGAGGCCGGCACCGCCTTCTTGGGCGGCAGCGGATACTTGAGTGATGCCGTCACCGCCACGACCAGCGTCAAGGCGATGAATCCCAGGCTGAACAGGATGGGAACGTGGAGCAGATCCGCGACCAGCATCTTGAGCCCGACGAAGCCCAGGATGACGGACAGCCCTTCTTTCATGAACCGGAACTGTCCGAGGGCCCCCGCCAGGAGGAAGTACAGGGCGCGGAGACCCAGTATAGCAAAGATGTTGGACGTATAGACGATGAACGGGTCGGTGGTGATGGCAAAGATGGCGGGGATGCTATCGAGGGCGAAGACGACGTCGGTCGTCTCGACCACCGCCAGCACGACCAGCAGCGGCGTGGCCGTCCACACCTTGCTGCGGCGAACGAAGAAGCGATCGCCCTCGAAGCGACTGGAGATGGGGAGCAGTTTCTGCAGAAAGCGCACCACCGGATGGTGGCCCGGGTCGATCTCGCCCTCGTCCTCGTGCTTGGTCACCAGTCGGATCGCCGTGTAGATGAGGAAGAGGCCGAGCACGTACATCATCCAGTGGAACCGCTGGATGAGTGCGGCCCCCGCGACGATGAAGCCGGCCCGCATCACCACGGCGCCCAGGATGCCCCAGAGCAGCACGCTGCGCTGCAGCCGGGGCGCGACGCCGAAGCTCGAGAAGATGACGAGGAAGACGAAGAGGTTGTCGACGCTGAGCGCCTTCTCGATGAGGTAGCCGGTGATGAACTCGAGCGACTTCTCGGAGCCGCAGAAGTGGTGAATTCCCAAGGCGAAGAGCAGAGAGAGAACGATCCAGACCAGGGTCCAGATCAGGGCCTCTTTCTTCGAGGGAACGTGCGACTTGCGCTGGAAGACCCCAAGATCGAGGGCCAGGACGGCGAAGATGGCGAGATGGAAGGCGAGCCAGAAACCGAGACCGGCGTTGACCACGGGAAAGAACCTCCAACGGCCGAAGTGCAGACGGACAAAGCGGCGGCCAGACGAGGCCGCCGGGGCGGCGGCTCAGATACAACTTTCTTGCCGCTACGACCCAGACTCGGCGGTCCGGGTAGGAAGGATATCACGGGAAGAACGAGGGCAGGAGTGAGGGCGGAGGGCCTGGGCCGAGGGCCTTGAATGGGGATCCAACTTGCCGTCCTCGATCAGCAGGATCTTGGGCCTGGGATTGCCGTCGCAAGCTCCCCCGATCTACCAGTCTGCCCCCGTCCATCGACGGGAAGTCCCGCTCAACCCCCGGCGGGCAATTGAGCCGATTCACCGGTGGCACTGGCTGTCGCGGACTCTGACGGGACCCTGCCAGCACCCAGAAGCTCACCTCCGAACCATCGCAGCACTGGCCGGCTTTCTGCAAACCGCAGCGACACCAGCGCCAGACCGAGGCCGGCCAGGATGTCCGCCAGGTAGTGCTGCTTGACGAAGAGCGTGGATAGGCTCACGAGGACGGCCAGAAACCCGACAGCCAGACCGGCCAGCCGGTTCACGCGGAGGCAACAGAGCGCCACGAAGACATCGGCCGCAACGTGCAGGCTCGGGAAGCAATTGTAGGGCGGGTCGACTTGCCAGGTCCAGGCAAGCATTGAGGCGCCGAAGGCTTGGGCCGGCAGCACGGGCCGGAGCATCCTGACCGGGTAGACCAGGAAAGCACCGAGAGCCGCGGTGACGAGGAAGGCGAATCCTGCCAGAACGGTTCGCAACTGCCCGGGCTCTCGCAGCAGCAGGACGGGAGCCGCGCAGAGCGGATGGGCCAAGCTGTAGACGAAGATCCAGCCAGGGACACAGGGCCAGGCCCGATCTAATGACATCTGCAGGATGGCTGCGTCCCGCCCGATCGAGAAGTGGTTGGCCCAGAAGTAACCGGCTGGGTACACCAGGAGGCCGAAGAAGACCGCCAGAAGCAGCTCGAACCTCCTGTCCTGGGGGTTGGGAGCCTTCAAACAGCTCTCCTCTCGGGCGTAGGGCCCGGAGAGGCGCAATCCGGTCCGAAGAGCCCGCGGTGGTCGACCGAGTTGGACGTCATTTCAGGCGGGGCGAATGACGAGGGCAACATTGAGGCCGCCGAAGGCGAAGGAATTCGACAGGGCGGCACGCACTGGCTTCTCGCGCGCGGTGTTGGGAACGTAGTCGAGGTCGCAGTCCGGATCGGGTTCCGTGTAGTTGGCGGTGGGAGGGACGATGCCGCTGCGCATGGCCCAGAGCGAGGCGATCAGCTCGAGCGCGCCGGAGGCGCCCATGGCGTGGCCGTGAACGGCCTTCGACGAACTGATGGCGAGGCGCGCGGCGTGCGGCCCGAAGGCCCGCTTGAGGATGGCCGTCTCCGTGGGGTCGTTCAACTTCGTGCCTGTGCCGTGGGCGTTCACGTAGTCGATGCCGTCGGGCGCCAGGTGCGCTTGCGCGAGCGCGAGCTCGATGGCGCGCGCCGGCGCATCGACGGCGGGCTGCGTGAGATGGCCGGCATCGGCCGTGGCTCCGTAGCCGGCCAGTTCAGCCAGGATCACCGCGCCACGCGCCCGGGCGCGCTCCCAGTCCTCGAGCACGACCACCCCGGCGCCCTCGCCGAGGACCATGCCGGAGCGATCTCGGCTGAAGGGGCGGCACGCCTGGCCGGCGTGCGCGTCGTCCGCGGCAGCCAGCACCCGCATCGATTCCCAGCAGCGCACGACGCCGGGCGTGATGGGCGCGTCGGCGCCACCGGCGACCATCACGTCGGCCCGGCCCGCGCGGATCATCTCGGCCGCCTCCCCGATCGCGTGGGCCGAGGCGGCGCAAGCGGAGGCGTAGGACATCGTCGGGCCCTTGAGCCCGAAGCGCATGCTCACCTGCGAAGCGGCCGAACTGTTCATGATCCGCGGGATGGAGAACGGGTGCATGCGGCTGGCCCCCTCTCCGTAGAGCCGCCGGTACCCGTCGTCTTGAGTGACCGCGCCGCCCATGCCGCTCGCAATCGCGGCCCCGGCCCGAAAACGCTCCTCCTCGCCGAGCACGAACCCGGACCTCGCCACGGCCTCGTCGGCCGCCACCAAGGCGAACTGCACGAATCGATCGATTCGCGCCAGCAGCGACGAATCGAACAGGGCCTCCGGGGCAAAGTCCGGCACTTCGGCGGCAATCCGGATCGAGAACTTCGCCGGATCGAACGCGGTGATGCGCCGCACGCCGCTCCGCCCGTTCACCACGCCGTTCCAGAGTGCGGGGACGCCTGCACCGAGCGCCGAGATGGCGCCGCAACCCGTGATGGCGACGCGACGCACCTACCGGCTCCCGGCCTTCCGGACCGGCCCCCCGGCACTGGGCGTGCCGGGAGTCGTCTCGCTGCCGGAGTTGGCCGTGTCGGGGCCGGCCTGCTTGGCGGCAAGCAACGGACGCAACGCCTCGACGACTGCCCCGACCGTCACCATGCTCCGGGCCGTGGAATCGGGAATCAGCAGCCCGAAGCCGTCCTCGAAGCTGAACAACAGGTCGGCCGCATCGAGGGAGTCGATACCGAGCTGGGCAAAGGTGGAATCGAGGGCGATCGTCGACGGGTCGAGGTTCTTCTGTTTCGCCACGACCGCAATGACGCGTTGCTCGAGTTCGTCGTTCATGGGCAGCCGTTGCTCGGTGACCTCATCGTACCACGCTCACGCCGCCCGGACCGCCGCGGTTCCCCTGGCTCCCGATACTACTGTGGTTCGCGAATGTCCCGACCGATCTCCCGAGCCCAGGTCGAGGAAGGCGTCCTCGCCGTTCTCAGGTCGGTGAGCCGGCGCCCCATCGAGCCGACTCTCGACAGCGATCTCGCTGCCGACCTCGGCTTCGATTCGCTGCTGACGCTCGAGGCCATCGCCGAACTCGAGGATCGGTTCGACGTGTCGATTCCGCTCAACGATGTGCCTCTGTCGCGCAAGGTGGACCGCCTCGTGGCCCATCTCGCGGCGCTCCTCGAGGAGCCGAGGAAGTGACGGCGGCGAGTTCGCCGCCGACGCGCCCGTCATCCAAGGTGCTTCTGGTAGATGCGATAAGTCTTGTACCTGAGGAGACCGGCCGCCTCGGCGGGCTGATTGACATCCCGGTTGTCTTCGAGAACCAAGCTGAACTCGCACTGCTGGATCGGCCCGCCTTGCGCCTGGCGGTGCAACTGGTGCAGGAGGGCCGGGTAGAGGTGGCAATGCCGGTACTCGGCCAGCACTCCGAGCAGCAACAGACGCGCCCGGGAGACGTGCTTGCGGAGGCTCAGCAGCCGGTAGAGACCCAGGGGAAACAGCCGTCCTCCAGTGCCCTGGAGCGCCTGATTGAGGTCGAGGATGGCGATGGCGCACCCGACCGGTTTGCCGTCGAGTTCCGCGAGGACCGCGCACCGCGGATCGAAGACCCACCTGAGACTGTCGGCCGTGTGACGGAACTCCTTCAGGGCCGGTGGCACGAACCCCCAGTTGCTCTCCCAGGCGCTGCAGTAGAGTTCGCGCAGGCGATCGGTTGCAAGCGCGAATTCCTTCAACTCGATCGGGCGCACGATGAGGCCATAGCGCCGGCAGACCCGGTCGGCAAGCTGCGCGATTCGCTCGGGCGGCGGGTGCCGCAGGTCATACAGCCAGGCGTAAAGATCCTTCACCTTGGCGTAGCCTGCCGACTCGAGGTGGGCCGCGTACTCGGGCGGGTTGTGCGGCATCATCACCATCGGCTCGGTGTCGAAGCCGTCGATGAGGAGACCCGCCTGCTCGTTCATCGACGGGTTCAGCGGGCCCCGGAGGCAGCTACGGCCTCGCGCCCGAGCCCAGTGTTCGGCCGCGGTCAGCAGCCCCCTGGCCGATTCGGCGTCCTCCGCCTCGAAGAACCCGAACGAGCCGAGGTTGTCGCGATGCACCTGATTGTGGAGGGCGTCGTCGAAGGCCGCCACGCGGCCCACGACCCGATTGTCCCGCTCGGCCAGGAAGTACTGGTGACTGGCATGTTCGAAGAACGGGTTCTTCCCCGGCGACAGACGGTCGCGCTCGGAGAACCGCAGCGGCGGCACCCAATGGGGGTCGCCGCGGTGAAGACGGTAAGGCAGTTCGAGAAAGGCCCGGAGGTCTGCCCGCGACCCCACGGGGCGCACTCTCGTCATCGGCCCGGCCTTCCGGCGCCGGCGAAGCGCAAACCGTTTGGCGCGACGCGGACACCGACAAGCCATCGCGGCCGGGAGGTGTCTGTCAGGAGCAAATCCAAACCAGGCATGCCCTGCATACGATATCATCGCCTCGACGGCGGATGTCGCACCAGCCGTTCGCAAGATGTACCCCTCCCTTCAACTCGGTCCGATCTCGCTGAGCAGCTACCGACTGCTCTACGCTCTGGGGTTCATTCTGGCGTTCCTCTATGCCAGCCGGCGGGGCGATCGAGCGGGGATCGAGACGGCCAAGGCCAACACGTGCCTGGTTCTGACGCTGGTAGCGGGCCTCCTGGGCAGCCGGCTTCTCGACCTGGTCATCCACTGGCCCTCGAGCTTCGGGGAGGCCGTCGAGAGGCTCAAGGTCTGGGGGCCGGGGACCAGTCTCTGGTATGGAGGCTTTCTCGGCGCCGCGCTCGCGGTGATCGCGTACAGCTACTGGGCCGGCCTGCCCGTGGCCAAGATCTGCGACATTGCCGCGCCATCCGTCGCCATCGGGCAGATCTTTGGACGGCTGGGCTGCTTCCTGGCCGGCTGCTGCTACGGGCGGGCCGGCGACCTGCCGTGGTGCATGGTGGTTCCGGATATCTCGCCGGTCGTCCCACGGCATCCTACCCAGCTCTATGACGTGGTGACGATGTCCGCCGTGCTCCTCGTCTTGCACCGGTTCTACGACCGGAAGGGCCGGCCCGAGGGCGCGGTCATGGTCCTGTATCTCTACCTCTACGCCACCCTCCGGTTCCTCTGCGAGTTCCTGCGCGACGACGATCGAGGGGCCTTCGTCTTCGGGTTGCTCTCGACTTCCCAGTGGATTGGCCTGGCGGTCCTGATAGCGGCAGCGCTCGTTCACCGCAGGCTGCTGCGGCAGACCGGGCGGCCCGTGTTCCGAGGGACGAGCGCCCAGGAAGGGTGAAACAGGGGGCCTGGGCGGCCGTTGGGGCCGCCGACGGGCAGCCAACGGCTTCCGCCTGGGGCCACTGGACAGGAAGCCGGGGTGACGCCACGTCACAGAGGCGCCAGCTGCGCCGGTAAGCCGTTCGCACCATGCTTGCACCGTTGTGGGGTTTTTCGGGTCGGGGACTGAATGGCGCCGGAGGTGTTCCATGGCGAAGATCGCCTGCTCCTGGTAGAAGGTGACGGCTCGGCGGCTGGCGACCTGGCTCGCGGTGGCCATCCTGGCGCTCGCCGCGATACCCGGGCCCGCGGCGGCCAGGGCAGGCGCTTGGTACTCCCGATGTACGTCAGGAGAAACACGCTTCGCTTCCAGGCCGGAGGGATGACGAACCGGCGCCGCCGGCGGCCCGGGAACTGATCGGAATCGAGTCCTGGTCGGCACTCCACACGGTGAGCACGAGAGGCCCGCGGACGTGACGGCCGACTGCCCGGATCTGCTCGACAAGCTCCGGGTTGCCGAGCTTCGCCTGGGCCAGGCGGCTTCCGGCGACGCCCCGGCGTTCCCTCGCACCCCGACCTGAAGCCTCCAGCCTCAAGTCTCCAGCGCCTACCCCCCCCGCGTGTGCATCTCCAGGTGGGGATTGGTGCGAAGGTCCTCCGCGGCGGTCAGGGCGCCCCGCTCCCGGAGGGCCAGGCGCTCCTCGGCGCCGTGGTCGGCGCGCCGGCGCCAGCGAGCCAGGATCGCTTCCCGCAGGTCGTCGGGAGATGCGCCGCCGCGCAGCAGCGCTCGCAGGTCCAGCCCCTCGCGAGCGTAGAGGCACAGGTACCAGACCCCGTCGGCGGTCAGGCGGCTCCGATCGCAGCTGCCGCAGAAGGGCTGGGTCGTCGAGGAGATGATGCCGAACACGGTGCCGTCGGGCAGGCGGTAGCGGGCGGCGGGAGCGGAACTCTCCTCGACCACGGGCTCGGGCGGGCCGTAGAACTCGGCGAGACGGGCCAGCATCTCCTTGCGTGACAGAACCTGTTCGAGGCTCCACCGGGTGGCCCCGCCCACATCCATGTACTCGATGAACCGGACCTCGGCCTGGATCGTGCGGCCGTACTCGATGAGATCCGCCAGTTCGTCGTCGTTGACGCCCTTGACGATGACCGCGTCGAGCTTGAGCCGGCGGTAGCCCGCGCGAAGGGCAGCTTCGATGCCCTGCAACACCTGCCCCAGGTGAGGGCGGCGGGTGAGACGTTCGAACCGCTCGGGCCTGAGCGTGTCGAGGCTCACGGTGAGACGGCGTAGCCCGGCGTCCCGCAGCGCCTCGACCTGGTCGGGCAGGAAGATCCCGTTCGTGGTGAGCGCGAGGTCCTCGATCCCGGAGAGACCCGAGAGCTGGCGCACCAGTGAGGGCAGCTCCCGGCGCACCAGCGGCTCGCCGCCGGTGAGACGCAGCCGGCTCACGCCCAGTCCGATGAAGATGCGGGCGAGGGCGACCACCTCCTCGAAGTGCAGGATGTCCTGGCGCGGGAGCCAGGCATAGTCGTCCTCGGGCATGCAGTAGTTGCAGCGGAGGTTGCAGCGATCGGTGACCGAGAGCCTGAGGCTCTTCATCGGCCGGGAGAGGGTGTCCAGGACTGGCATGGCAGGCCTGATTATACTGCGACTCCGCGACCGCAGGAGACGGAAACCCGTGTTATGATGCCGCTCCGCGTATGTCTGCCCCCCCTGTCATCCAGGTCCGCCAGCTCTCGAAAGACTTCAAGGTCCCCGGGAAGAGCAACGGCGGAGGACGGCTTCGCAAGCTCTGGAAGTCGTTCTTCCCCGACCTGGTGCGGTTCCGGGCGATCGACGGAATCGAGCTGCACGTGCAGCCGGGCGAGTTCGTCGGCTACATCGGCCCGAATGGCAGCGGCAAGTCGACGACCATCAAGTGCCTCACGGGGGTCCTGACCCCGAGCGAGGGCCAGGTCGAGGTGCTGGGCTACGTGCCGTGGCGAGACCGGGCCGAGTACACCCGCCACATCGGCGTCATCTTCGGACAGAAGACGCTGCTGTTCTGGGACCTGGCGGTCATCGAGTCGATGTTGCTGTTCCGCGACGTCTACTCGGTGCCCGAGCGGGAGTTCCGCAAAAGGCTCGACACCTTCACCGAGCTGCTCGACCTCGGGCCGTTGCTCGACCGGCCGGTCCGGAAGCTGTCGCTCGGCGAGCGGATGCGCTGCGAGATCGCGGCGAGCCTGCTGCACTCGCCCCGCGTGCTGTTCCTGGACGAGCCGACCATCGGCCTGGATGCGCTGGCCAAGGAGAGCATCCGGGCCTTCCTGCGCCACTACCACCAGGTCGAGGGGCTGACGATCCTCCTGACGACCCACCAGATGGAGGACATCGAGACGCTCTGCAGCCGGGTAGTCGTGCTGGGCGACGGCAGGAAGATCTTCGACGGCGCGCTCGCGGACCTCAAGGCGCGCTACGTGCCGACGCGGGAGATCAAGGTGCTCTTCTCGGAGGTGACCGATGCCGCGCGGCTGGAGGCGACGCTCGGGCCGCTGGATGTGCGCCACCGCGGACCGGACGCCCTGACGGTCGTGCTCGATACGCGGCGCGACTCGACCGGCGAAGTGGTCGGCGCCCTGACCTCGTCGCTGAAGATCGCCGATCTGACCATCTCCGAGCCGACGCTCGAGACGGTGGTGAAGTACATCTACACCGGCGGGAACGGGCGGGCGGCAGGGGTCGAACCGTGAGCGCGGCCCAGGGCCGTCCGTCGGCAGTGGCCTGGTATGCGCGGCTGCTGAAGCGGCTGACGATCATGAGCCTTCGGGCGGGGGTGGAGTATCGGGGCACCCTGATGGTGATGACCGCCTGGCAGTTCGCCTTCCTGGCGCTGACCGTCCTGTTCTGGAAGGTCATCTTCCTGCGAACGAGCCGTTTCGCCGGCTGGACCTTCGAATCGGTGCTGGTGCTGCAGCTCTTCAGCCAGATCTTCACCGCCATCTTCAACACGTTCTTCCTCGGCAGCCACGTGCTCTGGCGGGTCATCAACCAGGGGAAGCTCGACAGCTTCCTGGTGAGGCCGGTCGACCCGCGGTTGCTCGCGATGGGCACCCGCTTCAACGTCGTCCCGGCCATCGAGCGGGCAGCCAACGGGGGGCTGCTGCTGGTGATGATCCTCTACCTGGGAGCGCCGGTGAACTGGGTGAACTTCTTCCTGGCGCTCGGGATGGTGACGACGGGAGTCTTCCTGTTCTCGATGGTGCAGCTCACGGGGAACTACCTGACGTTCTGGTGGGGCTCGAGCGACGCCGTGGACGAGTTCCTGGACAGCCTGTTCCCCTTCATCCGCTACCCGCTGACGACCATGCCGGCGCACCTGCAGATGGTGCTGACCTTCGCCGTCCCGCTCATCTTCGCGGCGACGATGCCGGCGCTGTTCACGACGGGAGCGATCGGGCGGGGCCAGTTCGCTCTGACGACGCTCACGATGCTCGCGGTCGCCGTGATGTGGTGGTTCATCCAGGAAGCGATCTGGCGTCGCGGCCTGGCGCGCTACGAGAGCGCGGGAGGCTGAACCGCCGATGCGCCTCGCGCTCCGCGTCTTTGCCGGCTTCTTCATGGCGGCGCTGAAGAACTACCGGGTCTACGCCATGAACCTTGCGTTCAAGGTGATGACCTATCCGATCGAGGTGGCGCTGTATCTGTCGCTGTGGACGGCAGTCTTCTCGAGCGGGAAGTTCCCGCAGGGGCCGGGAAACATCGTGGCCTACTACCTGACCGTGCTGCTGCTGGTGCGGCTGGCAACGCCCTTCGCCATCGTCGAGGAGCTGGAGACCGCCATCAACAGCGGCGACCTGGTCGGCTACTACGTCAGACCGATTCCGTACTGGA
>CAZSVK010000060.1:0-9200 GCA_964610245.1 uncultured bacterium
TGTCAGCGATCTTCTTGGCCGCGTCGCCGTTGATGAGCCCGCCCGTCTCGGCCTCGATCTGCTTGGCCGTCATCTGGCCCAGGTCCGAGACCTTGTTCCCGAACTTCACCGCGAAGCTCGTGCTGCTGCCGGCGGCCCCGGTGACCTCGGCCAGGCCCTTGCCGGCCACGACCAGGCCGGAACCCTCGCTCGCCGCGGGGGCCGCGTTGGCCACGGTCGCCTTCTCGATGTTCAGAGACTTGATGTTCTGGTTGAGCTGCCCGACCTCGGCCACCTTGCCGGTGGCTCCGGGCGCCTGGGCGGCCTTCGCGACCTCCGCGACGTTCTCGAACTGACCGGACTTGACCAGGCTGCTGGCCGTCTCGTGGGCCTGCGTGCGCAAGTTCGAGATCTGCGTGTCGATCGCCTCGATCTTCGCCACCGTGGCCGGCTTCGCGGTCTGCGCCTCGACCGGCAGCTCCGCAATCGACGACCCGCGGACCGCTTCGACCGGCGTCTCGACCGGCCGGCCCAGCGACGCAGGCGACTCGGCGCTCGGCGACACCGTCTTGCCGCTGGCGCCAGCCGTCTCGACAGGCTTGGCGGTCGGCTCGGCCACGGTCGGCTCGGCAGCCCCGGAAGCGGGCTTGTTTCCGCCCAGCAGACTTCTGCCCGGAGCGTTCTTGCCCGTCAGCCAGTCCATCAACTTGTTGGTCTTCGGCGCCGCGACTTCGGCCGGAGCGTTCTCGACCGGGGCCGCCGTCGGCTCGGCCACGGGGGCCGTGGCGCCGGGCTTGGCGGCCCGCAGCGAGCGGATCTGGTCGTTGACGGCCTTGAGCGCCGCCAGGTCGCCCGTGGCGCCCGCGGCCTCGCTGGCCTTGTAGATCTCGCCGCTGTTGGCGAACTGCCCGGTGCTCTTGATCTTCAGGCGCAGCGCCGAAGCCTGCCCCTGCAGGTCGGTGATGCTGACCTTCACGTCGGACGGCCGGGCCGGGGTCGACCCCAGTTCGGAGGCCTTCGGCAGGTCGGCCGGCAGCTCCGTGGGCAGCTCGGCGACCCGACCCGTCGGCTCGGTCACGGGCCCCTCGATGGTGCGCCCGGCCGGCGCCTCGGCCGTCGGAACCGAGGCGGTGCGCCGGCCGAACAGCTTGCTCCACCAGCTCTGCTTCGGCGTGGCGGCGGGAGCGGCGGCGTCGGCCACCAGCTCGCCCTTGAGCATCTTCACGTAGGTGTCAGCCCAGCCGCCCGAGGGCGCGGCCTTCTCGATGGTCGGGGCGGCGATCTCGCTGGCCTTGGGGCCGGTGGCGGTGCGGGCCGTCTCGACCACGCCGTCGCCCTTCAACATCTTCATGTAGGAGTCGGCCCAGCCGCCATCGGTGGACTTGAACTGGCCGCCCTTGACCGCCTTGAGGAACCCGTCGGTCCACTTGGCCTTCGGCGCGGCGGTCTCGGCGGTGGCCGCGGCGTCACCGATGACGCTGGCCTTGGCCGACCCGGCCGGGGTCTCGGCGACCTGGGAGGCAGGCTTGTTGACAGAGCGCATCGAGCGGAGCTGCTCGTTGACCTGCTTGAGCTGAGCCAGTTCGCCCTGAGCGCCCGGGGTCTCGCTGGCCTTGTAGACTTCCTGGGCCGACTTGAACTGGCCGCCCTGGAGCAGCTTGGCGTTGAGCGCCTTGGCCTGCTGGCTGAGCTTCTGGATATCGGTGAGCGGCTTGGCCGCCTGGGGCTCGCCGGCCGGCGCGGCGGGAGTCTCGGCCGGGGCCGTGGCCTTGGCCTGCTTCACGGGCGCGGGTTCCTCGGCCACCGGAGCGGCCTTGGCCTTGGCGGGAGCGGGGGCCTTGGCTTCCTTGGCCGGCTCGGCGGGGAAGGCGGCGTTGCGGGCCTGGCGCATCTGCTGGATGTTGCTGCCCAGCTTGCGCAGATCGGCCAGTTTGCCCTTGCCGTCGTAGCTCTTCGCGGCCTCCCAGACGTCGCGGTTCGAGGTGAACCGCCCGCCGCTCTCGGCCTTGATCTCGGTGAAGAGCTGCTTGGCCTGGGCCGACATCTCGTTGATGCGGGTGGTGTACTCGACGCGGCTCTTCGCGGCGGCGGCGGACTCCTGCGGCGTCTGGCGAGCAACCGGAGCTTCCTCGGCCGGAGCGGCCGGGGTCTCGGCGGTCGGGGCGGCAGCCTTCCGGGCGGCGGCCTTGGCCTCGTTGGCCCGGGCCTGCTCGACGTTGGCGGTCTTGGTCGCCTGGAACTCGGCCTTCTGCGTCCGGACGCTGTCGATCGCCTGGGCGACCTTCTGCATCCGAGGATCCTTCACCAGCGCCTCGGCGGAGGCGTCGGCGCCGGACAGGCGGGCCTTCATCTCGAGGCGGCTGTAGAGATCCTTATAGGTACTCTGCAGCGAATCGAGGGTGCGGCTGTAACCCTCGAGGCTCGTCGGCGAGCGCTTGATGATGGCGTCGGCCTGCTTGGAGTACTTCGCCAGTTCGGTGTCGAGGGCGGCCGCCGCCTTGTTCACGTTCTGGGCCTTGGCCAGGTTCTTCTGGTTGCGGCTGAAGCTGTCGATGTCCTTGGCGATCCGCTGGAGCCGGGCATCCTTGGCCAGCGCGTCGGCGTTGGCGACCTTGCCCTCGGCCGCGGCCTTCTCGGCCAGGCTCTTGAACATCCCGTCGTAGGTGTCCTGCAGGCTCTTGATGGTGCGCTGGTAGCCCGTGTCCGAGGTCGGCGTGCGCTTCACGATCGCGTCGTACTGCTTGGACAGCTTGGCGAGCTGGGCCTCGGCGACCTGCCCGGGAGCGGCGGGGGCAGCGGCGGGCGGCTGCTGGGCCGGAGCGGCGGGCTCGGTCACGGCCGAGCGCGTCGCGACCGGGCGGGAGACCGAATCCATCTGGGGCACGCGGCTGGTGAGGTCCGAGAAGCTCTTGAACGTGCCCTTGATGCGGGCCGCGGCGACAGCCTTGGCCGTGGAGGTCGGCACGCCCGCGGCGCGGAGCTGCTTGTAGAGGCCGGCGGCGCTCTGCTGGTTGAGATTGACCGTCACGGCCTTGCCGCCCGCATCGAAGCGGAACATCAGGCGCTCGCCCGAGTTGTAGACCAGCGCCTGGCCGTCGACGCCCGGCACCGGCCGGGTCTGGACGGCCGGCTCGCTCGGAGCGGCGGGTGCCGAAACGGTCCGCTGGGCGATCTGGGCGCCGGCGACATCGACGATGCCCTTGCCGCCGACCGAGACCAGACGGGTCTGGAGGTCGGCCAGGTTCTTGAAGGGCTGGAACTTGAGGCTGCTGCCGTTGCCGACGAGTCGGGTGTTGGCGAGGATGTTGACCTGCTCGTTCGGGAAGCCGGCCTTGACGAGCTGCGTGACGAGCGTCTTGGTGTTGCTGACGTTGACGTTAACCCGGGCGCCGTTGTTGCCGGTGACCCAGACCGCGGGGGGCTCGGGCGTGGCGACGACGGGCTTGGCAACCGGCGCCGGCTTCGGAGCGGCGACCGGCCTGGCCGGGCTCTGCTTGAGCAGCAGGTCGGGGCGGGCAGCCTGGGTGGCACCGCTGACCAGCTTGGACAGACGGGCCTTTCCGACTCCGGAGACGTTACCCACGTCCTGGATGGTCTTGAACGGGCCGAACTGACTGCGATAGCGGACGATCTCCGCGGCAGTCTTCGGGCCGATTCCGGGAATCGAGGCCAGTTCCTGCGCCGTTGCCGTGTTCACGTCGAACAGCACCTGGCGGCCCGGCACCTTGACCGGGATCAGCGCCGCAGCCTCGAGGGCCGGGGCCATCAAGGTGGTCAGGAAGCAGACCAGGACGACCAGGCTGGTGAATCTTCGCATTTGATTTTCGAACCTTCCCATTGTGGTGCCCCTTTCTACTGGAGAACCGGGAAAAACCTGATAGGACGGTAAAAGTCTAAGAATGGGCCCTGAATGTGTCAATCCGGGGAACCAAAGATTTCCCGTAGCTTTCTACCGCCGCAGAGCTGAGTTTGTTTCATGGGATCATGGAAACGCCCGACCGGCCCCGCCTGGCTCGCGGGCGACGGCGAGTCTTCCTCCCCCGTCGGCCCCTCAGAACACCGAGCGGCGCTGGCTCAGCAGCATCTCCAGCCCTTCTCGTATGCGGCTGCGGATGACCCCGTTGACGGCGTGGACGACCGTGAAGTCGCGGGCTCGTTCCCGGGCCGCCTCCTTGAAACGGAGCGGCTTCCCGAAGTGGATGTGGAACTTGGCCGGTAGCGGCACCAGCCCCAGCGCGCCCAGCCACGGAAGCGTGGGCGTCACCGGCACGTAGGGCACGTTCAGCGCCTTCGCCAGCCAGCCCGGCTTGTAGAGAATCGGATGGGTTTCCTCGGCGCCGACGACCGACACCGGCAGCACGGGGGCGCGGGTCTCGAGCGCGACCTCGACGAAGCCTCCCCGGCCGAACCGGGCCAGCTTGTAGCGGTCGCGGAAGAGCTTGCCGGTGCCCTTGGTGCCCTCAGGAAACACGCCGACGAGCTGGTCTTCCTCGAGGAGGCGCAGGGCGTTCTCGCGGCAGGCCAGCACGAAGCCGGTGCGTTGCGCCAGCCATGACAGGAACGGCAGCCGCGAGACGAACTTGTCGGCCAGGAAGCGGATCCGGCGCGGCGACCGCGCGTGCTTGGCCAGCGCGTGATAGATCATCAGCGCGTCCCAGGGGAAGGCGCCGGAGTGATTCGAGACCAGCAGCGCCCGGCCCTCGGCCGGGATGTTCTCCAACCCGCTCAGCTCGACCCGGAACCAGCGATCGAACAGGAAGTCGAACCAGGGGTCGAGCAGGTGCGTGAACTGGGTCTCGAGCCCGAACCGGTCGACGACCGGCAACCCGGGCTCCGGCGGCGCGGCCGGCGTCCTGGGCGAACGAGGGGCCCTGCTCTTTCGTGTCATGTGGCAGAAGTCACGATACAACAGCGTCCCCCGGCCAGGCGAGCTTCTCATGCTCCGGGCCGGGCCTGCTACCATGAAAGCCTGCGCCTGGCGTGACCGCGCCGCGCCCGTCGATGTCCGATTCCATCTCATCCTCCCCCCAGTTCGGCGCCGGCGAGCTGCTCGATGGCTGGCTGATCGAAGCCACGCTCGGCAGCGGCGGCATGGGCGTCGTGTATCGCGCCGTCCACACCGAGAGCGGCGTGCTGGCAGCCCTGAAGGTACTTGCCGGGCCCGCGGCGCGCGACTTCGAGATGGTGCGCCGGTTCCGGCGCGAGGTCAAGACGCTCGCCCGGCTGCGCCATCCGGCGGTCGTCAACATCCTCCAGGAAGCGCTCGAACACACGCCGCCCTATTTTGCGCTGGAGCTGGTCGAGGGCGGCACGCTTCTGTCCCGGATCGAGCAGGCGTTCGTCGCGACGGGCCGGGGGCTCGCCGCCGAATCGCTCACCCGGTTGACCCTCGAGCTGGCGGAGGGTCTCGAGGCGGTGCACGCCCAGCAGATCGTGCATCGCGACATCAAGCCGCAGAACGTGCTCTTCGGCCCCAACGACCAGGCGAAGCTGGCCGACTTCGGCATGGCCCGCGCGCTCGATCTGACCAACCTGACCATGGACGGCCGGGTCATGGGCACGTTGCCCTACATGGCACCCGAGATGCTGCGGGCCGAGCCGGTCGATCCCCGGGCCGACCTCTACCAGCTCGGGATCACGCTCTACGAGGCCGCCACGGGCAGACGTCCCTACACCGGCGAGATCCTCGTCGGCGTCCTCGGCGGCCGCCTCCTCCCCCCGCTGCCTCGCATCGTCGAGCACCACCCGGAGGCCCCGCACTGGCTGCAGCCCCTCTGCGACCGGCTCGCGGCCCACGCGCCGGCCGACAGGTTCCAGTCGGCCGCCCTCGTGCTCGAGTATGTCCGCCGCGAGAGCGCCAGGCCCAGAAGAGGCCGCACCCCAGCCGGAGTCTCGGGCGAGCAGTCGGCCATCCAGCGCACCTCGGTGCCGCCCCTGGCGCCCCCCCGCCCCAGCAGGCCGAACCCCGTTCAGCCCGAGCCGGCGTCGCTCGAAGCCTGGTTGAAGGGCCTGCCCGGCGGGGGCCTGCCCGGCGGGGGCCTGCCCGGCGGGGCCATGGCCGCGGCCGTCTTCGCGACCGCCGGGATCCTGCTCCTGGCCATCGTGCTCGCCTCTCGCCCGGCCCCCGAACCGCCGGCCCCGGAGCCGCCGCAGTCGGTCGGGCTCTCCGACGCTCCAGCGACCGAGCACCCCTCCCCGGCCGCCGCCGGCCGCTCGCGACCCCTCCCCGGCTGCCCGGTGTTCGTCGAACTGCCCGACACCTACGCCGCCTTCGGCCAGGGAGAGCCCCCGGCGTTCCCGGCCACGCCCGGCGGCGGGCGTCCTGCTCCGCCCCGGCCTACCTTCCCCGAACCGGGGCTCTGGCAAGTGCTGGTGAGCCATCCGCCGGCGGCCGTCATGAGCAAGCCGGCCGACGCGATGCCCGGCCTGCCCGATCCCCGGCTGCTGCGCCTGGGGTCGGTCGAGACCGACCGATTCGGCGAGGAGCTGACGGTGCTCGAGGGCAGCGCCTACGCCGGCGCCTACTACCCGACCATCCGGGGCTCGGTCGCGCGGCGGCTCGGGCTCGGCCGGGGCCGGCTCTCCATCTCCGAGATCCCCACGGCCACCCAGCTGGCCAGCCTCGTGGGGAACTGCCAGGGCCCACCGTGGCTCGAACTCATGTTCTTCTCGCCCAGGCTGCTCCCCGCCGAGCCGGACTTCCTTCGAAAGCTATCCGCGACCTGCATACTCCTGGGGCCGTGCCTGTCGTCGCTGCGCGTTGGACGCAACTTCCGAACGGGCGATTGGGCCGGCAAACCTACCACGCTTCTCGACTTCGTGACCAAGGTCCGGGCCGGGCTCGCCGACACCTCGGCGGGCGTCGTCGTCGACCCCGAGCCACTGCTCCACGAGGGGCCCGGTCTCGATCCCGACCCGAGGGTCGCCTTCAAGCATCCGGCCTACGGGCGCGCGATGCGTCTGGAGCTGCGGGTGGGCGATCCCAGCGGCCGATGGGACGAAGCGCTGGCCTCGTGCAAGCATCAGGCCCAGCTCGCCGGTCTGGGCCGGCTGCCGTGGGACGTCTGTCTCAACCGGATGCCCAGGTCTTCCCCCCGCGCCAACCTGCCACGGCCGCTCCTCTCCGGTAGCACGGTCGAGATGCGCGAGCTGATGAGAGCGTCGGTGAAGGCGATCGCCGGCGGAGTCGATCGCATCTGGTTCAGCGAGTTGCGTCAGACCGCGCAGGGTCCCATCTTCATCGACGTTCTATCCTCCGGCCTTCAGGGCAAGATCATCGAGACCGACGGCGGAGGCGCCCGGCCGTTCCGCTACCTTCTTTCGCGACTCGCTTCCGCGCGCCCGTCCCGGATGCCGCTGCCCGCGGGCGTACAAGGGGCCGCCCTCGACCTCCCCGATCGCCGAGTCTGGTTCCTCTGGGCCCCTGACGGCACCCGCCGCGAGGTGAAGCTCTCAACCGAGTGCCCGGCGGTGCTGACCGTGCGAGTCTGCCCGGTGACCGCCTGGACCGGCAACGCCGAGAGCGCGCTGGCGATCCAGACCTCCAGCCAGGGGATGGTCGCCGTCGAGGTGGACGACGGTCTGCTCGCCATCGAGGAACTGCCGCTTTGAACTCCCCGAAAGGTCCACGCAATCCGGTCGCTTCTCCCCACATAGAGGCATTTAGCCCCACACCAGGGAGACGAAGGCCGACTCGGAGGAGGTTTGCCTCACCTATGATGAAACGGCTCTGGAACTGCCGTGCAGCCTTCGCCCTCCCGTCCGCGCCCCGCAATCCGGGTCGGTCCCCCCTCCTCGAGATCCTGCAACCGCGTCCCGAGTGGCACCAAGTCTGCATGGGTAGAGAGAGATGCCCCCTCCCTCCCAGAAGGCCCGCCGGATCTTGCTGGCCTCCGACCGCCTCGCGCGAATCAACCGACTGCGCGAGCAACTCGAACCCGCAGGATTCCTGACCGAGCCGGCTGGCGATTGGTCCAGCCTGGCGCGCCACCTGCAGCAGGTGCCGGCCGACGCGATCCTCGGGGACTTCGACGAACTCTCCGAGGCCGCGACCTTCTGCACCCGGATCCGCTCGGCTGGCATCGGCGTCCCCCTCCTGGTGCTCCTCCCGACCGACAAGTGCATGCACCGTGACAGCCTCGTGAAGCTCGGCGCCCAGGGCTGCTTGCCCAGGTCGACCGAGACCGGCCTGCTCCGGGAGGAGGTCGAAAACCTCTGCTCGGCCCCCGCCGGGCCCGCCGAGCCCCCCCCGCTGGTTCTTCGCTCGGAAATCCCCCCGCTGTCGGTCCCGGACAGACCGCAGGCCGGAGGCCACTCCCCCTATCGGTACGCCGATCCCGGGCGCCCGCTCCCCGCGCTGGAGCCCGCAGCCCGGACCCTGCTCCCACCGCCTCAGCACGCAACCTCGACGCAGGAGGCGTGCAGGATGCACGGACATGAGGCAACCTTCCCCACGTCTTCGCTGCCGACCCGTCGGCCTGACGCCGCCAGCCCGGATCAACTCGCGCTCCTCGTCCCGTTCGCCGCCGGGGTCGCCCACGGCTTCAGCGAGTGCCTCACCGCGATCGTCGGCTACGCGAACCTGTTGCTCGAGGCGCCGAACCTGCCCCATCTGCCGCGCCGCGACGCCGAGGGCATTCTCAAGGCGGCCAACCAGGGAACCCAGCTCACCAGGCGGCTGCTCGCCGTCGGGCTCAAGCAGATCCTGCATCCGATTCCCACGGAGCTGAACGGCACGCTCATCGGCCTGCAGCCGGCCTTCAAGAGCCTCACGGGCCCCAGGACCGAGGTCCGGCTGGAGCTGGAGCGCTCGCTCCCGAGGATCTTCGTCGATCCCGGCGCCCTGCGTCAGGCCCTCCTCGACCTGGTGGCCTTCGTCAGCGGGGTCCAGGGCCCGGGGGGCACCTTGGCCCTCCGCTCGTCTCTGGCGCCCGCCGGTGAATCCGAGCCCCGAGAGGTCCAGCTGACCTTGGCCCACGCCGACCTGCACCTCGACGATGACGCGCTGCGTCGCCTCTTCGTCCCGTTCAGCCGGGACGACCCCGTCGGGGTCCGCGACGGCCTTCTCCTGGCCTCTGTCCAGGGCACGCTGCTCCAGAGCGGCGGCTCCATCCGTGCCGAGCGCAGGCCGCCCTCGGGCTTCCAGTTCGTGGTCCGACTCCCCCCTGCCCCCCCCCCCGAGGAGGCCCACCCCAAGGCGCCGGAAACGGAAACCCTTCCAT
>CAZSVK010000060.1:9210-18160 GCA_964610245.1 uncultured bacterium
ATCCTGGAGGGAGCCGGCTACCACGTCCTGGTAGCCCAGAACGGCATCGAGGCCCTGGAACTCGCCCACCAGTTCACGGGCCGCGTCGACATGCTCCTCACCGATGTCGTCATGCCCAAGATGGGCGGCTTCGAGCTGGCCACGCGCCTCCGCACGCGTCATCCCCAGGTCAAGGTCCTCTTCATGTCCGGTTTCTCCGAGGGCGGCCTGTTCCCTCAGCAAGGGGAGCGCTCGGGCCTGATGTTCCTGCAGAAGCCATTCTCCCCCGCGCTTCTGCTCTCGCGGATCCGCTCGATCCTGGTCGAACGCCCCCCCGCCGGCCCGGCCACCGCCCCCTACCGGGACTGACGACTCCTACCGGCGAGAACGAGTGTAGCGGGCCCCGCCGGCTTCGATTCCCAGCCGAAGGATCCGCGGCTCGGCGTCGAACCGCCGCGACACCCGGCCCAGCCGCTCCGCCACCGCATCCTGGCGGCCTTGCTCGGCCAGCACCAGCATCGTCGGGCCCGCCCCGCTCAAGAATCCGCCCGAAGCACCCGCGTCGCGCGCCTCCGCGAGCAGCTCGATCAGGCCCGGCACCAGCGCCGCGCGGTGCGGCTGGTGGAACCTGTCGTCCAGCAACTCCCACAGGTCCCCCACCTCGCCGCGGGCCAGCCTCGCCGCCAGCACCGCCACGCGGGCCAGGTTGTGCACGGCATCGGCCCGCGAGTAGCTTCCCGGCAGCACCTGCCGCGCCGCCGACGTCGAGAGCTGCGCCGAGGGGACGACCGCCAGCACGCGCATCGACCGCGGCAGCCTCAGCCGGCCGGTCAGCACCCGTCCGCCCGCAACCTGCGCGGCCGCCGTGACCCCGCCCAGCAGCGCCGCGGCCACGTTGTCCGGATGCCCCTCCAGCCGGGTCGCCAGCTCCAGCACCTCCTCGGCGCTAAGCTCCGGCGTTAGAAATCGACTGGCGATCAGCAGCCCGCCGAGTACCGCCGAGGCGCTCGAGCCCAGCCCCCGGGAAGGCGGAATACGGCACTCCGCGCGCAGCTCGAAGGGCGGCGCCTCCTCTCCCCGGTGGGCATAGGCGGCCCGGATGGCCTTCCAGACCATGTTCTCCTCGGCCGGCCCGGCCGCCAGCGCACCCGCCTCGGACCCGGTCGCCTCGAACGACAGCTCCCGCGCCGGCGCCCCCTCGAACAGGTTGTGCAACGCGAGCGCCAGCCCGAGCACGTCGAACCCCGGCCCAAGGTTGCCACTGCTCGCGGGCACCCGGACCCGGACGCCGCCGTTCACCTGGCCGCTCCCCGCCGGCCGGCGCTCCCGGCCGGGCCCCGGGGCTCAGCGCTGCCCATCGAGCACCGGCGCCAGCGCCGCACACACGTCGTCGAAGCTGCCCGAGGTCTCGATCAGCCGCTTCTCGACCGTCATCGCCGTGTCGGGATCCTTCAGGCCGTTTCCGGTGAGCGTGCAGACGACGCGGCTCTCGAAGGGGAAGTAGCCGGCGCGGGCCTTCTTCAGGACGCCGGCCAGCGATGCGGCGCTCGCGGGCTCGCAGAACAGCCCCTCGGTCCGGGCGAGCAGGAAATAGGCCTCGAGGATCTCCGCGTCGGTCACCTTGTCGATGAATCCGCCCGACTCGCGGGCCGCATCGGAGGCGCCCTTCCAGCTCGCGGGATTGCCGATCCGGATCGCCGTCGCCACGGTCTGGGGATTCTCGATCGGGTGGCCGTCGACGATGGGCGCCGCGCCGGCCGCCTGGAACCCCAGCATGATCGGCAGTCTCCGGCACTTGCCGGCCTCGGAATACTTGCGGTAGCCCGCCCAGGTCGCCGTGATGTTCCCGGCGTTGCCGACCGGCAGCGCGTGATACTCGGGCGCTCCTCTGAGTTGATCGACGACCTCGAAGGCCGCCGACATCTGTCCGGCGATGCGGTCGGGGTTGATCGAGTTGACGATGGTGAGCGGGAAGCGCTCGGGCAACCGGCGCACGATCTCGAGGGCGGCGTCGAAATTGGCGTCGACCGCCACGACCACCGCCCCGTAGACCAGCGATTGCGCCATCTTGCCCAGCGCCACCTTGCCTCGCGGCAGCAGAACGAGCGAGTGCAGCCCCGCCCGGGCCGCGTAGGCCGAGGCCGACGCCGCCGTGTTGCCCGTCGACGCGCAGACCAGCGCCCTGGCCCCCTGCGACACCGCCTTGCTCACCGCCGCGGTCATGCCCCTGTCCTTGAACGAGCCGGTCGGGTTCGACCCCTCGAACTTGAAGAAGAGCCGGATGGGCACGCCGCAGACCTCGGAAAGCCTGCGGGCCTCGACCAGTGGCGTGTCGCCCTCGTCGAGAGAGATCACCGTCGACAAGGGGCCCAGCCCCAGGAACTCACCGTAGCGGGCCAGGATGCCGCTCTTGACCATCGACCGAAACCTCCTCCTGTCAGGAGGGCAATTCGCCCTCGACTCGAAGCCACGCCCGTGGCGGCTCGGCACCCGAGCCGGCCAGCGGAGAGAGCACCGAGGCCGAGGTCCCTCGCGATGTGACCAGGGCCGCCTCGTCGCCCTGCTGCACGCTCGCCAGGACCCGGATGTCTCGGGAATCGAGCGTCCGGCGCACCGCCGCGGCGTCTCCGGAGACCCGAAGGTAGTGGCCGGTCACGAACTGTTCGGGAGGCACCGTGAAGGCCGCATCGGCCAGCGACACCCGCGGGCTGGCGCCGGGCCGCAGCGCCACCTCGAGCAGGTCGCTCACCACGGCGCCCGCGGTGGGCGGCCCGCCGGCCCCTCGCCCCGAGAAGAAGTAGTCGCCGCGCTGTTCCGTGGAGACCCGGATGCCGTTCTCCTCGAACTCGAGTCGCCCCATCGGCGTGGCCGCGGGCACGAGCGCCGGATGCACGCGCAGCTCCCACTTGCCCTCGACCGCGGCGCGACGCGCCACCGCCACCGGCTTGATGCTGAACCCCAGCTTCGACGCGAGCTGCAGATCGACCGGGAGCACCGACTCGACGCCCTCGAAGAAGATCTCCCGGAGCGTCACCGGCAGGGCCAACGCGACCTGGGCCAGGATTGCCAGCTTGCAGGCGGCGTCCCGGCCGGAGACGTCGTCCGACGGGTCCGGTTCCGCGAACCCGAGCCGCTGGGCCTCGGCCAGCGCCGACTGGAAGGACAGATGTTCGTGCGCCATACGGCTGAGGATGTAGTGGGTCGTGCCGTTGAGCACGCCGACGATCTCGCTGATGCCGTAGGCCACGAGCCCCTCGCGGACGGCCCGCAGCAGAGGAACGCCACCGGCCACCGCGGCCTCGTAGCCGAGGGTGCGATCGTGCTTCCGCGCCAATTCCTGCAGTTCCACCAGATGCCGGGCCAGCAGCGCCTTGTTGGCCGTGACCACGTGCTTACCCGATTCGAGGGCCCGCTCGAGCCAGAGCTTGGCCTCCTCAACCCGCCCGGTGACCTCGACGACCACGTCGATGGACGGATCGCTCAGCAGCCCGTCGACATCCTGGGTCAGCACTCCCGCGGGAAGAGGGATGGCGCGGCATCTCGAGAGATCGCGCACCGCCACGCGCCGGACGGTCGGGGCCACGCCCCAGCGCCGCGCCCACAGTTCCCTGTCTTCTCGCAGGCAGCGGATGACCTCCGTGCCGACGACACCGCAGCCGATGATTCCGATTCCGAGTTCACGCATGATGAGGATGGGGGGATGGAGGCCGGTGGCCCAGGAAGGTGAGGAAACATACTACTCCATCCAGGTCCGGCGAAGGACTCCCGCGTTCCGGGGCCCAGGGGCGAAATGGGGAACAGGCGACTCGTTTTCTGAACTCATCGGATGCCTCGCACCAACGCATCGTCAGGAAACGAGTCGCGGGTCCCCATCTCGCCAGGCTCAGCGGAAGCTCTGCATGATCTCGTCGAACGCGGCGCGAGACGGCCGGGTCCTCGATTCCGGCAGCGAGCACAGCGGCTCGTCGACCAGTTTGAGCATCTCGTCGAACGGGGGCACCTGGTCGTTGAAGTAGAGGAGACCCGTGAGCAGCTCCTGCTTCTCGGTGGCCTCGAGCAGCGTGTAGAGCGCCTGCTTGTGGTTGCGCGGGTCGTAATCGCGCCCCAGCTTCTTCAGGAGCAGCGAGCAGCCGTCAGGCAACTCCACCTTGGTCGAGGTGCCCTCTTCGTAGTCGACCTCGATCGACTGGTCGGAAGCCATGAAACCCAGCTCGTGCAGCGGGATATCGTGCTTCTTCACCCAGTCGTAGCTCTTGGTGCTGCCGGGGTGGTTGTTGAACGTCATGCAGGGGCTGATGACGTCGATGAGCGCCAGGCCGTTGAAGGCCAGGGCTGCCTTCATCAGCGGCACGAGCTGCTTGCCGTCGCCCGAGAAGGTGCGCGCGACGAACCCGCAGCCCAGCTGGATCGCGAGCGCGCAGCAGTCGATCGGCTCGTAGGGGTTGACCCAGCCGCTCTTGAGCGTGGAGCCCACGTCGGCGGTGGCCGAGATCTGGCCCTTGGTCAGGCCGTAGATGACGTTGTTCTCGATGACGTAGACCATCCGCGGGTTCCGCCGGAACGTGTGCAAGAAGTGCCCCATCCCGATGGAGGCGGTGTCGCCGTCGCCGCTGATGGTCAGGACCTGGAGCTGGCGATTGGCCAGGGTGACCCCGGTGGCCATCGGCGCCACGCGGCCGTGAAGGCCGTTGAAGCCATATCCGCGAGAGACGAAGAACGCCGGGGTCAGGCTCGAGCATCCGATGCCCGACATCTTGACCACGCGGTGAGGCTCGACGCCGGCCTCGTAGAGCGCCGTGGTCATGTGGTTGGTGACCGCATCGTGGCCGCAGCCGGCGCACAGCGTCGACTTGGCGCCCTTGTACTCGGTCTTGGACAGGCCCAGCTTGTTGACGCTGGCCGGTGCGGCGGCGGCGGGGGTGGTGACGGGTGTGGTGGTTTCGTTCACTTGCTGGCCTCCTTCTCGAAGGCGAGGATCTTCTCGACGACCGTCTCGGCGTCCATCGGCATCGTCGTGTAGTGGCGGACGCCGCGGCAGCGCGTGGCGAGGCCCGGGTTGTGGATGCGCAGCAACTGTTCGAGCTGGCCGCTCTGGTTCTGTTCGACCACGTAGGTATGCTCGTGGGCCGCCAGGAACTTGTCGACCTCACGACTGATGGGGAGTGCGCGGAGCCTGAGATAGCTCGTCTCGATGCCCTTCTGGGAGAGCAAGGCCCTGGCCTCCTCGATGGCGTAGTGGCTGGTGCCGTAACCGATGATGCCGATGCCGCCGCCGGGGCCGTTCCGGACGATCGGGGCGGGCACCTCCTGGCGCGCCGTCTCGAACTTCTTCGTCAGCCGGTCGAGCATGTCGGCGTAAGCCTGAGGGTTCTCGGTGCGGATCGCGCGCTCGTCGTGACCGCTGCCGCGGGCCACCCAGGGCGCCTTCGGATGCGGGTTTCCCGGAAGCGTCCGATAGGGGATGCCGTCGCCGTCGACATCCTTGTACCTGGCGAAGGAGCCGATGCGGTCGAGGTCTTCCGCCGAGAGGACCTTGCCGCGATCGATCGGCTTCTCTGGGTAGGTGAAGGCGTCGGACGCCCAGTAGTTCATGCCGAGGTCCAGGTCGGTGACCACGAAGACGATGGTCTGGAAGCGCTCGGCCAGCTCGAACGCCTGGATCGACATCTCGAAGCACTCGCTCACGGTGTGGGGGATCAGCGCAATGTGCTGCGTGTCTCCGTGGCTGAGGAACGCCAGCATCATCAGATCGCTCTGCTGGGTGCGCGTCGGCGAGCCGGTGCTGGGGCCCGAGCGCTGCACGTCGAAGATGACGCCGGGCGTCTCGGTGAAGTAGGCCAGGCCGGTGATCTCGCTCATCAACGAGATGCCCGGACCGGACGTGCTGGTCATGGCGCGGGCGCCGGTCCAGCCGGCCCCGACGACCATCCCGAGCGACGATAGCTCGTCCTCGGCTTGCACGATCGCGTAGGTCGCCTTGCCGTCGGCCTCGTGCCGGTACTTGCCGGCCATCGAGATGAACGTCTCGGAAACGGTGCTGGCCGGGGTGATCGGATACCACGCCAGGACGGTGCAACCGGCGAACATCGCGCCCATCGCGCAGGCCGAGTTGCCGTCGATGAGGATCTTGTCCACGGCGATGTCGCGGCGCTCGACCCGGTACGGATCGATCTTCTGGACGTGCTCCCGGACGTGGTCCCGGCCCTGGTTGAGGGCCTGCACGTTGAGGGCGACCGCCTTGGCCTTGCCCGCGAACTGGGTCGAGATGGCCTTCTCGACCGCCTCCTGCTCGAGCCCGAGCAACTCTTGCAACGCGCCCAGGTAGACCATGTTGGCCAGCAACTTCTTCAGCTTCGGCTCGGCCGTGACCTTGCCGGCGAGAGGGTTGACCGGGAGCGGATACATGAAGAGATCGCCGCGCTGCTGCCTGAGCGGGAAGGCGTCGTTGTAGATCACCATCGAGCCCGGCTTCAGGTCGGCGATGTCCTGCTCGTAGGTCGCCTCGCACATCGCGACGCAGATCTGCGCGTCCCGAGCCCGCGCGGCCCAACCCTGCTCGCTCACGCGCATCGTGAACAGCGTGGGCATGCCCGAGATGTTGGACGGGAAGAAGTTCTTCCCGTAGGCCGGAACGCCCATGTTCAGGAAGGACCGGACCAGGGCCATGTTGGCCGAGATGCTTCCCGATCCGTTCACCGTCGCCACCGCAATGTTGAAGTTGTTGACTACAGGTTTCACCGGCTCTCCAGACCTCCTGGTGGGGCGCACCCTCACGGGATCACGCGGACGGCCGGGCTCCCCGCGTCGCGGGGTCGAACGGCTCCCGGATGGCGTCTCAGGCGGCCATCGCGGGCTCGCCAGACGGGCGAGTCATAGGATGATCCAGTAACGATACGCATTCTGCGCGCTCTGGCTACGTAACTCTCACCGCTCGGCCGCGACCGCGACCGGACGGATGAGCTGAAGCTACCGTGCCGGCGGGCCTGTCCGCACCACCCAGGGCGAGATGGTCGATGATGCCGGTACAACCGCGGCACGTTCGTTGTAGAGGCCCCGCCCCTCCCCGTGACTGCAGGGGAGTACCGGCCGAGTGCCCGACCCGAAAGACAGCCAGTCTGGCCGAGACGGAGCGGGATGCCGGGAAGGAGGATGTCAAAATGCAGGCAACAGTCCTCGGGGCACATCTCGCCGCGGCCGCGGCCCTGATTCTTCTGAGCACGGAGGTTGTGATGGCAAAGGAAGTCGAGGAGAAACTGGAACGTGAACTGCCCCTGAAGCCCGGCGGCAAGATCGAACTCTCGCACGTGACCGGCAGGCTGCGGCTCTCGCCGTCGGGCGGCGACAAGCTCATCGTGCGGGGCACCAAGCGTGTCGAGGCCGATTCCGCCGAGGAGGCCGCGCGGGAGCTGAAGAGCGTGTCGGTCGAGTTCGACGCCAGTCCCTCGAAGATCTCCATCTCGACCCGGTACGGCACCGAGTCGATGTGGGAGAAGCTGAAGAAGCTGTTCACCGGCCAGGCGATGGCCCGGGTATCGGTCGATCTCGACCTGCAGGTGCCGCCCGGCGCCCAGGTCGAGCTGAAGACCGTCTCCGGCGACCTCGAGGCCCACGGTCTGAAGGGCGAGTTCGAGGCCAGGACGGTCTCAGGGCCGATGCGGCTTTCCGACCTCCAGGGCGAGCTGTCGCTCGAGAGCGTCAGCGGCGCGATCCAGGCCACCGGGCTCGTGGGCGCCGTCGAGTTCAGGACCGTCAGCGGGGCGGTCACGGCCGACCGCGTGGGTGGAGGAGAGCTGGAGGCGAAGTCGGTCAGCGGCGACCTCCTGTTTCACGTCGTGGCGGGCGGCTGGCAGGGAGCCAGGCTCGAGACCGTCAGCGGAGACATGGTGCTCTCGTTGCCCGCGGGCAGTTCGGCCGGAGTCGAGTTCCGCTCGGTCAGCGGGAAGGCGACCGTGCCTGCGCAAGCGGTCGCGGGCACGAAGGGCCGCTCCTGGAAGCTCGGCGGCGGCGAGCCCTCGCTCCGGGTCAAGTCGGTCAGCGGCGACTTCGGCCTGAAGGTCGAGTAGCAGGCAGGCAAACGCGAGTCGAGAGGAGGGGGCCACCCGGGGGCAGCAGAACCCGAACCAGAGCGGCTCCCCACTTCCCGTGCGGCAGCCCCGTGCCTGCCCTCGCTAGGCACGGGGCGCCCCCTCGCCTATACTTGATCATGTGAACTCAGGTCTGAGGCGGCGCCCAAGGGACGGGGCGGGCACGGTCTTTTTCGTGGCCCTCGCGATCGTCCTGGTTCTGTCGATCCTCATGTTCGCCAACTCGCTCCTCACCTCGAAGGTGCGCGAGCAGACGGTCGACATCTCGGTCTCCGACCGGGCCGCGACCATCGCCGACTCCGCGGTCGAGGAGGTCGCCTACGGCCTTCTGAAGGAACTCAACGACCCGGCTTCCAGGCTCGACCTCTACCGAAAGCTGCGCGAGTTCGATCCCTCCCGAGAGGCCCGGCCGCCCGAGGACGACCTCTTCGCGGAGGGGCTGTCGACCATCGTGCAGCCCGAGCAGACGACCCGCGCCTATCAGGACGCCACCGACGCGCGCGCCGGCGAGGTCAAGGCCGGCCCGTACGAGCGGCTCCCCCTCGGCCCGGCCACCGATTCGAACGAGAACTTCGGCACCTTCGGCTTCCAGCAGACGACGCTCGTGAAGCCACCCGGCAACTACCGCAGCGTCGAAGAGAAGGTCTTCTTCCTCAAGGCGTTCAAGGTGCTGCTCCTGGCGCCTCCCTGCCCGTTCAACAAGTACACGCTGTTCCTGAAGGATTCCCAGCGTTTCCGCACCTACTACGATCTCTACCAGCAGGCCGCCGCCGAGGTCGAGAGGCACAATGCCACGGCCGCTCCGGGCGACCAGCTGACGATGCCCCCTTTTCCTCTCGCCGATCCGGGCTCCAATTGTAACGACGCGGGGACCACCGAGACGGTCT
>CAZSVK010000061.1:0-18077 GCA_964610245.1 uncultured bacterium
CTCGTGAGTGCCGTTCGAGCCCCGTCTGCTCTTCTCAATTGCCGGGTCCAGGGTGGGGCTCCCACCCTGGCGGGAGTTTGAGGGCAGAGCCCTCAACAGGCCATCGAGTACCTATGCTGACGCGTCATCTCGACGATCTGTCCGCAACTCAGGACAGCGTCCCCGACAGGTCACTCGGTTCGACCCTCACGCGTGGCCGGCGACGGCGGCGGGCATCCGCGCGGCCGCCCGCACGGCCGGGGCGGCCGGCACGGGGGCGCGGCTGATGGCCGGACCTCGTGTGAGGGCGCCGCGGCGCACCAGATAGGAGCGGGCGACCAGCCCCCAGAAGTAGAGGACCCGGGTCAGCCAGAGCGCGGCACTCGGAGCGGTGGAAACGGTGCGATCCCAGTACTTCCTGAGGGTGAGGCTCCAGCTTTGCATGGCGTGCTCCTTCCGACGGGACGGGCGCAACGAGAGAGCGCCGTCTCGATCCTCAGAATCGGCAGATCCGCGCGCGAAGCTGAGCGTCCGTTCGAAGTCAGAAGCGCGTCAGCTCGCGAAACGTGTCGAAACGGACGGGGATCTCCTCGGGCGGCAGATCGCGGATGCGATCGAAGCCGAAGTCCTCGATGTTGAAGCTGCCCATGATGCTTCCGTAGATGACCGCCTTGCGGAAGCCATCCTTGGAGAGATCGCCCGTCTTGGCCAGGTAGCCGACGAAGCCGCCGGCGAAGCTGTCGCCGGCTCCGGTCGGGTCGACCACCTTCGAGTAGGGGTAGGCGGGGGCGATGAAGATGTCGTCGTCGTGGAAGAGGACGGCGCCGTGCTCGCCCTTCTTGATGACGACCGCGCTCGGTCCCATGCCCAGGACGCGGCGGCCGGCCCGGATCAGGTCGTGGGTCTCGCCCAGATCGCGGGCCTCCTGGTCGTTGATGAGCATCACGTCGACCCGCTTGATGAACTGCTTGACCAGCTCGCGCTTGCTCTCGAGCCAGTAGTTCATCGTGTCGCCCACCACCAGCTTCGGCTGCTGCACCTGATCGAGGACCTGCATCTGCAGCACCGGGTCGATGTTGCCCAGGAAGATGTACTCGCGCTCGCGGCAGGCCGGCGGGATGATCGGCTTGAACTCACTGAAGACGTTGAGCTGGGTCTCGCGCGTGTGCGCCTTGTGAAAGTCGATGTTATAGTAGCCCGACCATCGGAAGGTGCGACCGGGAACGATCTGCAGCCCCTCCGTGTCGATGCCGCGCTTCTTGAAGGCGTCGAGCGCCGACTGAGGAAAGTCCTCGCCCACCACGGCGACGAGGTGCACCGGCGTGTAGTGGCTGGCGCTCACCGAGAAGTGCGAGGCGGAGCCGCCGACGATCTCCTCGCGGGTCCCGTGAGGGGTGGTGATGGTGTCCAGGCCAACGGACCCGACGGCGAGGATGGACATGCGAGCGCTCCTTGAAAATTCGAGGCTGGTGCAGCGGACATTGGCCGCGCCTCTGACGCGGCCGGGCCTCGAACATACCATGACCGCGCTAGACTTTCCCACAAGGATGTCCCGGGGGAAACCGGTGCTGTACTTCGAGGTGATCGAGATGCTTCCTGGACGAGCGATCGGGGTGGCCGCGGCCTGCGCGCTGCTGTCAGTCATCAGCCTTCCGGCAAGTGGCCAGAGCCTGACGGTCGGAGACGAGGTCGTCTTCTCGGGCGGCCCTGCCCAGCCCCCGAAGTCGGTCAACACCGGCTTCTCGATCGAGGTGAAGAACGTGCGCGGCGGTCCCGGAGCGCCGGCCGGCGGCGACCCGGCCACGGGAGGCCCGGCCACGGGAGGCCCGGGCCAGACGGCCCCCGTCCGGGGCGGGGCAGGTGCCGGTGCGAGTGGGTCCCCATGCCCGCCCCTCGGGCCCGGGATGGCCGCGCCGGAGGAGACCGAGCCACCCGTACCGCCGCTTCGGCCGCGCGACCTGGCGGGGCTGCCGATGCCTCGTCTCGAGGAGTTCCTGCTCTCCGCGGCCGCGCCGGACGATCGCTTCTCTGCGGCGCGCGCGCTGGGCAAGGCGGCCCCCGCCCACCGCGCCCGGGCCTGCCAGTTGCTACGGGAGGCCTTGCAAGATGAGGATCTGCGAGTGGTGCGCGAAGCAGTCAACGGGCTGGTCCGCCTGGGGGACCGCGGCGCCTGGCCGCAACTGCTCGAGCTGCTGAACCAGTCCGACCCGGATCTGCTCGAGACGGTCGTCGAGGCTGCCGGCACGCTGGGAGACGCCCGCGCGCTCGCCCCGCTCAGGACCTTTCGCGACGGCAGCGGTGGGCGCCTGGACGCGGCGGCGGCGCGGTCGCTGAAGAGGCTGGCAGCGCGAGTCAAGGTCAGATGAGATTGGGGTCACGACATCCGGTGCGGGCATGATCTAGACTTCGCCCGCGCCACGCGGCGCGTCCTCGGCCACTTCGAACGGGGAGGTTCCGGCAGTGCAGGTTCCCTACTATCCGGTCAACGACTTCGGGCCGCTGATGAAGGGCATGATCATCGGCGGTCTGGGCATCTTTCACGTCTTCCTGGCGCAGTTCGCCATCGGGGGCGGGATGCTGATGTGCTACTTCCAGTGGCTGGCCCAGTCGGGGCGCAGCGCCTACGCCAGGAAGTTCCTGGACAGCTACTTCAAGGTGCTGGTGCTGATCAGCTTCGTCATCGGCGCGCTCACCGGGGTGGCGATGTGGTTCACCTCGATCCAGGTCGGCGCGCGCACGATCGGGCTGATGATCGACGAGTTCCACTGGCTCTGGGCGACCGAGTGGACCTTCTTCGTCGCGGAGATCTTCGCCGGCTACGCCTTCTACCGCTACGGCCCGCGGCTAAGGGACAGCGCCCGGATGACGCTGTTGCTCTCCTACACGTTCGCGGCCTGGTGCAGCCTGTTCTGGATCAACGGCATCCTGGCCTGGCAGCTCACGCCCGGCGACTGGGTGGTCAACCACGATGTCTGGGCGGGCTTCTTCAACCCGAGTTTCCTGCCGTCGCTGCTGTTCCGCACGATCGCCGCCATGACGATCGCCTCGCTCGTCGGCTGCGTGGTCATCAACGCCGTGCCGGAGCTGGAGAAGGAGGCCCGGACGCAGCTCATCAACCTGGCCGCGTGGTTCCTGGCGCCGATGATCCTGATGCCGGCCCTGGGCGGCTGGTACCTGCTCGTGATGCCGGACGACAGCCGATCGTGGGTGCTGGGGGGCAGCCCGGCGATGACCATCTTCATGCAGATGGCCTTCGGCGCCTCGCTGTTGATCGGCCTGTATGCAGCGGTCGGATTGATCTTCCAGCGCCTGTACATCAACGGAGCCACGGCCACGCTGCTCTGTGCGCTCGCCTTCGCCGCCACCGCCGGCGGCGAATTCGTCCGAGAGGGGGCCCGGAAGCCGTTCACCATCCGCCAGGCCCTCTACTCGAACTCCATCCGCCAGGACGAGGTGGCCCAGCTCCGGGGCACCGGCGCCGTCACCTTCGACCCGTACCCGATGCGCGACGGAAGGCAGTATCCGACCCCGCAGGTGATGATCGGGGCGAAGGTCTATCGGTTCCTGTGCGCCGCGTGCCACACGCTCGAAGGCATCAACGGGATGACCCACCTCACCCGGTCCTGGAGCACCGACCAGCTCCGGATGAACCTTGCAAAGCTGCAGCAGACCAAGCCCTTCATGCCGCCGTTCGCCGGTAACGCCGTCGAACTCGAGGCGCTGGTGCAGTTCCTGCGATGGCAGAACCACGGCTCGCCGGGCAGATGGCCGGAATCGAAGGATCCGGCGGTCCTGGGCCAGCTCCGGAAGTGGCTCGATGAGGCCGGGACGGCCCCGGCCTCGGCCTCGTCGATGACCTGGGAGGCGAAGTGATGGACGCGCTGTTCCCGTTCGGGTTTCCCCTCCCCACCGCCTTCTATCTCGTGCTGTACGTCGCGACCTGGGTGGTCCATGCGCTCTTCATGGCCTATGTCGTCGCCGGCACCGGATATCTCGCCTGGGCCTGTCTGTGCCGGCGGGATGACGGCGAGGGCTGTTCGACCCACGGCCTGGCGTCGGTGCTGCTCGACTGGATGCCTTTCGCCGTCAGCGCGGCCGTCACCGCCGGCGTCGCGCCGCTCCTGTTCCTCCAGATCCTGCACCAGGAGAGCTTCTACACGGCCAACCTGCTGCTCTTCCACAGGTGGATGGCCATCCTCCCGGTCCTCATTCTGGGTGCCTACACGCTCTATCTGCTGCTGATGGCCAACTCGCGCGGCTACGCCCGCTGGTTCCGCTCTCTGCTCGCGTTGCTGGCCTTCGGCTGCTTTCTCTTCACCGCCTACTCCTGGACCGAGAACCACCTGCTCAGCCTGGCCCGGATGAGCTGGCCCGCCTTCTACGCCTCCGGCTCGGTGTTCTACCTGAATCGAGAGCTGCTGCCGCGCCTGCTGTTCCTGCTGGCCGGCTGCATCCCGACGATGCTGGCGATGGTGCTCTGGCAGTTGCACTGGTACGAGAGGTACTGCGGCCGGCCCGCGCCTGTCGCCGAACTCCGAAAGGCGTCCCGGGCGGCGCTTTTCGGTCTGGGCATCACGGTGGCGGCCTTCGTCTTCTACGTGACGCTCGCGGGAGACCCAATCCGCGGGCAGTGTCTCGGTTTCCTGGCCGGCCCGTGGGTCGTCCTGGGCATCGCCGGCACGTTCCTGGAGGGCTGGGGATGGCGGCGGCTCCTGGGCGGTGCGGCGCCGAGCGCCCCTCTCCTCGGGTTGCTCACCGTCGCGACGAGCCTGCGCTGGCTGGGCACGGCGGTGTTGCGCGAGACCGCCCGGCTCGCCACCGCCGATCTGACGACCGAATTCGCCCGGCACGAGCAGGCTTTCCGCGTCGGCGGCTTCGGAACGTTCCTCACTTTCGCGGCGCTCAACGGACTGCTGCTGGCGCTCTGCACGCTCGTCGTCGCCCGAGGCCTGAAAGGCTGTGAAGAAATCGAAAACCCTGTCGGGAGCCCCGCTCCCGACCAGTGATCGGGGGGGCCAGGGGCGAACTTCGCCCCTGGTGGGGTCTGGGGCGAAGCCACAGGAGGTTGCTTTCCTCCCATGACTCAGGACAGCGTCCCCGGAAGACCGCTCGGATCGATTACTTCTCAGCCTCCGAGCCGGCCAGCACGCGAGGCTTCCGTCCCTTCTCTTCCAGCAGGATCTGCCACCCGCCGGGCGGCAAATCGAGCCGGCTGCGGCCCTGCTTCCAGCGGAAGGGCTGGTAGCCGTCGTTGAGTCCGACCACCACCCGGGCGTGGCCGCGGCTGCGCTCGAAGACCATGCTCCGGGAGCGGTTGTCGGCCGCCAGCGGCTCGAAGCGGCCCGATGCCAGCAGCGGCTGCTCGCGCCGCATCAGGCCCAGCGTGCGGACGTGGTCGAGCAGGTCGAGGTCCCAGCTCCGGCGGTCCCAGTTCATCGGCGCCCGGCTCTCGCCCTCGGTCTCGCCCAGCATTCCTACCTCGGTGCCGTGATAGAGGAGCGGCGTCCCGGGCAGCGTGAACATCAGCACCAGCGCCCGCATCAGCCGCTCGCGACCCAGGAGCGAGCCGAACCGAGGGGTGTCGTGGTTCTCGAGGAGGTTCCAGGACATCGCCGTGGCCCGCGCCGGGTAGTTGTCGATGAAGGCGCGCAGGCGCCACAGGAACGTCTCGGGCGAGCAGTCCTCCTTGAAGAAGGTGCGGACCGACTCGCGGAACAGGAAGTTGGTGGTGCCTTCCGCCAGCCCCTCGTCGAAGTAGTGCTTGCAGAAGAACCAGTCCTCGACCAGCACCGGCCGAGGGGCGACCCTCTCCCGGATGACTCGCAGGAGCTTTTGAGGCAAGAGATGCGCCGCGTCCAGACGCCACACGTCGGCCTCGGGCCAGGCGTCCAGCACCGATAGCAGCTCGCGCACCACCTCGGGGGACTGCGTATCCAGCTTGGGCAGCGTCGAGCCGTTCATCCACGTCATGGTCCGCTCGCCGTCCTTCATCACGTAGTAACGGCGGCGGGTTGCCAGCTCGCGATACCAGGGATGGTCGGAGGAGGTGTGGTTGAAGACGCCGTCGAGAACGAGCTTCAGGCCCCGGGCGCGCAGGTCGGCGCAGAGGTCCTCGAAGTCGGCGCGGGTGCCCAGGATCGGGTCGATCGCCTTGTAGTCGACCGTATCGTAGCGATGGGTGCTGCGAGCCTGGAAGATCGGGGTCAGGTAGAGCGTCGTGACTCCCAGGCTGGTGAGGTGGTCCAGGCTCGAGCGGATGCCCGCCAGGTCGCCCCCGAAGAAGGTGTGCTGGTTGCTCGGGCTCGTCGTGAGCCAGCTCTGGCGGCTGGAGAAGCGAATCGGGTGTTCCCGCCAGTTCCAGGCGCCGGCGGCGACTCGCGGTCGCGCCCGACTCTTCATCCAGCGGTCCGGGAAGATCTGGTAGACGATGTCGTTGGGAATGGCGTCTCGTGGCATGACGTTCCAGGATACACCCGGTCCGGCGTCCTCTCCGGCGGCGCCGGCCGATGCCATCGGCGGCCGTCTGGCAAAACCTCGTGGAAGGAACACCGCGGTCCGGCCGGACGCCGGGCCCATCGGTGCGTGGCTGGGCGCGCCTCGGCCGGAACTCAGTTCTCGAGGGCGCCGGCCTCATTTTCCCCCGGAGCGTGCCGCGGCCGACTCGGAAGAGTTAATTCGTACCTGGAATTCGACATGACCGACACACAACCTGCTTCCGAGAACTCCCTGGTCTGGCTGCACCGCTACTCCGTCTTCACGGCGGCCTCCACGCTCTTCCTGCTGGTGGCCGGCGCGATGGTCAAGAGCACCGAATCGGGTCTGGCCGTGCCCGACTGGCCCCTGTCGTTCGGACGGCTGATGCCGCCGATGGTGGGCGGCGTGTTCTACGAGCACGGCCACCGGATGGTCGCCACCGGAGTGGGCCTGCTCACGATGGGGCTGGTGGCCTGGGTTCATCTGCGCGAGCCGCGGGCCTGGGTCCGCCGGCTCTCGCTGGCCGCCCTCGCGACCGTCGTGACGCAAGGCTGCCTGGGCGGGATGACGGTGCTGCTCAAGCTGCCACCCTTCGTCTCGATCATGCACGCGGGCCTGGCCCAGATCTTCTTCTGCATCGTCCTGTCGATGGCGGTCTTCATCTCGCCATGGTGGCGCCACGGGCCCGAGCCGCTCGAGGCCGAAGGGGCCACGGGCCTGACCGGCTGGGCGGCCGGCCTGACGGTGGCGGTCTATCTCCAGGTTCTGCTGGGTGCCCTCGTGCGTCATTTCGGCGCCGCGCTGGCCTTCCCCGACTTCCCGCTGGCCGGCGGACAGCTCTTGCCGTCGCTCCAGTCGTTCCCTCAGGCGCTGACCTTCATCCACCGGACCGGCGCGCTGGCGGTGACGTTGCTCGCATTGCTGGTGTTGCGGAGGGCGCGGCGGCTGCTGGTCCGGCGTGGGCCGGCTTGCGGAGGGGCTCTCATCGCGCTGCGCCGGGCCGCCTGGGCCGTGCCGGTCCTGCTCTCGGCGCAGCTCACGCTCGGCGCGTGCGTCGTGTGGACGGGCAGGTCGGTACATGTGACCAGCTCTCACCTCGTGGTGGGCGCGATGCTCCTGGGCAGCTCGCTCCTGCTGACGCTCGTGTCGGCCCGCACCGCCCGCGACCCCGAGACGGCAACCGGGCCAGCGGCGGAACTCGTAGAGGTGGCGGCATGAGCGGAACGCCTGCGCTGACCGGAGCCTCCCTGTCGGCCGTGGATGGGCTCTCCGCCGGCAGCCTCAGGGACTATCTCGAGCTGACCAAGCCCAGGCTGACGAGTCTCGTGGCGCTGACCGCGCTCGTGGGCTACCAGGCCGGCGCCTCGGGGCGCTCGGACCCTGTCGGGCTCGTCTGCGGACTGGCCGGCACAACCCTGCTGGCCGCCGGAGGATGCGCCCTGAACCAGGCGATGGAACACGAACTCGACGGCCGGATGGAGCGCACGCGAGGGCGGCCCATCCCGGCGGGCCGGCTGCAGCCGTTCGAGAGTTCCGTCTTCGGGGCCGCACTCGCGGCCATCGGCCTCCTGCTGCTGCTGGCCGGCACCAACACGCCCACCGTCCTGCTGGGAATCACGGCGACGTTTACTTACCTCGCAGTTTACACGCCGCTCAAACGCACGACCGGCCTCTGCACGCTCTTCGGCGCGATCCCCGGCGCTCTGCCGCCGGCGATGGGCTGGACCGCCGCGGCCGGCAGCATCGAGCCGGGCACCTGCGTGCTCTTCGGTATGCTGTTCCTCTGGCAGCTGCCGCACTTCCTGGCGATCGCCTGGATGCGGCGCGACGACTACGCCAGGGCCGGCTTCGCCATCCTCACCGTCTTCGACCCGGACGGCAGCGCCACCGGGCGCCAGGCCGTGCTCTATTCGGTCTCTCTGTTGCCGCTGGCGCTCGCGCCCGCTCTGATGGGCCTCGCGGGCGACCTCTACCTGGTCACGGCGCTCGCGATGGGCCTGCTCTACACCTCGGCAGCGGTGCGCCTGGCCTGGCTGCGGTCGGTCGACTCGGCCCGCGGCCTGTTCCTGACCTCCCTCGTCTACCTGCCCGTGGTCCTGACGGTCTTGATGATCGACAGGCGCGGCACCTGAACGCGAAAGGGTTCTCGCCGATGAATCGGTTCTTCCCCCGTCTCACCGCTCCGCTGCTGGCCACGATGCTGGCCGTCTGCTGCCTGACCGCGGCCCCGGCCGCGCTCGCCGACGAAGCGCAGGGATTGCCAGTGATGACGCAACTTCCCGAGTTCTTCCTCATCGACCAGCAGGGCAAACCGTTCACCCGCCGGAACCTGGCGGGCTCCGCCTGGATCTTCGACTTCATCTTCACCCGCTGCGCCGGCCCGTGTCCGGTGATGACCTCCAAGCTGGCCGCGCTGCAGCGCAAGCTCGCCGATGCGAGCGGTCTGCGGCTGGCGAGCGTCTCGGTCGATCCCGAGCACGACACGCCCGCCGTGCTCGCCGCCTATGGACTCGAGGCGGGGGCCGATCTGACCCGCTGGACCTTCCTCACCGGCTCGAAGGAAGGGATCTTCAAGCTCTCCCGCAAGGGCTTCCTGCTCGGGGTCGAGGAGGAGCGCAACGGCGATGCCGGCTCCGCCGCGCCCACGACCTTGCACAGCACGACCTTCACGTTGGTCGACGGCCAGGGCTACATCCGGGGCTACTACGACTCGGGCGATCGGGAGGCGCTGGGCCGGCTGGCCGCCGATGCCCGCGCGCTGGCCGCCGGCGAAAACCAGTGAGCGAGACTGCCCTGTTGCCCTCGGTCAACGCCGTGCTCAACGGCACGGCCGCGGCCCTGCTCTGGGCCGGGTACCTGGCCATCCGACGCGGCAACCGCACTGCCCACCGGGCCTTCATGCTCGCCGCGACCGCCACCTCTGTCGCGTTCCTCGCCGGCTACCTCACCTACCACGCGCAGCACGGGAGCACGCGCTTTGCAGGTCTCGGCTGGAGCCGGCCGGTCTACTTCTCGGTGCTGCTCACCCACACCGTGCTCGCGACGGCCGCGGCCTTTCTCGTGCCGGTAGTGTTGAGGCGAGCACTGCTCGGACAGGAGCAGCGGCATCGGACGCTGGCCCGGTGGGTGCTGCCGATCTGGCTCTATGTCTCGGTCACCGGGGTGGCCATCTACTGGATGCTCTACCACGGCTTCGGGCAAGGGTAGGGGCCCGCACGCGCCGTCGGACGGATCGCCCACGAGCGTCAGCGCGGTCGAGTGCCGTGTCCCCGCAGCCCCACCACCGTCTCGAGGAACCGCTCCTTGACGCGCGGCAAGTCGTAGGCGGCGGCGGCCGTCCGGCAGGCCTCGCCCAGACGGTGCCTGAGCGCCGGGTCGGCCAGCAACTGCAGCACCAGACGGGCGAAGGTCTCTTCGTCGCCAATGGCGGCGACGTAGGGCGTCATCTCGGGCGGCAGGATCTCCCTGACGCCCCCGACGTCGCTGGCGACGCTCGGGATACCGCTAGCCATCGCCTCCAGCATCGCCCGAGGAAAGCCCTCCTCGAGGGAAGGCATGAGGTAGAGGTCGCTAGCGGCGTACAGAGGAGGCACGTCGCGATTGGGCACCCAGCCGGTGAGCCGGAAGCTGGAACTCAGGCCCTCGCCGTTGAGGCGTTCGGCCAGCTGCGCGGCACACGGCCCCGAGCCGACCACCAGGAAGACCGCGTCGGGCCGGCCGGCGAGGACTCGCCTCGCGATGCCGGGCAAGAGGTGGGCCCCCTTGCTCTCGACGACCCGGTGCAGGAAGAGCACGACCGGTGCGGCCGGGCCGAGTCCGAGCCTCTGGCGCGTCACGGCGCGGGTGTCGGCTGACAGCTCGAACCGCCGGAGGTCGACCTCGTTCGGGAGCACGATGATCCGTTCGGCGGGTATGCCGAAACGCTCGCGATAGAACTCAGCCACGCCGTGGGTGCCGGTGACGAGGCTGCCGATCAGCCGCATCGTGACCTCCAGCGGGATCTCGGCCTTGACCTTGTGGCGCAGGTGCGCGCGCGACAGCCCGGCCGGCGCCGAGAAGGTGCGGGAGATGCAGTGCCAGTAGTGGACCCTGGCCCCCGTGAGGCGGGCCAGGAGCGACCAGAAGATGCCGCCGAAGTAGGAGTAATGGACGTAAAAGATGCGATGGCCCTGAATCCTGAGCGCGAGGAAGAGCCAGACGATCTCGAGCACGCGGAGGGGGAAGAACGAGGTCCATCGCTGGATCCGGACGGAGGACGTGCCGCCGAAGGAGGGCGTCCCCTTGCAGCGCTCGATGACGACCGTCAGGTCCAGTTCCTGAGTCAGCGCCTCGAGGAACCGGTAGACGTGGAAGAAGTGCTCCTCGGTATCGGGGTCGTAGCTCGGCAGCAGATAGCAGAGCTTCGGCCGGCCCGGGGTCGCCGCGGGGCTCGTCATCGCGGCCCGAGGGTTTGCCGCTCGCTCGAGGCGACCGCGGGGTCGGGCGTGCGGCGCAGGACCATCGCGTAGCCCGAGCGCCCGAAGGGGAAGAGCACTCCCCAGACCGCCGCGAGCGCCCGCAACGGCAACCATTCGAAGCTCGGGCCGTGATAGAGCACGAACTCGATCTCGAATGGCAGGGCCCTGGGATGCCGGCCTCGCACGTAGGCCTCGGTCTGGGTACTGATGAGCTTCCGCACGGCGCTCGGAGGATAGGGACGGATGTGGCTGAAGGTCTCCCAGACCTTCGACGGCATCGGAGAGCGCAGCAGCAAGAGACCGCCGGGCTCGAGGACCCGGGCGGCCTCGAAGAGCATCTCCGCCGCCAGGGAGGGCGGCAGGTGCTCGATCAACTGCGCGCAGTTGACCGCCTGGAAGCCGCCACCGCGGAAAGGCAGGTTGGTGGCGTCGCCCTTCACGACCTGGAAGCCCTGCGCCCGCGCGGCGTCGAGCATCTCGTCGGAGAGGTCGAGGCCGACATACGAGCCGCGATCGTGCGTGGCGAGCTGGCCCTGGCCGCACGCGACGTCCAGGACTCGCTTGCCCTCGAGGAAGACGTGATGAAACGCCGGCTTGCGGCGCAAGGCCGCCGCGGTCAGGCGCAGGAGCACGCCGAAGAAGCTCATGGGTAGGCAGGGTCCGGGGTCGAGAATACTCCCGGCAGCGTATCACGACGCCTCGCTCGTCTCACGCTCACTTCGGGTTGCCGATCTCGAGCACCGCCTCGGCCGAGTTGGCCCGCTCGCGAGCCAGGTCGTCCAGCGAGAGGCCCATCCCGAGCAGGCTCTTCTGCACGAGCACCGCCGGCGCGAAGCGGCTCATCGTCTGCTCGGTGCAGCCGTAGGGGTAGTCGAGCAGATAGGGAACCGCGTCCATGATGGCCCCCGCCAGCGACGGAGAGAAGCGCACCTCGAGACGGCTCGCTTCGGGCCGGCGCTCGGCCGGCACCTCCAGCCTCAGTTCCGCGACGCCCGGGCCGTCCGGGCGCAGCATCCCGGTCTTCGTCACGGTCTTCTCCAGGCCGTGGACCCGCACCGGGAAGCCCATCTGCATCGCGTCCGACTCCTCGTCGGTCAGCGCCTCCATCTTCACCGCGGCGAATCCCTCCCGGCGGACCGCGACCTCCCAGTCGACCCGCGCTTCCTTGCCGGCGGGAACCGGGACCTCCACGGTCGCGGGACTCAGAAGCTCCATCAGCTCTGATGGCACCGTCAGCGTCACCCGGGCCTTCTTGTCCGTGGCCAGCCGGCTATGGACGTTGGCCGAGAGCACGACCCGGTCGCGCTCCACGAAGAACCGAGGCGCCTGCAACCGCACCAGCAATCCCTTGGTGGTGACGATCGAGGCGGTGCCGTCTCCCGCATCGGCCCGGGGCGTCATCCCCATCGCGGTGTCCGCCATCGTTCCGCCCGCCGAGTCGTCTCCGGCCTCCGTCATCTGCCCCACGTCTCCCAGCGAGGTCCTCAGGAAACCGGGCAAGAACAGGCCCCAGATGCCGAGCCAGGCCTGCTCCAGCTCGGACTCGACCTGCTCTTCCGGGGCGTTGACCGCCCCGTCCGGGTTGAACGTCGTCTGCAGACTCGAGGCCATCCAGAACGTGTGCGAGCGGCGCGAACCCCAGTAGTGGCTCCGCAGGTCCGGAGCGTTGTCATGGCCGAACGCGAGCACCGCCTGGTCGAACGCGGTCAGAGCCAGCTCGGCCCGAGCGGGCTTGCCGTCGGCGGTCGTCGCCTTCACCTGCACGAGAATCGGGTCGCCGGGCTGGTAGTAGCCCCGGTCGACGTCGACGAACACGAAGAACTCGCGGCGGGTCACCTTGACTTCGCCGCTCCCGCGCACGAGCCGGCGGCTCGCGTCGACCACCTCGGCCTCGATCGTGTAGAGGTGGTCGCGGTCGGGGTGATCCCGCCGCGCGGACGAGGTATCCACCCGGAACGGGACGGTGCCGTCATCGCGAAGCGACTCCGAGCCCTCCGCCACCAGCTCGCGCTGCGCGCGCCCGTGGAACTGGCCGAAGGGCAGCCAGGGCCTCGGGCCGAACTCTCGCCAGCCCGGCAGCCAGGAGTAGTCGTACCAGCATCCGCCGTGGCCCGGCCCGTAGAGCCAGTCCCAGGGCGCCGACGGCGCGTGCTGGTGAACGTACTCGTTGCGGAAGATGCGATAGTTCACGCGGCCGTTGGAGACCGCGCCTCCGAAGGCGTAGCGCGCCTCGATGGTGCCCTCGACAGTGTCGCCCAGCCGAGCCAGGTTGGACCGGGGCTTCACCGTCACCTCGAACTCGGGCTTCTTGTACTCCTCGACGCGGAAGGAACCGCCGTTGCCGAATCCCTCCGTGTCGAGCTGCAGGTCATAGGAGCCGAGCGGGGCCGTCGAATCCAGCTTGAACTGTCCGTCGAGGCTGCCGAAGGCGCCGACCGTCGCCAGGGTCTGGTACACGGTGTCGCCCCTCGGGTCCTGCACGTGTACCTTCAACCGGCGTCCCGCGCTGGGCCTGTAGAGGTTGCCCTCGCGCGTGTGAATCCAGGCCTTGTACTTCACCGTCTGGCCGGGCCGGTAGACGGGCCGGTCGGTCCAGACGGCGAACCATCCGCCCGAGAGGTCGCCGGAGAGGACGTCGGGCTCGTAGAGACTTCCGAGCGCGTGGAAGGCCACCCTTCCCCCGGGGGCCCGGGCCACGACGAGCACCTGGGGCGTGTTGTCACCGCGCTCTCCCACCGTGCCACCGGCTCGCCCGAATAGGCCCGGAACCGCGGACTCTCGGAATCGCCCTCCTGACCCAGCAGGGCCGCCCCCGGATCCTGCAGCTCGTCGCCGCCGTCCGAGTCGATGGTCTGCGACTCGAGACGCGTCCGGGCCTCGGTCAGGTAGCGGTCCAGGTCGACCCGATAGGCGGTGAACAGCAGCTTTACCGTGTTGCGGAAGCGGACCCCCAGGCGCGCCGGCTTGCCCGCGGGCCTCACGCCGGTCTCGTCCAGGGCGACCTCCGGGCTGGTGATGAGCGTGAGCTGGTTCCGGGCCTGAGAGGCCTTCCCCGAGCCCGGGTAGCGCTCGACGACCCGCTGGTACTCCGAAACGGCCTGCCGGAACTGGCGCCGCGACTGATAGAAGAGGCCGATGGCGACCTGCGCCTCGGCGGCGTGGACCGACCGAGGACAACGCTCCACGACGGCGCGCAGCAATGCCAGGATGTCCTCGTCGGCAGGCAACTGGACGCGCTGGAGGCGGCTGCCGACCCGGGTGAAGACCTCGTTGTCGGCCAGTTCCCGGGCGGGCGCGGAAGTCGGAGCGGCGGGCGGTTGCGGACCTCCGTCGGGCAGAGTGGCCTCGGGGGAGTCGTTCCTCTCGATGTCAGGGCCGACATATCGAGATCGGGCCAGCATCGCCCTGCGGTAGAGCGCCAGCGCTGCTTCGTCGCGCCGGGCCGAGCTGTCCAGACGCTCGATCTCGGCGAGCAGGAACTTCACCTTCTGGCCCAGCGATAGGGCGCGCGAGCAGGTCCCGGCCATCGGCGCGAAGCTCGGGCGGCCCGCCTCGTCGACCGGAAGGCCCCTGAGGCGCGCCGGGCCGCCACCGGCTCGAGGTGTTCGATAGCCTGCTCCTTGTCGGCGGCGGTCGACTCTCGATACTCGCCGTCCTCCATCTCGCCGCGGAGATAGTTGCCGCCCCGGACCATCCCGTTGTGGGGGACCAGCAGATAGAACGTGCCGAGCAGCCGATGGGCGTGGGCCTCCCGGATGGTGCCGGCGAAGCGCGCGAGCGCGGCCTCGGCCGCTCCGAGGGTCCGCTGGAACTCACGAAGTCGCAACCAGCAGAGGGCCTGGTTGACCGTGGCATGCCACAATTCCTCCGGAGGATGCGTCGACTCCAGGAAGGTGGCGTAGGCCGCGGCCGCGTCTCTGAGGTTCCCGGCGGCGGGTCGAGCACGAGGACGGCCACCGCGTGGGCCGGGCCGGCGGGTTCCTCGGGCGTCTGGGTGAAGGAGCCGTCCAGGGTGCCGCCGTCGAGCGCGCCGGGAGTTCGTCTCCGGGAGGGGCCTGGCAGCTCGCCGCCCGTGGAGGGCGAATCCTCCGTCCTCTCCTCACCGGACAGGTCGGGAACGGGGGCGGGTGTGACTTCCATCTGTCCTCCCAGGTCCGTATCGAGTCCGGCCTCTGCTTCCCGCTCGGGCGGCCCGGCCAGCGCCGCCGAGGCGCCCAGCGAGAGGACCAGGCACAGGCAACCGAGCAGGCAAAGTGCGGCACGCAGCATCGCAGCCTCCGTGGCCCCGGACCCGCGCCTGCCCGGGAGGCTCCCCGGGGCCGCGCCAGGCCTCGAACTCTGACTCTAGCACCACCGCGAACGTTGTCCTCGCGCCTGCCGGGAGCCCCGCCCCGGGCCCGGGACCGATTGCGGAGAACGTGGCCTGAGCGACACTTCCGCGGACTCTTGCTTGCAAGCGAAGGCAAGAGTCCCTCCAGCCTCGGTGCGGGCACCGCCCGCATTGGGTTAGAGTGTCGCCGCCATGCTCCTCGATTCCCTGGCCATCCGTGCCCTCACGCTCGAGCTGGATCGGCTCACGACCGGCCTGCGGGTGGAGAAGATCCACCAGCCCCTGCCGGACACCCTGAGCTTCCGGCTCTACCCGGCCCCCGCGGGCCGGCATCTGCTGATTTGCCTGGAGCGCACGCACGGCCACGTCACGCTGTCCGACAGGAGCTTCGCCAACCCTGCCACGCCGCCGGCCTTCTGTGGCCTGCTGCGCAAGTACCTGACCGGCGCCCGACTGCGCGGCGTGCGGCAGCATGGCCTGGAGCGCATCCTGGAGCTGGCGTTCACCGCCGGGCGGGAGGGCGTGCCGTCGGCCTACGTCCTGACGGTGGAGCTGTTCGGGAACATCCCCAACGCCTATCTGCTGGACGAGAGCGGGCGGATCCTGGGTGGATGTCAGCACTATCAGACGATCGCGCGGCTGCAGGGCGCACAGTACGTGCCGCCACCACCGCCCGAGAAGCCGTCGCTGCTCGAGATCCCCGAGCCGGAGTTCACCGCGCTGGCGGACGAGGCCTGCCGCCGGCGCTCGGCCAAGGTCCTGATGGCCGGTCTGGACGGGGCCGGCCGGGCCTTCTCGGAGTTCCTGCTGCAGCGCGTGATCGAGGGCGGAGCGAAGGCAGCCTGGACCGCGCTGGCGGTGGTGCGGGCCTCCGTGGAACTGGGCGTGCCGGCGCTGGCCGGCGTGGCGCCCGGGGCGGGGGGGCGCCCCACCGGCCTGGTCCCGTGGATGCCGGCGGCCCCGCTGCCGCCCGGGGCATCTCTGGCTGGCGCGCCTTCGGAGGCGGTCGAGGCGATGTTCGGAAGCGGGGCGCAGCAGAACCGCGCCGCGCGGCTGCGAGGCGACCTGTCCGACGCGGTGGAGCGGGAGGCGGGCCGCGTGGGCCAGCGGCTGGAGCGTGCCCGGGAAGACCTGGAGCGTGTGGCCGAGGCCGAGCGATACGAGCGGTGGGGGCACCTGCTGCAGGCCAGTCCGGCGGCGGCCGGTCCCTACGCGTCGTCGGTGCGGCTGCCCGACCTCTTCGACCCAGCGGCCCCCGAGATCGAGATTCCGCTCAAGCCGGGCACGACGCTGACCGGCAACGCGCGCATCCACTTCAACCGGGCGCGCCGCCTGCGCCGCCTGGAGCCGGTCGCGCGGCGGGTGCTGCGCGAGTGCGAGGAGTCGTTGCAGCAACTGGACCTCTTGCGTCGAGACATCGAACGAGTCTCCTCGCTCGAACCGGCCGAGGCGCTGCCTCGCTTCGCCGAGCTGAGGGAACACCTGACCGCCTCGGGCCTGACCGGCGCCGCCGGGCGCGGCGGGCGGAAGGCGCGCGGCCGGGACCGTCCCGCGATGCGCCAGTTCAGGTCGAGCGACGGCTTCCGCATCCTGGTCGGGCGCAGCGACAAGGACAACGATCGGCTGGTCACCCGGCTGGCCCGCCGCGGCGATCTGTGGCTCCACGCGCACGACTCGCCCGGCGCTCACGTCGTGGTGAAGCTGGGCGGCGCCGAGTGCCCCCGCGCCACGCTCGAAGAGGCGGCCAAGCTCGCGGCCCACTTCAGCCCGCATCGCTACAGCTCGAAGGCGCCGGTGGCGTTCACACGGGTCGAGAACGTCAAGAAGCCTTCCGGGGCGCCGGCCGGCCTGGTGACGCTCCGGTCCTACTCGACGCTCGTGGTGACCTGCGAGCCGTCGCTTCACGCGCGGCTGACGACCCGGGCCGCGGGCGGGCCGGAGGCCGACCCGGTGGCCGCGCCGGAGCCGGCATGAGCTGGGACTTCGCCGCCCTGCGGGAGCTGCAGGCCTCGCTGGCGGGGCGCATCGAACTGGCCGACCGGCTCGACGAGGTACGCCTGGTCGCGGCGACCGACATCTCGGCCGGTCCGTTCGCGACCACTGTCTGGGCCGCGGTGGTGGTCTGCGCCTACCCCGGGCTGGAGCTGCTCGAGACGGTCTGCGTGCGCTGCCCTCAGCCGTTTCCGTATCTGACCGGGCTCCTGGGATTTCGCGAGGTGCCGCCGCTCCTGGGCGCCTTCGCCAGGCTCTCTCGCCGGCCCCAGCTCGTACTCGCCGACGGCCAGGGGCTGGCCCATCCCCGCCGCCTGGGCCTGGCCTGCCACCTCGGCCTGGAACTGGATCTGCCGGCCATCGGCTGCGCGAAGAGCCGTCTCCTGGGCGAGCCCGCGGGCGAGCTGCCCGACTGCGCCGGGGCGGCGGTGTCGCTCGTGGACGACGGCCAGACCGTGGGCTTCCTCTACCGCGGACGCAAGGGCTGCAAGCCGCTCTGGGTCAGTCCCGGCCACAGAGTGGGACTGGCGTCGACGCTCGAGTGGGTGCGCCGCCTGAGCGGCCCGCACCGGCTTCCCGAGCCGCTGCGCCAGGCTCATCTCCAGGCCAATCGCGCCCGGCGAGGAGAACTCGAGTCGGTCGAACTGCCGGCCGGCGAGCTGAACAGCCGTTGCCGGTTCAGCCGGCCTTGAGCATCCTCACTGGTCGGGGGCGGCCGACTTCATCGTGGCGGCGGCCCGAGCCCTGCCCCTACAGGATTACCAGCCTGGGGACGTGCTCTCGTACGGATCGGGTGCATGTCACGCGGGGGACACCAGTGTTGTACTCCAGTTTGCCTCTCGGGA
>CAZSVK010000062.1:0-18004 GCA_964610245.1 uncultured bacterium
GCATCCGGATCTTCATCGCCCGGTTCTGGATCTCCTGCGTCAGGTAGTTCATCTCCACCATGTCCGCCGTCAGATCCTCGGTGAACCTCGAGATGCGGTCCTTCAGCCGCCGCCCCTCTTCCGGCTCGAGCGTGTCGCAGAGTTCGTGCAGCTCTCGCGAGCGCGCCAGCTTGTCCTCCATCTTGATCTTCGAGATCAGCAACTCCCCGATCATGTCCAGGAGCTGATCGACCTTCGAGATCTCGACCCGGATGGTCTCGTCCGCGTTGCGGCTCGTGGCCTGGGGCAAGTGCTCCGACGGCGCGGCGGGGGGCGAGGGGGCCGGCGTCGGGGGAAGCGAGGGGGCCGGCGAGGGGGCCGGCAGGGCAGGGGAGGCCGCCTCCGATGCGGGTGGGGCCGTGGGTGCCGCCGGAACCGCGGAGGGGGCATGGGGCGCTGCGGCCGGGGCCTCGGGAGGCGTTGCCGCGGTCGGCGTCGGGGGAACCGGTGCCGCGGCCGCCGGGGCGGTGGGCGGTGGGGTCTGGGCCCGCTTGCCCGCCCGCGGGGGAACATTGCCGCCCGTATCGAACGTCTCGATCAGACGCGCGACGACCGCCTGGTACTCGGGCCGGGGCGTTCCCGTCGGCTGGGCCATCGCCTCGATCAGCGCCTTGATCGTGTCGGTGCCCTCGAGCAGCACGTCGATCACCGGGGCCGACACCGGGCACTGGTTCTTCTCGACCGCGCCGAAGAGGTCTTCCATCTTGTGGGCGACCTCGCAGATGTCGGGGAAGTTCATCATCCGCGCGGCGCCCTTCAGCGTGTGCGCGCTGCGCAACAGACTGTGGATCAGTTCCTTGTCGCCCGAGGCCTGTTCGAGCTGGATCAGGCCGTCGGCGAGCGCCCTCAGGTGCTCGTCGCTCTCCTGCCGGAAGATGCGCAGGTATTTTGCCGGATCGACTGCCATCGTTTCAGGCGTTCCGGTCCGTCGTCCGGTGCCGGTACAGCTGCATCTCCTCGCTTGCCAGCAGCCGGTCCACGTCCAGCAGGATCAGCAGCCGCTGCCCGAGGATCGACTGCCCCATGAAGAACTTCTTCTGGATGCCCGGCAGGCTCGCCAGCGGCGGCTCTACCTGCTCTCGCGGCAGCTCCAGGATTTCGAGCACCTGCTCTACCAGGATGCCTGTCGCCATGTCTCCCGAGCGTACCACGATGATGCGCGACTCCGGCGTCCTGGGCAGCTCCCGGAGCCCGAACATCTTGCGCAGGTCGATGACGCTGGTGAGTTGGCCCCGGAGGTTGATGATCCCCAGGATGAACGGCTGGATCCGCGGCACCGGCACGATCCGCGGCACCTCCATCACCTGCCGGGTGAAGCAAGTCTCGATGCCGTACAACTCGCCGGCCATGGTGAAGCTGACCAGCTGCAGCGATGCCTCGGCGACCCTGTCCGACACCTAGCGTTCTCCCTGGCGGCCGAGCCCGGCCAGACCCTGTCTGCAGATCATCAGGAGCTGCTCCGGCGAGAATCCGCCGGTGAAATGCGGTTCGACTCCGCTCTCGAGAAGCTCGATGGCGTTCTCGAAGGACCGGCGCGCGTCGATCGCGCGCCCCTCGCGCGCGCGCAAGTGAGCCAGATGATAGTGTGCCATGGGAAACTCCGGCTGCAAGAACAGGGCGCGGGTGAACGATTCGATTGCCCGGTCGGCCTCGCCGCCGTCCGCGAGCAGCACCCCCATCAGGAAGTGCGCCTCCGCCAGCAACGGGGCCTTCTCGACCGCGCCCTGGGCGCATCGGAGCGCCCGCGCCGCCTCGCCCCGGTTCGCGGCCAGGAACCCTTCGCCCACCAAGGCATCCGCCGAATCCTGCCCCTTCGAGAGCAGCACCTGGAACTCGCTCTCGGCCTCGCTCAGTCGCTTGCCGCTCGAAACGGGGCCGACGTGCCGGGGGTGCGTCTCGCCGCGGCCCTTTGGTCCAGGGGGCCGGGCCTGGCTCTCGGGCTGGGGCCGCGGAGGCTCCGTCGGGCGCGGGCGCTCCTCGTCGTCGGGGTCGCACCGGCCGGGGGCTGGCTCGGGCCCGGGTTGCCGCTCGACGGCACGCTGGTGCCCCGCTTCCGTCTCCGGGACCACCGCAGGAGCCTCGGCGTCCGCGGTCTCCCACCAGCCGGGCTGGCGCTCGGTGCGCGGCTCGGCGCGAACGTAATAGTAGGTGTTCCGGCTGTGGACGGTATCGAGCCCCACTGCCATCCCCAGGAGATTCTCGGAGTGTCCCAGAAAGACCGCTCCGCCGGGCACCAGCGAGTCCCGCATCTTGCGCAGCACAACCTCGACCGTCGGACGCTTGAAGTAGATCAGCACGTTCCGGCAGAAGATGACGTGACTGGACGCCGGGTATCGTCCCTGCTGCAGGTTCAGCTCGCCGAATCGCACCAGCGCCCTCACGCGGTCCGACACCCTGAGCCGGCCGTCCGGCAGCTTCTCGAAGTATCTGTCCTGGTACATTCCCGGGATCGCCTGCAGCGAGCGGTCGGCGTAGACCCCCCGGCGCGCCGTCGCCAGCGATCGCAGGTTGATGTCGGTCGCCTCGATCTTCAGGTCCCAGCGGCTGCAATCGGGGAAGATGTCCAGGGCGACCATCGCCATCGTGTAGGCCTCTTCGCCTGTCGAACAGCCCGCCGACCACAGCCGGATCCGGCGCCCCACCCCCTGCTGTCCCTGCCTGAGACGTGGCAGCAGATCTTCCCGCAGCACGTCGAACTGGGGTGCGTTGCGGAAGAACGAGGTCTCGCCGATGGTCAACAGGTGCACCAGCCGCTTCTGCTCGAACTCGGCGACCGTGCTTGCGGTGAGCCGGGCGAAGTAGTCGTCGAAGTCGGGCGAGTAGACCAGCCGCATCCTCTGACGCAGCGCCTCCTCGAGAGCGCCTCGCCGCTTCGAGTCGAAGACCAACCCGCTCACCGCTTCCAGCCGGCCCGTGAAGCGCTGGAAGTCGCGCTGGGTGAACGGCACCGTGTCGGACGAGCGGCCCGTGAGCCATTGCACGGCGCGCTTGAGCCGCTGCTCGTCGGCGGGCCTGGGCAGCACCGTCAGCGGATCCATCTGCGCGAGAGTCAGCTCGGCCGGAGGCGGGCCAACCAGCACCACCGCCGTGTCTTCCCGCGCCAGCTCGTCCCGCAGGGTGCGGAAGAACTCCGGTCCCTCCGAGGCGGGCGAACTCATCGAGACCACCGCCAGGTCGTGATCCTGCTGCCCGAGAAGTTCCAGCCCCGCCGTCAAGTCGGAGACGACCTTCGACCGCGCGCCGAGACCCTCCAGGATGCTGACCAACCTCGTGGCTTCGGCCGCGTCTGATTCGACAACCAGGCTCTTCAGACCGCGCGCCATCCCCGCAATGTTATCACGGTTCGTGCGCTGCGACCCGTCCCATCGGCCGAACCGGCGCCGGGCGGGACAGCGGCGCGGCGTCCGGTCTCGCGCTACAGTTGCGGCTGTGGCCGATGGACCCGGCGGCGTCCGCTGTCCGGGGACCGGCACCTCGCCGAATCGATGAGACTGCTTGCCAGGATCGCCTTCTTCGCGCTCGTTGTCTACGTCGGTCTCGAACTCCGCGACCGGCTGAGCGGCCTGGAGATCGTCAACCAGACGCGGCGAGAGCTGGAGGTGGCCACCCTGCACTTCGAGCCCCACGTGCCGCGTCCGGCCGGCCAGGGCCCGAGCAGGAACGACAGCTGGCTTCCGGAGGACAAGAGCGGCAAGTGGATCGCCGAGGGTTGGACGCGGGTCGGGCCCGGACAGAACGTCATTGTTTACCGAGGAAAGCGCGAGAAGGTCTTCGTGCACCTGCGTTTCGCGGGCTCCATCGATTGCTACGCGCCCGTCCAGCACTTCAACCAGGCGGGGTGCTACGTCCATCCCAGGTCGTTCGTGCTCGAGCGCAGCGCCGGCTCGCCCAAGGCCTGGGCCACCGCCCAGGTCGAGGGCAAGGAGCTGGGCACCTTCCGCCCGACCGATCTGCGGCAGCACGGCTTCGTTTGGGAAGACCGCTTCTACGAGGTCTGGGTCAATACTCGCCTGACGGTCGCGTACTGAGGGCGGAGTCGATCGGTGTCCTGTCACCGGAATCCCGGGCCATGAAAAAAGGCGGGCAGGCCTTGCGACCCGCCCGCCCTCGAGGGTGACTAGTTGTTACCGCGCTGCTGCTCGGTGTTGATCTGCTGGAACGCGGGCGTCTCCTTCTGGACCGGGATCTTGGTCCGCATGACGCGCTCGTTGCCGCTCAGATCGCGGGCCGTGACGACCAGCGTGTAGGTGCCGTCGGCCCTGAAGATGTAGGGCTCGGTGACACACGAGGCCTCGGGCAGGGCGTTGTTGTTGTTGGCCGGGTCGATCAGCACTCGACCGCCGTCATCGCCGCCGTCCGGCCGGATGACCTTGTAGCTCAGGTGGCTGATCGGGTAGACGATCTTGCCGGCCACCATCGTCTCGCCGACGTTGTCATCGGCGCACATGGTCAGGTTCATCCGGTGGTTCTGGATGACCGGAGGCTTCTGGCCGCCGCCCGTCAGGTCCAGGAACGACCGTCCCTGGGAGTCCTGGGGGTTGGCCAGGCCGGTGCCCTCGACGTCCCACGTGTGGGCCTGGTTGGTGTAGTCGCCGTATCCGCGCTCGGGCGAGGACTTGGTCGGATCGATGCGCGAATTGGGCGAATCGAGGTTGTACTGCGCCATCGCGCTGGCATTGCTGCCGTCGCTGGTGTCGTTCGGAACGCGGGCGACGTAGTTCGTCTCCTGCGTGCCGGCCGAGACCTGGGCCTCCTGCAGGTCGACGCCGAGGTTGGGCCGCACGTCGTCCACGGTGGAGAACGTGCCGCTCAGGATCACCTTGGCGTTGTTGCAGCAGTCCGAGGCGTTGACCTTGAAGAAGCTGTCGCGCGCCTGGTCGCCCGACATGGCCTTGCCGTTCATGCTCGTGGCCTTCCCGGCGAGGCTGTCGTTGACCAGGTTCGCACCGGGGCTGGCCTTGTACTCCTTGTTGCCGACCGTGCCCTCGTAGCTGGCGAAGCCCGCGGGGACCGCGATGACGCCCGGCGGCAGGCCGCCCGGCTGCAGGCCGTTGGCCGAGCAACCGATGACGCACTCGGCGCCGAACTTGTAGTCGACGATGGCCGTCCACGGATAGCCCAGAGCGCCGTTGCCGACGTTGGTCTTGCCGTACTCGCCCTGGATCGCGCCCTGCTCGGGCCCGCTGTTCTCATACAGGTGGTTGACCACCTGCAGCAGGTTGCCGTCGAAGGCGATGGGGGTGTAGTGCTTCTTCCACTCGTCGGTGTTGTACGGGTCGTCCTGGCGCCACACCATGCCGGCGTAGGGGCCGACCATGACCTTGGCGCCGGTGTTGTCGGTCATCTCGTAGGCCGGCGTGTAGATGATGAACCGGTCGAGGTCATCGGGGGTCACGCCGTTACCGATCTTCTTGCCCTCGGCGCTGTAGCGGAAGCGGTGCTTGATCGAGCGGCCGATCTCGAAGTTGAGCGTGCTGTTCACCCGCGTGTCGGCCGGGTTGTCGTTCTGGTAGTTCATGCTGCCCAGGAAGCTCTCGTTCTTGGTCGGGTCGGGGAACCCGCGCCGCACCGCCGCGGTGGCGTTGCCCTGGTCGGTGTTGGCGAGCGTCGGCAGGTCGATGTCGGCGTTCGACGGCGGGAGGTTCCCGAGCGCCTGGCTCTTCACAACAGCGGCCGCCAGCTCGGCGGCGCTGCCCGGCAGCGGGGGCCAGTAGTCCTCGACGTAGATCTTCTGCTCGCCGATCTTGTCGACCGTGCCGGCCGAAGCGAAGGAGGAGGCGGCCATGCCCGCGCCGGCTCCGGCGGCCTTCATGACGGTTGACTTGACCACCACGTAGGTCTGCATCTTCTGCTTGATCATCTTGGGGTTGCTCTTCGAGAGCCCCGTGTGACCCGGGTCGAACGCCTGGTCGCCCGCAGGCGTGTACTTGACCGAGATCTGGGCCGGGTCGGTCAGCTTCAGGCTTCCGCCCGAGTTGATCGGCGCCTCGAGCTTGAGGTACTTGGCCGTGAAGCCGGAAGACGCGAAGTCGGACTCGTTCGTGATGAGCGTTCCGTCCATGTCCGGGTAGCGGTTGTTGACGTTCGTGTCGACGATGCTCTGGTCTTTCTGGAAGTAGTACGTCACCTTGACGTTATCGAAGCGGTACCAGTTCCCGGAATCGGTGTTGGCGAACTGATAGATCCAGTTGCCGTCCGAGTCCTGGGCCTCCGTGATGGCGTTGGCCGTCAGGAAGTCGGCCTCGCCCACGCGGAGCTGCTTCTTCGGGAGGATCAGCTTGGCCTTCGCCGTCGCGAAGTCGTTGTCGAGCAGCGGCTGGATCCCGTTGGCCGCGTTGCCGTCGCGGTCGAACGCCAGGACCGGGTGGTAGCCCGGATAGTAAGCGGAGTCCCGGTGATCGTGGATGAACGTCGCCAGCTCGGTCTTGGCCTGCGAGAAGAACGCCTCGTCCGCGCTCAGATCGGCCGGCAGCAGGGGCCAGTTGTTCGTCGCATAGCGGAAGTCTGCCTCATCGATGATGCCGTCGTGATTGGACGGATCGGCGGTGCCGAACTTGTCCTGGAAGAGCTGCGGGTCGCCCGGCAGCAGCTGCATGTACTGCTCTTCGGGACCGACGACCTGCTCCTCGGGCGGCAGGGTTCCCGGCGGCGGCGCGGTCTGGGAAAGAGCAATAGCCGGGACGATCAGCACTGCCAGCGCCAGCCAGAGCCACCTGCCCCCGGCCGCTCCGGCACTCGGAAAGAACTGCCCTCGGGATCGCTTGGACATGGTCACACCTCTCCTTTTCTCACCTACTGCGGTTGACTGTCTGATGGGTTGGTTGGTTGGGCTTCAGAACTGACGGGCCTTCTTGCGGTAGTAGTCGTCCAGCCGCTTGAGCATCTCCTCCATCTCGGGAGTGCGAACCGGCGCCTCGGTCGAGAGCGACTCCATCTCGTCGATGAGCGCCTTCGCCCGCGCCGCGAACGGGTACGACGGGCTGATCGCCAGCGCCGTCTTGAGATGGATGGTCGCCCGGTCGGGGTCGCGGAACGGCAGGTACTTCCAGTCGCGCATCTGACCCGCGAGGATGAAGTCCTGGTTCACGTGGCCGGCCAGGAACACGCCGAGCGTGTACTGGGCGTCGGCGTTCTGGCTGTTCAGGGCCGCGGCCAGCTTGTAGTGCTGCGCCGCCTTCTGCAGGTCTACGTTGAATTCCTGATAGATGCCACGGGCCCAGTTGGTCTCCGACGAGTTCGGTGCCATCTGGTCGAGCTTGTCGATCAGGGGGCCGGCCGCCATGTTCTGGCCCGTGCGGAAGTAGCCGTAGATGAGTCGCGTCACATACTTGGGGTTGGTCTTGGCCAGCTCGGCGGCGCGCTCCCACCAGCTGACGGCCTTTTCCTTGAACTGCGGCTCCTTGGTGTTGGCCATCACCATGTTGCCCATCTCGTAGTAGGGTTCAGGCTCCTGAGGGGCCATCTGCAGCGTCTTCTCGAGTACCGGCTTCGCCTTGTCGACCCGGTTCTGGAGCATGTAGACCTTCGCCAGGCCGAAGTAGGCGCGCAGATCCTGCGGCGCGAGCTTGTTCATCAGCTCGTTGTACGCGGCGATTGCCGGGGCCAGTTGCTCGTCGTTCACGTAGGCCTGCGCCAGCTCGAGCCGGACCTCGACGTTCTTCGCGTCATGATCGAGCGCGTTGCGCAGGTGAGTGATCGCCGTCTTCGGTTCGAACGGCGGAGAGTAGAGGTAGGTTCGCGCCAGCTCGAGCAGCGCCGGCACGTAGGCCGAGCGGTCGATCGCCTTCTTCAGCGAAGCGCGGGCCTCTCGGACCTTGCCGGCCATCCGGTAGACCGACCCGAGCGCCGTCTCGGCGGCGTCCTTGTCAGGCCCCGAACTCTTGAGGACGAGCTGGCCCAGCGACTTGATCGCCGTTTCCGGCTGACCCGCCTGGGCCTGCTGCAGCGCCTTGGTGATCTCAGTAGAAGCCGGCGAACCTCCCGCCTGGGCCAGGGCCCAAGGTACCGTCGCCGTCAGAGCAAGAATGGCCACCAGAAAGAGAGTTCTCCTCCCCATCACTTGTGAGTCTCCTTTCCACCAGTTGTTGAGCCGGGCTCGAGCTGCCCCTGCCGTACCATGACCCGCCAGCTCTTTGCGCCGGCGCTTCTGCCGTACACGAAGCCGCCGACCGAGCCGGCGTACAGCGTGTCTGTCTCGCGATCGAAGAAAAGCGTACGGATGTTCCTGTCGACGAGACCCGAATTGGTTGATTCGACGTCCCAGTCCCTCTTTACATCATAACTGGCCAGCCCCCCTTCTGTCCCCACCCAAAGTACATTTGTTGCATCTACCGCCATGGTTCTTACGGTCGGCGCCGGCAACAGCGAGGGCGGGGGCCGGAACCAGATTCCGTCCTCCAGCATGAACAGCCCGTCCGTGGCAAAGCCCACCCAGAGCGCCTTTCCCTGCAGTGCCAGGGCCGATGCGTTGGCGTACAGGGGGAACTTGTCGGCCATCTGTACCTTCCACCGGCCGTCGCCGCACCGGCGAGACACGCCCGAGATCGTGGCCGCCCAGAGGCAGCCGTCCGGCGTCTCCTGCACGTCGTTCACCCAGTCCCCCCCCAGCCCGTCCTTCGAGGCGGTGTAGGTTCGCCAGGCCTTCCCGTCGAACTCCGAGAGCCCCTTCCCGGTCGTGCCCACCCAGACGTGCCCCCGCCGGTCCAGCTCGATGGTGTGATAGACCCGGTCGGCCACCCCGTCCGCCTCCGTGATGGCCCGCCACTTGCCCGCGCCGTCCATGACGTTGATTCCGCCGCAGGTCCCGATCCACAGCTCGCCCCCCTTCACCGCCAGGCAGTTCACGCGGTTCTCGAGCAGCGGCGAGCTGGCCGAAGTGAAGTTCTCGAGCCTTCCCCCCGCCAGCCGGTAGAGCCCTCGTCCGTAGGTGCCGAACCACAGAGCGCCCTGGTACCGCGCAAAGCTCCGGACGATCTCCCGGAAGTATGTCTTCGAGTGCGTTGCCAGGGTCGGTCCCTCGTCCCCGTTGAGCTGCATCGTCACGAAACGGGTCGGCCGTACGGAGGGGCTGGAGGCTTGAGGCTTGAGGCTTGAGGCTCGAGGCTCGGGGGGGGAGGCTGGAGGCTGGAGGCTGGAGGCTGGAGGTGCGGCCTGGCTCGACGCGGCCAGGAGGGTCAGCGCCAGCATGACGCCCAGGCATGCCCACCCTGCCCATCGCCGGAACTCGACCCCTCGGGTCGCAGTCGAAGCTCGCGCTCGATCTCGTGCCCCAGTCATTGCCGGGTCCAGGGGGGGGCTCCCCCCCTGGTGGGGTCTGGGGCGAGGCCCCAGCTTCAGCATCTCGTTCCTCCCTGCCAGCGTCCCCGGCTGGATCTCACTACCTCTCACATGACCTCCGGGGTCTGCTGGGTCGACGTGCTCCGCCGATCCACCAGCTTCAGCAGCGGCTTCGACGCCCGCACCTCGCGATACGCGGTCAGCCGGCCGAACGGCACCACCTCGAGCGTGACCGGCAGTCCGAACCGCTTCTGCAGCCCCTCCTTCACCCGCTCGCCTGCCTCGGGCGGCGCCGCGTAATCCTCGAGCGTCACCTCCAGCCGGTCGTCGTGAACGAAGACCCGGTAGTCGCCGAAAAGCCCGTGCTCGAAGATGGCGTCCTCGAAGTGCGCGACGTTCAGCCGCTCGGCCCCGAGCAGGATCGACAGCTCCCAGCGCCCGTGCGGGTAGATCGCCTTTTCATAGCCGTACGGGCAATCGCATCGCTCGATGGTCACCTGATCGTCGAGCAGGTAGCGGATCAGCGGGCCCGACTTCTTCACCAGGTTGGTGAACACGAAACGCCCCGAGCCGAACTCGCTCGCCCGCTCCAGCCGTTCGTCCAGCACCTCCGCGTCGTAGGCGTCCAGCACGTGTTGCCGGCCGCACGGGCAGGCCAGCGCGAAGAACCCCTCGACGCACGCGTACGTGTTGATCTGCAGAAGGTTGAAGTGCTCCTCGATCCGCCGCACCCGCTGAGGGCTGCACAGCTCCGCGGTCGACATCAGCACCCGCAGCCGCGAGAACGCGGCCTCCCAGCGATCCGGGTAATCTTCGCGCGCGATCCGCGCCCACGACAGGAAGTCGATCGGCGCCGCGGTCACCACCGACGGACGCAGCCGCACCAGCGCTCGGCCGATCCGCTCGGGCGTCGCCAGGGTCGAGCGGCTGCCCACGTTGGCCACCATCGCCCCGTTGCCGGCCAGCATGTCTCCGAAGCTCATCCCGGCGACCGTGAAGCCGAACGCCAGGCCGTTGACCGCGGTGCGGTTCTCGGCCAGCGCTTGCCGCAGATAGGGTCCGTACGGTGACAGGTGGCTCATCAGCCGGGCGCTCCTGAACTCTCGCTCGGTGTAGAAGGACGGCGTGGGGCTGCCTAGGGAGCCGGTGGTCTCCCCGTAGTACATGACGCTGTCCCGGTAGCGATCGGATAGAAGATCGTAGGGAGAAACGTCGCGCACCGCTTCCTTGCGCAGCAGCGGCAGCGCCCGGAAATCGTTCTCGTCCAGCCCGGCGTAGAACCGTTTGTAGAAGGCCGTGTGGTACTTGGCGAACCGGGCGATTCCCGCGGGCGAGGCGGCGGTGAGCTTCATCAACCGGCGCACCAGCCGTCCGCGCCACGTGAGACCGTAGCTGCCCGCCACGCCGGGGCCTCGAGCCGATTCTGTCATCTTGCTTCCTTGCGGGAGCCCCTCGGCTCCCCCGGTTGCGGCCCCGCTCCAGCGTTCGAGCGGGACCGGACGCACCAGCGCCCGCGCCGCCGCCATCGTCGAGAGCACCGCCGGGTGGATGTGCCAGCCCCTGGCGTCGTCCGGGCAGACCGAGATGCACTTCGCGCACGAGATGCAGCTCGACCGGGTCATGAAATCTCCGTCGCCGAGCTGCAGGTCCATCGGGCAGTCCCGGACGCACAGGTTGCACCCCGAGCACTTTGCCGTGTCGTGCTCGACTCGCACCAGCGACCACCGGTTGAACAGCCCCAGAAACGCTCCGAGCGGACACAGCGCGTGGCAGAAGAGCCAGCCCGACACCCACACGATGCCCGCCAGGAACAGCAGCGCCACCAGCAGGTGAAATCCGAAAACTCCGAGGTTGGCCGGCGGAACGCCGTTCTGGGCCCCCGCCGCCGCGGCCAGGGCCGGCGCCCCGGTCGTCGCGTAGTAAGGCAGGTGGCCATAGACCAGCCCCGACGGGCAGAGCGTCGCGCAGAACGGGTGCAACGAGGTCATCCCGGCCAGCCAGAACCCGGCCGGCAGCACCACGACCGCCACCAGCACCCCGTATCGCAGCCAGCCGTGCGCCGCCGTCAACTTGACGCGGTGCAGCGAGAAGCGATCCAGGATGTCGGCGAGCATCCCGAACGGGCACATCCAGCCGCAGACCGCCCGCCCGAGGGCCGCTCCCCAGACCACCAGTGCCCCCAGCGCCAGCACCGGCAGCCGCATCGCCATCAGCGACGACTGCAGCATCCCGATGGGGCAGGCCCCCGTCGCCATCTCGCAGGCCTGGCAGTTGAGGAAAGGGAACACGCCGAACGAGCAGCGCGGCACCGGCGCCGCGCCCGAGACCCGGAACACCCCTAGTCGCGCCGCCACGAAGCAGATCCAGTAGGTGAGCCACGGTTTGAAGCCCCAGCTCCGATCCGGGTTTCGCCAGCGCACCAGCCAGAAGAAGATGACGAAGATCCCGCCCAGGATCAGGAGCGGGTGGGCCTTCACCTGATCGATGCCCCGGTAGACCTTGTGGGATGCCAGGTCGACCGTGCCGGTCCACAGCCGCTGCACGAAGGCCGGTTGGCCGGGGAGGTCGAAGTCCCCGTAGGCCATCTGCGTCTTCAGCAGCTCCCAGTCGCCCCACGCGACCCCGAGCACGACAAGGGCCAGGCCGGCGATCAGCAGCCACAGCCCGCGACGCGAACCTGGGGGATTACGGAAGGCCACTGCCGGCGTTCTCCAGCTTCTTGAACTTGCCCCCTTCGACGACGGCGAGCTTCACCTCGCCCATGAAGTTGCCCGTGCCGTCGAACGAGATCGGCCCGGTGACGCCGGGGAAGTTCTTCGTGGCGGCCATCGCGTCGCGGATGCGCGCCCGGTTGAGCCCCGCGCTGCGTATCGCCTCGACGACGATCCGCGTCGAATCGTAGGCATGGGCCACGAAGCTGTCCGCCTCGCCGCCGAACTTCTTCCGGTAGCGTTCGAGGAAATCCTTCGTTCTGGGGTCGTCGCGCTCGGCGTCGAACGGATAGGTCACAACCGTCCCCTCAGCCGCCGGGCCCGCCTGGGCGATGAACTCGGGGGAGACCAGGCCGTCGCCGCCCAGGATCGGCACCGTGATGCCGCGGTCGCGCAGCGCCTTCACCAGGCGCGCGCTCTCGTAGTAGAGCCCCCAGACGACCATCGCATCGGGCTTCAGCCGGGCCATCCGGTCGGCCAGGGCGCTGAAATCCTTCTGGCCGCTGTTGAACTGCATCTGCAGCAGCACCTCGCGCCCCAGCCGCCGCGCCAGCGTGCGGATCTCGCCGATACCCATCAGGCCGTAACGGCTGAGCTGGTTCACCAGCACGATGCGCCGGTAGTCCTTGACTCCGAACATGTAAGCCGCGAGCGCTCGGCCCTGCAGGCGGTCATCCGCCAGGCACCGGAAAGCGAACGGGATCATCACGTCGGTGATGGTCGGATCGGTCGACACCGAGGTGATCTGCGGGATCTCGCACTTGAGCGCCACCCGGATGCCGACGTGGGTGTTGCCGCTGTGAACGGCCCCGACGATCGCCCGGACCTTGTCCTTGAAGATCATGTCCACGGTCCGGTTCCCGTTGACCCCCATATCGAAGAAGTCGTCGGACGAGACGAGCTGGAAGGGCTTCCCCTGGTAGCCGCCGGCGGCGTTGGCCTCTTCCACGGCCATCTGGGTTCCTCGCAGCATCATCCGGCCGTAGGCGCCGGCCGGGCCACTGAGCTGCGCCACCATGCCGAGCTTCACGACGTCCTTGTCCCAGTCGTCGTCCATCTCGCGGCCGGGCCCGAGATAGCGGAACGGCTCGGCCAGGTTGTCGGTGAAGATCTTGCCGAAGCCGTTGAACGGCTTTACCGGCATATTTTCGAGGGTCGCCCTGGGCAGTGCTCCGCCCGCGGGCGCGGCCTCGCTCGTGCCCAGCAGCATCCGGGGCGTCACCAGGGGGTTGGCGTCGAGCTGGCCGCTCGGACCGCGCCACGCCGCCCAGACCAGGCCGCAGGCTGCCACCGTCAGCAGCGCGGCCAGCACCTTGCCCGCGGGATTGTCGCTCACAGCGCCTTCCCCCTCTCGCCCGAGCCCAGGCTCAGTCCGCGGGCCGTTCCCACCCACATGCGCTGGAGCGTCTTCGACACCGGATCCTCGGCGACCGACCAGATGAAGTCGGAGCCGGGCGCGCCCCGGATCGGAATCCGCTCCACCGCCTTGGCCCCGCGGAACACCGTGGCGGTGCCGTCGGGACGCCCAGCTTGTCGCTGGTAGGTCACCCACTCCTCCCGGCCGTCGAAGTGGCTCAGGCCGAAATCGCTTCCGACCCATACCCCGTCACCGGAGGCCTTCACCGTGTTGACGAAGTTCCGCGGCAGTCCCGAGTTGGCCGTCGTGTAGGTCTTCCACCGGCGGCCGTCGAACATCCCCACTCCGAAGTAGCTGGCCAGCCAGCAGCGGCCATTGGCGATCGACGGCGTGATCACGATGTCGCTCAAGATCCCGTCATCCGGCAGCAGGTCGACCCGGATGTTCCGGTCGGGGTCCATGAAGTTGGTCCACTTGCCGCTGCGCTCTCGGATGACCAGGCCGCCTCCCCAGACCGCCAGGTAGAGCTTGTCGTCGTTCATCGTCGCTCCGTAGCACCAGTTCTCGTGGAACGGGCCGTTGCGATCGTCGTAGGTCACGTAGGCGCCAGTCGAGCGGTCGTAGCCGCACAGGCCGTTGGTCGTGGCCATCCAGATCCACGGCTTCTGCACCGCCACCGCGTAGACGACGTTGTTCACGAGACCGGAGTTGGCCTGGGTGTAGTTGGTGAACTTCTCGCCCACCAGGTGGCTGACGCCTCCCAGCGTGCCGATCCAGAGCGTGCCGTCCTCCGGATCGATCGTCAACGAGGTCACCGCCTGGTGCACCAGGCCATCCGACACGAGGTACCTCTTGAAGCGCTGGCCGTCGAAGAAGGCCAGTCCGGCGGTGGTGCCCACCCAGACGCCCTGCTGAGTCGGCAGCGCGACCCACACGGTGTCGCCCGGAAGGCCGTCGGCCCGGGTCCAGGTCTTCCAGTCGGTGAGCACGCCGGGTCTGGCCGGCGGCGCATCCTGGCCGCACCCGGTGAGCGTGGCTCCGGCCAGCAGGGCAATCAGGCACAGTGCCACCCAGCTTCGCTCGCGTCGGGCGCTCTGCCCACGGGGCTCGCTCGGCGGCTGCAGCAGGTTGATGGTCATGGCTCGGTCACCTCCACCGGCGTGGCCGGGACGGTCTTCACGTCAACGATCTGCTTGGCCCCGGAAGGCCAGGTCACTTCGACCAGCTCCAGCGACTCGGCCCGGCCCACCCCGACGAGGAGTTCGCCGGCGCTCCACCCCAAGTAACCGCCCGCGGCGACCTGCCGCTCCAGCACGCGCCCGCCCGCGGTCACCTTCACCCGCGCGCCGACGGCCGAGCGACTCCCGGTCTTCCCGACCAACCTCAATCGCAGCGTGCGGCCCGGCGATGGCGAGCGGTTGGCCAGGATGCGCAGAGGCCGGTCGACCGCCGTCTCGATCAGCTCGGGCAGTCCGTTCCCGTCGAGGTCGGCCGCCACGCAGGCCCGGCCCAGGCTCATCTGGGCCAGCGGCGGCCCGGCCTGCAGCGACACGTCGGTGAAACGGCCGTCCGGGTTCCCGCGCAGGAGGCGCGCGTCGGTGGGTTGCGGGTGCCGGTAGAACCCTCGAGAGACGTAGAGGTCTTCGGTGCCGTCGGCATCGAGGTCGGCCACCACGCACCCCCACGACGGTGCCATCCCCAGCGCCTCGGCGACGCCGCTCGGCTCCGTCGTGTCCTCCCAGCGCCAGCCGCCCAGGGGCCGGAAGAGCCCGCCGAACGTCTCGTCGGTCACGAACAGGCCCGGGGCCCCGTTGCGGCCTCCGTCGTTCCACAGGGCCGCGGCGTGGAAGCCGGCGCCTTCGCCCTTCTGGCCGTACCAGAGGCCGGTCTCGAATCCCAGGCGCTGGAACTTTCCGCCGCCCAGGTTGCGGAACACCTGGCTCTCCATCCCGTCGCAGGGAACGTAGAGGTCGACCTTCCCGTCTCCGTCGAGGTCGGCGGCCAAGGCAGATAACGCTCGCATCAGGTGATCCAGGCCCGCCGGTGCCGTCACATCGGTGAACTTGCCGTTGCCGCCGTTTCGGTACAGCCTCGCCTGCGTGGGCATGTAGGCCGAGGCCGAGGGGAAGGCGTCGGGCTTGAAGTAGATGCGGTAGGCCGGGTCGTACTCGACGTACGAGGGCAGGAAGAGATCCAGCCATCCGTCTCCGTCGGCGTCGAAGAAGACCGGCGACATCCCCCAGAGAGGTCCCTGGATGCCGGCGGCGGCCGTGACGTCTCGGAAGGTGCCGTTCTGTTCGTTGTGGTAGAGCACTGTGCCCTGCAGGCCGGTCAGCACCAGGTCCGGATGGCCGTCACCGTCGTAGTCGGCCGACGCCGCGCCGTAGACGCCGGGCGGCGAGACCAGCCCGCTCGACCGCGTCGCATCCGTGAAGGTCCCCGAGGCGAGCTGCTTGAACAGGCGGCCCTGGGGGCGGAACGCCGCGTCTGCCTGGGCGAGCGCCGGTGCGGCCCCCGGGAGATACAGGTCGGGCCTGCCGTCCCGGTCGTAGTCGAACACCACGACCCCCGAGCCCAGCGTCTCGGGCAGCCCCCGGAAATGCGAGAGGTGCTCCGAGGCCGGCCCGGCCCCGCCTGGGATCGCCGTCGCCGTGACGTCCTCGAAGAGGAGCGGAGCCGGCGTCGGCGGCTCCTGTCCGCACGCAGCGCCCGCGCCCATGCAGGCGGCTAGTAAAGCGGAAGCTATCAGCTTGCCCGGCATGCTCATCGGCTCCCCGCGGCCACTTCGGCCGCTCCCAGCAGCCGGAATCGCCCGTTCTCGACCACCGCCAGATGCACCGGCGTGATCGCGTTGCCGAAGACGTCGAAGCCGCCGGTGCCGGCCACGCCGTTCTCGGAGCGAAGGCTGGCCAACGCCTCCCGGACCCGGTTGCGGTCGGGCCCGACCTGCTTGATGACCGTGGCGACGGTCCAGGCCGCGTCATAAGAGTGGGCCGCGAACGAATCCGGTTCCTGGCCGTACGCCGCACGGAACCGCTCCACGAACGAGCGGGTCAGAGGGTCGCCGCGGGCGGGATCGAACGGGTAAGTCACCACGACGCCCTCCGCCGCGGTTCCGGCCTCCTTCAGGAACGACGGGCTGACCAGACCGTCGCCGCCAGCGACCACCACCTTCACGCCCTTGGCGGCGACAGCCTTGCAGATGCCGGCGGCCTCGCCGAAGAGCCCCCACACGATGAGCCCATCGGGCCGGGAGGCGGCGATTGCCTCGGCCAGCGCCGTGAAGTCGGTCGTGCCACGGGCGAACTGGCGCAGGAGCACCACGGGGGTCCCGCGCTGCGCCGCCTCGGCCTCGACGATCTTCGCGCCGCCCTTACCGTAGCGGTTGTCGTCGTGGACCAGCGCGACCCGCTTCAGCCCCCGCGAATCGAAGAAGTACCGGGAAAGCGCCGCGCCCTGCACCACGTCGTCGGCCAGGTTGCGGAAGAACCAGCGGTTGTTCAGCCGCGTCAGGGCCGGGTCGGTGCTGACCGAGGTGATCTGCGGCACCCCCGCCAGCATCGTGACCTTCGCCACCACGTGCGTGGAGGCGCTGTTGATCGCTCCCAGAACCGCGGCTACCTGCGGATCCGAGACGAGCTTCACCGCGGCGTTACCCGCCCGCACCTCGTCGCCGGCGTCGTCTTCGGCCGCCAGCTCGAACCGGTAGGACGAGCCCCCGCTCCGGTCGGCGGACATTGCGTCGGCCAGCGCCAGTTCGATGCCCTGCCGGCACGAGAGGCCGTACGGAGCGGCAGACCCGGTCAGCGGACCGACGAACCCGATGCGCACCGCCTGGGCCCCCGCCGGGGCCGGAAGCAACGACAGCGACGGCACCCGGGTGGACGGCTCAGCCGGGACCGCCGGCGAGGCCGGGGGATAGGCGCCAGGCGCGGCGTACGACGGCAAGGCGCCGGCCGGCGCGGGCGTGCCAGGGAGCTGGCTTCCGCCGGTCACGAAGCCGAACGAGCCGGCCCGTCCGGCGCGCCCGGGGACAACCGCCGGAGCGGAAGCACCGGGAGCGTTCTGGCCCGGACCGACGGGCGCCAGGCCGCCGCGGGCTCCGGGAGCGAAACCGACCCAGGCGGTGTCCGCGAGGGAATCGGACTGGGGGAGGGGGGCCGCGGGGGCCCTGGCGGGAAGGGGAGCGTAGCTCGTGGCCTGGCTGGCGGGGACCACACCGGCCGCGGGACCGTAGCTCGAAGCGCCGGGCTGGGCGGCCGGGAGCGCCGGCGGCGCGGGGGCATGGACGGGGCCCGCGGGCTCGCCGGCCGGGAGCGCCGGAGCTGGCTGCAGGACGAAGCCCAGACGGTTGCCGTCGGCAGCCGGGACGGGCAGGGCCGGCGGCGCCGGCTGCGGCACCGGGACCGATTGGGCTCGAGGGAGCGGTCCGCGCGGGGCGAAACCGATCCAGGCCGAGTCTTCGAGCGTATCGGTTTGCGGGACGGCGGCCGGGGCACGGGGCGCCGCCGAGGAGGCGGGCGCGTAGACTGGTGCCTGGCCGGCGGGGAGGGCGCCGGGCGCGGGCGCGTAGCCGGGGACCGGCTGGGCGGCAGAGAAGGTCGGCGCGGTTCGCGGGGCG
>CAZSVK010000063.1:0-17979 GCA_964610245.1 uncultured bacterium
AGACACGGACGATGAATCGAGGGGTGGGACGAGGAGCGTGGCCCAGGACCTCGAGGAGGTGCCCGAGGGGAGTTCGCAGAGCGTCGTCGCGGAGGTTTCGCGGCCGTCGGCCCCATGACGCGCCAGGACGAGGCGGGCCAGCTCCGACTTCAGATAGGCGACTCCCGGGCCGTCTCTCCAGGCCCGGACGAGCGAGGCGTTCTTGCTCGAGAACACGATCTCGGGAGCGGGGAGACCGGGGCCGGTCAGCTCGACCACGAGGCCGCCCACGCCGCCCGGCTCGCCGGCCCGGAAGCGCAGCAGAAGTCCGGACGCGGTGGGCACCGAGACCTCGCGCGAGCCCCAGGCCGGCCAGGACACGGAACGCGAGATCGGGTCGTACTCGGCCGGCTTGGAGTAACCGCAGGGATAACCCAGGTTGGGCGCGATCGCCATCAACGGCACGCGCCCGTCTTGCCGCGGCCGGTCGAGGTCCTCGAGCGCTGTGTCGGAGCCCGCGAGCGACGAGGAGTCGTCCCGTTCGCAACCGGCCCAGCGCAGCGGCAGCCAGGTGATGTTGCCGGTCTCGAGAGACACCTGCGCCACCCGCGTGTCGGGCGTGCGGAAGAGATCCGTCCAGCGCGGCCGGGTCGCGATCGTCAAGAAGACCGAGTCTCCGGCGCAGGGGCCCACGGCCGAGATGCGCTCGGGGCGGGGTGTCAGGACGCTCGCTTCCAGCCAGTGCAGCGACTGCACCGTCCCCAGGCACAGGCCGAGCGAGACGGCCAGGGCGCTCGCCGCGGCCACGTGGCGCGCTCGCGAATCGAGCGACTCGCCGCGACGGACCGTCCAGTAAGCGGCCGCCGCGAAGCTCGCCGTGAGCATCAGGGCCAGCGGTTCGAGGTCCATGGCCAGGCGGCGGTGCGCCAGGAGCAGGATGGCGCTGGCCAAGGCGCCGCCCATCACCGCGTCCAGGCGCCTCCGGATCTGGGTCGCCATGAGGAAGGTCAGAGAAAAACAGGTGGCGGTCAGGAGCAGCGCCGAGAGGCTGAGCCCCACCGAACCGGCGCCGTGCGGCGTCCAGTTCCCGAGGAAGGTGCGTTCGGAGACCCAGGAGATCGCCGCCATGCCCAGGGGCACCGACAGGGCCAGGGTGAGGCCTCCCAGCCACTTCGCGGCCCAGACCGCGCTCCGCGAAACCGGCCGCGAGAGCAGGATCGCCATCGTGTCGCCATCCAGCTCGCGCGCCATCGAGTCGGCGCCCAGCATCGCGCCCACCACCGGCACCACGAACACCAGCAGCATCACCGCCATACGGCTCCGGCTCTCCGCGGTCCCGGCGGACCAGGGCAGGAGCGTCAGGCCCAGCCACAGCAGCCATCCCGCGAAGATCGCGAGCGCCAGCGTCGCGGCGTTCTCCTTGAGGTCCTTTCGGATGATGTGCCACATCGTCGATACCTCCGGTTCACTGGACCAGGTCCACGAAGATCTCTTCCAGAGAGAGGTTCTCCACCAGATGGCTCCGTACCGGGAGCGAACGCACGCGCTCCTCCAGACCCGACCGCTGGAAGTCGCGGATCGTCAGCAGCAGCTGGTTGCCGTCGCGGCGGGTCCGCACCAGCCCCTTCACCTCCAGCTCCTCCGGCGGCTCGTCGTCGAAGACCAACCGCACCCGCCGGGTGCTCGCCTTCAGATCCTCCAGCTCGGCCTCGGCCACCATCCGCCCATCCCGGACGATGCCCACGCGATCGGCTACTCGCTCGACCTCCTCGATGATGTGCGTCGAGAAGAAGACCGTGCGGCCCTCCTGCGTGATCAGATCGATGATGCTCTCGAGGAACTCCCGGCGGACCACCGCGTCCAGGCCGCTCGTCGGCTCGTCGAGGATCAGGAGGCGAGGGCGGTGGGCCAGCGCGAGCAGAAGGCACAGCTTGGCCAGCATGCCCCGCGACAGCTCTCGCACACGAGCCTTCGGCGACAGCTCGAACTTCGACATCAGGCTCGCGGCGTACTCCGCGTCGTGGGTGCGGTAGAAGCTGCCGCTGAAGGCCGCCATCTCGCGCACCGTCATGTAGTCGTAGAGCTGCTGCCGCTCGCTCACGTAGCCGACGTCGGCCAGGAGACGCGTCGTCTCGCGGCCCGGGTCGCGCCCCAGCACCGAGACCTCGCCGGTGTCGCGCCCCAGCAGCCCCATCAGCACCTTGATGGTGGTCGTCTTCCCGGCCCCGTTGCGCCCCAGGAAGCCGTACACCGCGCCCTCCGGCACGTGCAGGTCCAGCCCCCGCACGGCCGGATGCCCCGCTCCGTATCCCTTCACCAGGTTGCGCGTCTCGATCGCATGGCTTCCCATGCTCACGACCTCCTCTTGTTCTGGCCCGTGGTCTTCAACCGCTCGTCGAGCAAGTCCCGGATCGTCGAATCGTCCAGCCCGAACTGCCGGGCCTCCACCACGACCTGACCCATCTCCTGCGACACCAGCCCGCGCGCCCGCCGCTCGTCCACGGCAGGCGGCATCCGGGTCACAAAGGTGCCCATCCCGCGGCGAGTCTCGATCAGCCCGGAGTGCTCCAGCTCTCCGTAGGCCTTGGCCACCGTGTTCGGATTCACGCGCAGCGTCAACGCCAGGTCTCGCACGCTCGGCAACTGCTCGTCCGGCCGCAGGGCGCCGCTGGCCAGCGCGAACTGCACCTGCCGCACGATCTGCAGGTAGATCGGCGTCGTGGAGCCCGGATTGATCTCGAAGTACATGGTGTGCTGGTGTTCTAGTGACCTAGTGTACTACTACGATAATACACCGCGCCGGCGACGGGCGCAACCCCTTTTTTTTTGGGAGGGGTAAGGGGTAAGGGGTTGGGGGTCAGGACCAAAGAGCAGGCCTCCCGCCAGGGTTGCGGGCAACGCCGGGGCTGTAGACTGTCTCCTCGAACGCGGTCACCGCGCAGCCGTGCGGGGCGTCCCAACCCCCAACCCCCAACCCCCAACCCCTCTCTAATGAACAAGATCATTCGAATAGCCAACGCCGGCGGATACTGGGGCGACGACCTCGGCGCACTGGAGCGCCAGGTCCGTGGCGGCCCCGTCGACTACGTGACCATCGACTTCCTGGCCGAGATCACGATGAGCATCATGCAGAAGCAGCGGGCGCGCGAGCCGAAGGCCGGGTATGCCCGGGACTTCGTCGCGACGGTCGAGCCGCTGCTGCCGTTGCTGGTCGAGCGGAACATCCGGATCGTCACCAACGCCGGCGGCGTGAACCCTCGCGCCTGCGCCGAGGCGCTGCTGGCGGCCGCCGCCCGGCAAGGGGTCGCACTCTCGGTCGGGCTGGTGCTGGGCGACGACCTGATGGAGCGGCTCGAGGAGCTGTCCTCGGGGCCGCAGGCGCTGGCGAACATGGAGACGGCCGAGCGATTCGAGCTGATCCGCGGACGGGTCGCTAGTGCGAACGTTTACTTCGGCGCGTGGCCCATCGCCGCCGCGCTCGACCGGGGCGCGCGCATCGTGGTCACCGGCCGGGCCACCGACACCGGCCTCACGCTGGCCCCGATGATCCACGAGTTCGGCTGGACCCCGCGCGACCTCGACCAGCTGGCCTCGGGCATCGTGGCGGGCCACATCCTCGAGTGCGGCGCCCAGGCTTCAGGCGGGAACTTCACTGACTGGCGGCGCGTGCCGACCTTCCACGGCATCGGCTATCCGATCGCCGAGGTCTCTTCGGACGGCAGTTTCGTCGTGACCAAGCACCCCGCCACCGGGGGGCTGGTGAGCGTCGAGACGGTCAGCGAGCAGCTCGTCTACGAGATGGGCGACCCTCGCGCCTATCTCACGCCGGATGTGGCCGCCGACTTCTCGAGCATCCGGCTGGCGCCGGATGGGCCGGACCGGGTGAAGGTCTCGGGCATCGTGGGCCGTCCGCCGCCCCGCACGCTCAAGGTGAGCATGTCCTATACCGACGGCTACAAGCTCAGCGGGGCGATCATCATCTGCGGCCCCGAGGCGGTCGCGAAGGCCCGGGCCTTCGCGGAGATCTTCTGGGAGCGGGTCGGGCCGGGGCTCGAGGAGACCCGTACCGAGCTGGTGGGGCACGACGCCTGCCACGGCCACCTGGCGGCCCCGGGCGATCCGAACGAGGTGCTGCTGAGGCTGTCGGCGCGCGACCACGACAAGGCGCGCCTCGATCAGGTCTCGAAGCTCGTGGCCTCGCTGATCCTGTCGGGCCCGCCGGGCGTGGCCGTGACGGGCGGGCGGCCGCCGGTGCAGGAGATCGTTGCCTACTGGCCGGCCTTGCTCGAGCGCGAGCTGACGGTGCCCACCGTCGAGCTGCGAGGGGCGGGACCCGACGAGAGCTTCCCCTCGCCCTGGCCCGCAATCCCTGAGGCCCCTGCTCCCGAGGCGGCGCCCGGCTATCCGGCCCTGATGCTGCCGCCGCTGACCGGCCGCCGCCGGGCGGTGGTGCTGTCGGCCCTCTGTCACGGCCGCTCGGGCGACAAGGGCGACACGGCCAACATCGGCCTCGTGGCGCGTTCCGACGCCGCCTACGCCGTGCTGCGCGACGAGGTCACCGCCAGCCGCGTGAAGGAGTTCTTTGGCGCACTCTGCCTGGGGCCGGTGGTCCGGCACGAGGTGCCGAACCTGAGGGCGTTCAACTTCCTGCTCCACGAGACGCTCGGCGGCGGCGGGACGCGCTCCCTGCGGATCGATCCCCAGGGCAAGACGCTCGCGGCCGCGCTGCTGGCGATGGAACTCAAGGTGGACGAGGCGATCCTGGCCACGTTGCCCGCAACTCCCTGAGAGACTGCAGTTCCGGGGACGGGGTTCCGGGGATCCAGGGAGGCGATTTGTCATTGCCTGGGCGGGCCGCGCGATCCTAGAATGGCGGCAAGTGGAAGATCGCATTCAGCACCAGTTCACGGTCAAGGCCCCCACCTACGATCGCTCTGCGAGCTGGGTCACCGATCCGGGCTTGCTCAAGGCGTATCTCGACGCCTGCCGGGTGGCGCCCGACGCGTCGCTGCTCGACGTCTGCTGCGGGACGGGAGTCGTCGGCGGCGCCTTCCGGGGCCGGGTCGACCACCTGTTCGGGCTCGACGTCACCGAGGCGATGTTGGCGGTAGCTCGGCAGAGGCTGGACGTGTGCCGGAAGGGTTCGGCCTACGCGCTGCCCTTCGACAGCGACTCCTTCGATCTCGTCATCGGCCGTTCGTCGTGGCACCTGCTCGAGTTCCCCGAGAAGGCGGTTGCCGAGATGTACCGGGTGGCTCGTCCGGGGGCCCAGCTGTTGTACGGCCACAGGGTGCCGTACGGGCCGGTGGATGCCGCCTGGATGGAGAAGATCTTTCTCGAGAAACAGCCGCTGGCGCTGCGGTTCTACCGCGAAGAAGAGCTGACCGCGACGATCCAGGCGGCCGGGTTCGGCAACGTCAGCACGAGCGACTATCCGCAGTGGGAGCTGATCGATCGGTGGATCGATACCCACGAGACGCCCCAGGAGGCGCGAGAGATCATCCGCGGCCTCTACCGCACCGCCTCTCCCGAGCTCCGCAAGGCCCACCCCTCCGAGGTGCGAGCCAACGGCGAGACCTGGGATTGCTGGCGGTGGGTGATCTTCTCGGCCTGGAAGCCGGCCCCCCAGCATCAGTACACGGGCGAGTTCTAGAGGAGCGAACCAGATGACCGGTATTGCCGCCAACGTCAGCGATAGCGAGCGCAAGATCCAGGAGCAGTTCACGAGCCGTGCCTCTGTCTACGACGAGGTCTCGGCCTGGATCGTCGACACCGGGATGCTGGCCGCGATCGTCGGCCAGTGCAAGGTTGGCCGCGAGGCCGAGCTGCTCGACGTCTGCTGCGGCACCGGCGCCATCGGCGGCGCTTTCAAGGGCCGGGTCAGGCGCAGGGTCGGCATCGACCTGACCCAGGAGATGCTCGAGCGCGCCGGGGATCGGCTCGACGAGGTCTACCAGGGCTCTTGCGAGAAGCTGCCCTTCGCCGACGCCTCCTTCGACATAGTCGTCAACCGGCAGGCCCTCCACTTCGTCGAGAACCCCGGCAAGGCGATCCGCGAGATGTTCCGGGTGCTCGCGCCCGGCGGGCAACTGCTGCTGACCCATCGCATCCCCTACGGCGCCACCGACGCCGCCTGGTGGGAGAAGGTGAACCGCGAGAAGCAGCGGCTCGCCCGCAATTTCTTCGTGGAGGAGACGCTGGCCCAGCTCATCAGCGACGCGGGGTTCCGCGATCTCTCGGTCACCGACTATTTTCTCTGGGAGTCCATCTGCCGCTGGGTCGACAGTCCCGAGGCGCGAAATCAGAGTGAAAAGGTCTTCGAACTCTACAAGACCGCGCCTTCCGAGGTGCTCGAGCTCCGCGGGATCACGATGACCGAGACCGAGATCCGGGATCGCTGGCGCTGGGCCATCTTCTCGGCTTTCAAGCCCCGTCAGGCGTGAGGTTCCCGGACGCCGGGACCGCGTTCGACGCGGCGCCCAGGTCCGGGGAGCCGCCCCCTCGCCGGGGCGGGAGAGGAACGCCGAACATGACCGCTGCCGTGACAGCCCGAGCCGCGGGCAAGGGGGCCGGGGTTGGAGCCCTCGGGGTGATGTGGCCAGGCCTGGTCCTGCTTCTCGCCCTTGGGCTGAACGCATGCTCGGGGCCCGGGTCGCGGAGTGCCGGCGAGGCGTCGCTGCTCAACGTCTCGTACGACCCCACGCGCGAATTCTACGACGACTTCAACAAGGCGTTCATCCGGCACTGGCAGGCGAAGACGGGCAAGCTCGTGCGACTGCAGCAGTCCCACGGGGGCTCGGGCAAACAGGCGCGCGCCGTGATCGACGGCCTGGAGGCCGACCTCGTCACGCTCGCGCTGGCCTACGACATCGATGCGCTCTGCGACCAGGGGAAGCTCCTGCCGGCCGGCTGGCAGCAGCGGCTGCCGTCGAACAGCGCGCCCTACAGCTCGACCATCGTCCTGGTCGTGCGCAAGGACAACCCGAAGCGCGTGCACGACTGGGACGACCTGGTGAGGCCAGGAATCGCCGTTCTGACGCCCAATCCCAAGACCTCCGGGGGCGCCCGCTGGACCTACCTGGCCGCCTGGGCCCACGCCCTCCGTAAGCCCGGCGGCAACGAGGCCACGGCCCGGAAGTTCGTCGCCGACCTGTACGCGAACGTGCCGGTGCTCGATTCGGGTGCGCGAGGCTCGACGACCAGCTTCGTGCAGCGCGGCCTGGGCGACGTCCTGATCACGTGGGAGAACGAGGCGTTCCTGCTCGTCGCCGAGCAGGGCACCGACAAGTACGAGATCGTCGTTCCGCCCAGGAGCATCCTGGCCGAGCCGCCGGTCGCCCTGGTCGACACCTACGTCGACAAGCACGGCACCCGGGAGCTGGCCCAGGCCTACCTCGAGTATCTGTACTCGAAGGAGGGCCAGGACCTCGCCGCGCGACACTTCTACCGGCCGCGGGACCCCGAGGTGGCCGGCCGCTACGCCGGCCGGTTCGCCAAGGTCGAGCTGTTCACGCTCCAGGAGGTCTTCGGCACCTGGAAGCAGGTGCAGAAGCTCCACTTCGACGACGGCGGTACCTTCGACCAGTGCTGCCAGGTGCGGCGCTGAGGCGGCCCTGCTGAGCACCTGATGGCTCCGGATCGACGCCACGTCCTGCCGGGCTTCGGCCTGTCCCTGGGCATCTCCTGCGCCTACCTGGGACTGATCGTCGTCCTCCCGCTGGCGGCGCTGCTCCTGCAGGCGGCCGGGGGGAGCGCCTCCCGTTTCTGGACGGTCGTGGCCGACGAGCGCGTCCTGGCGGCGTGCTGGCTGAGCTTCGGCGGCGCCTTCGCGGCCGCGGCCTTCAACGTGCCGGCCGGTCTGCTCGTGGCGTGGGTGCTGGCGCGCTACCGGTTTCCCGGGCGGGCCTTGCTGGATGCCCTGGTCGACCTGCCCTTCGCCCTGCCGACGGCGGTGGCCGGCCTGGCCCTGACCACGCTGTACGCGACCAACGGATGGTTCGGCGGGTTACTGGAGACGCTCGGTCTGAAGGTCGCCTTCACACCGTTCGGCGTCGCCCTGGCCATGGCGTTCGTGAGCTTCCCGTTCGTGGTGCGCACGGTGCAGCCGGTGCTCGAGGATCTCGACCCCGAGCAGGAAGAGGAGGCCGCCGCCCTCGGCGCCACCCACTGGCAGACCTTCACCCGGGTGGTGCTCCCGAGCGTGTTCCCGGCGCTGCTCACCGGCTTTGCGCTGGCGCTGGCCCGCGCGCTGGGCGAGTACGGCTCGATCGTTTTCATCTCCGGCAACATGCCGCTGCGGACCGAGATCGCTCCGCTGATGATCGTGATGAAGCTGGAGCAGTACGACTACGAGGGAGCGACCGCCATCGCGGTCGTCATGCTCCTGGCCTCCTTCGGGCTGCTGCTCTCGGTCAACATGCTCGAGCGATGGAGTTCGCGGCGGCAGTCGGCGATGTCCGGCGTGGGCCGGCGAGACACCAACCGGCGCACCGCTCGAGGCGTCTGGCTCCAGCGCCGTCCGGCGGCGACGGAGACTCCCCGCGTCCGGGCCACGCTCATCGCCGCCTCGGTCGCTCTGCTGGGGCTGTTCCTGCTGGCCCCGCTGATCCTGGTGTTCGCCGAGGCCCTGGCGAGGGGGCCCGGGGCCTACCTGGGGGCGATCCTGGAACCGGATGCGCTCTCGGCCATCCGGCTCACCTTCGCGACCGCCGCGGTGGCCGTTCCTCTCAACCTTGCTTTCGGGCTCGCCGCGGCCTGGCTTCTGGCCAAGTTCCGTTTCCGGGGCAAGAGCTTGATGCTCACCCTGATCGACCTGCCGTTCAGCGTTTCGCCGGTGATCGCGGGGCTGATCTTCATCCTGCTCTTCGGCCGCCGGGGCTGGTGGGGCCCCTGGCTCTCCGAGCATGGCTTTCAGATCGTCTTTGCGATGCCGGGCATCATCCTGGCGACCATCTTCGTAACGCTGCCGTTTGTCGTCCGCGAGGTCCTCCCGCTGATGCAGGCCCAGGGCAGCAGCGAGGAAGAGGCTGCTCTCACCCTCGGCGCGAGTGGCTGGCAGGTCTTCCGGTGCGTCACCCTGCCGAAGGTCCGCTGGAGCGTGCTCTACGGGGTGATCCTCTGCAACGCGCGGGCGATGGGGGAATTCGGCGCCGTGTCGGTGGTCTCGGGCCACATCCGCGGCTCGACCAATACCATGCCGCTGCACGTCGAGATCCTCTACAACGAGTACAACATCACCGGCGCGTTCGCGGTGGCCTCCCTGCTCACGGTGCTCGCCCTGGTCACGCTGGCGGCGAAGAAGCTGCTGGAGCGCAGCAACGAGCCTCGCGCCGAGGCTTGCTGAGCCCTGTCTCTGGCCTCCAGCCCCGAGCCTCCAGCCTCGGGGTGCGCGCGCGGTTCGTGGGAAAGTAGGGAGAACTTCGACTTGTCTCTCGGGAGCTCCGCTCCCGAACCCACGCCAGGGGAGATGTTCTCCCCTGGACCCCCCGATGACTGGAGAGAGTCTTGCCTGCGCTCGCAGCTCAGAGTCCTCGAGATCGACGATCAGGCCTCGCCTCGTCTTCTCATTGCCGGGTCCAGGGTGGGGCTCCCACCCTGGCAGGGGCCCGGGGACAGCGTCCCCGGCAGAACTTGAACCAGAGCGACTCCCCACCTTCCGCGCGGGCACCCCAGCCTCGAGCCTCGGAGCGGGCGAAGCCCGTTCTGTGCTAGAGTGAACTCCGTGACGAAGACCCGGGCCGCCCTTGCGGATCTCCACGTGCACACGACGGCCTCCGACGGGATGCTCGACGTCCCCGAGGTGCTGGAGCGTGCCCAGCGGGCCAAACTGAAGGCGATTTCGATCACCGACCATGACACGGTGGCCGGTTACTCGAAGGTTCCGCGGACCGTCAAGGGGCTCCAGGTGGTTCCGGGGATCGAACTCTCGTGCGACACGCCCTGGGGCGAGCTGCACGTGCTGGGCTATCACCTCGACCTCCGCCACGCCGAGCTGCTCGAGCGGCTCGAGGCGCTGCGGCTCGAGCGAGTGGCCCGGCTCGACCGCATCGTGGCCGCCCTGATGGCGGCCGGGGTGCGGCTGGCCGAGCCGTTCGTCGACGATCTCCGGGGCAGGCCAGGTTCGATCGGGCGCCCGCACCTCGCGCGGCAGCTCGTGAAGATGGCGATCGTGTCGAGCTTCAAGGAGGCCTTCGACCGGTACCTCGGCGAGGGCCGTCCGGCCTATGTCCCGCATCGCAACGGGTTGACCCCGGAAGACGCCGTGCGGCTCATCCTCGCGGCCGGGGGCGTCCCCGTGGCGGCCCATCCCGGGAAGATCCTGGAACGGGCGCCGCAGGAGTTCCTCCCGGCGCTGCAGCGCGCGGGTCTGCGGGGCATCGAGGTGAATCATCCCAGCCACGGGCATGGGCAGTTGAACGCCTGCCGCAAGTGGGCGGCCGACCTCGGTCTCCTGGAGACGGGCGGCTCCGACTTCCATGCCGACGAGGACCTGGCCGGCTCCGTCCCCAGCGGGCGCCATTGCGACATCGGGGGCTGCACGGCCCCCTTTGGGGTCGTGGAGGCCCTTCGGGCTTGCACGGGCGAGGGAACGCGATGCGAGTCTCCCGTCTGCTGAGCCTGGCGCTCGTCCTCTCGCTCGCGGTCGCCCCGGGCGCGCCGGGGTTGCTCGCCGGCAACCTGCAGGTGGGCAAGGATTTCTACGAGCTGCGCCGGTTCACCGATGCGCTGGCGGCGCTCAAGCTGGCGATCCAGGAAGACTCGTCGGCCTGGGAGGCCTACTACTACACCGGTCTGATCTACCACGAGAGCGGCAAGCCCGACCTGGCCCTCAAGTACTTCGCCAGCTCGTGGCGGGTGAAGCCGGGCAACGAGAAGGTCAGCAAGCTGCTCAACGAGGCGTTCACCTCGGCGGCGGCCAAGGCCCGGGCGGCCGGCGGCGCCGAGGCGGCCGTGGGCGAGCCGGAAGGGGCCTTCAAACTGGGCTTCTTCAGCGCCGAGCTGGCCAACCAGCTGATGGACCAGTACCTCGAGACCGAGAAGTACGAATCGGTCAAGACGCTGAGCGAGGAGGTCTTCCAGCGGCAGGGGAACTTCACTCTCTTCCCGAGAGACGGCACCGGCACCAAGCGCTCGCACCTCCTGGCCGGGCGGGCCTACTTCGAGACGCGTGAGTACGAGAAGGCCCTGGAGCACTTCGAGATCGCCTCGGTGGGCCGGGAAGAGGGCGCCCAGGAGTACTGGCAGAAGACCCAGTCGGCGCTGGCCGGGCTGGCGAAGCCCTACCTCGACCAGGGCGAGCAGCTCTACCGCGACGGCCAGATCCGGGAAGCGCGCGTGGCGTTCGAGAAGGCCCTCAAGTACCACAAGGACAATCCCTTCGCCCGCAAGATGCTGCTGAAGATCGACAACGTCGTCAAGGCGCAGGAACTCGAGAGCCAGGCGGGCAACGCCCTGGCCCAGGGGAACTCGGCGGAGGCGCTCGACCTGCTCCGGCAGGCGGTGCTGCTCTATCCCGAGAACACGCGCCTGATGGAGCAGATCAAGGACATCCAGTCGCGCGCCGCGGCGCTGGAGGCCACGAGGGCCGCCCGGGAGTCCGCCCAGACCAAGGCCCGGCAGGAGCACCAGGAGAAGTTCGCCGCGCTCATCCAGAAGGCCCGCGAACTGGAAGAGAAGGAACAGTACACCGAGGCCCAGACGGCCTATCAGGAAGCGCTCCAGTTGTTCCCGAACGACGAGAGCGTGAAGTCGTCCCTGGCCCACCTCACCGATCGCGTCGAGGTCGATCGACGCTATCGCAACGCCGTCGCTCTCTTCGAGGGCCGCCGCTGGGCCGAGTCGATCAGCGAGTTCCGCTCGGTGGACGACAAGTCGGAGAACGGGTTCCGGCAGTCTCGCCGCCACCTGGCGATGGCCCATCTGAACCTGAACAAGCTCGATGAATTCGAACGTTACGCTCAGCTCAGCCTCGAGCGGAGCCCCGACGATCTCGAGCTGCTCTACCTGCTGGCCGACCTGGACGCTCAGCCCGACCGGAGTTCCTCGCGCTTGAAGGAAGCCTACCTGCGCTTCAAGCAGATCGAGAAGCTCAATCCCGCCTACAAGGACGTCGCCCAGCGGTTGCAGACGATCTACTGGCGGCTCTACTGGCCCGAGTACCTGGTGGGAGTGTTGCTGGTCGTGGGCTACGCGGTCGTCTACATCTTCATGAAGCAGAAGCCGAAGCTGCTGCGGAAGCTGTTCCTGAAGGATCTGGAACGGCTCTCGGCTGGCTCCGACTGGGCGGGGGTCGTGGCGCTGCACGGCGAGATGAAGCGTCACGAACTGGACAACCGCGACGCCTTGCAGGTCCACATGACGTTCGCGCGAGGCTTCTTCGAGACGCGGCAGTTCGGCCGGGCCATCACCGAAGGCCAGCTCGCGATGCGGCTATCTCCCCGCAACAAGGAAGCGCGCGTGCTCCTGGGCCGCGCCTTCTATGCCAACAAGACCATCTCGCAGGAAGTCCTGGAGTTCTACCTCGACCTGCTGGAGGTCGAGCCCGACAACCGCGTGCTCCTCAACTACGTCGGGACGTTCTGCACCGACAAGAAGATCCTCAACCCAACGACGCTGGCGTTGCTGCGGCAGCTCGCCCAGGTGCAGCCCGACAACGACAAGGTGCGCCAGCTCCTGATGCGGAGCTACCTGAAGGACAACGACCGTTCGGCCGGCGCGATGGCCCTCTATCGCGTCGAGATCGAGCGCAATCCCAAGAATCTCGACGTCCGGTGCGTGCTCGCGGAGGAACTCCTGAAGAAGGGCGAGGTCGAAAAGGCCATCCAGGAGTGCGAGGAGATGCTGAACGTCAGCTTGAATCATCCCAAGACCCACGATCTGCTCGTCGAGGCTTACACCAAGATGGGGAAGCTCCCCTCGCTCATCAAGACCTACCAATCGATCCTCGAGAACGAGCCGCACAATACCTTCATCCAGGACCGGCTCGGCCGGCTCGTGGGCACCACTCCGACCGGCACCGTCCTCCCGCCGCCGCCCGATCCGGACGAAGCGGCCCCGGCGGTCGCGGCGGCCCCGGCCCCCGACGCTGCTCCCGCGAAGAAGGCCAGTCGCCAGACGAAGGCCGCCACTCCGGTACGGGGCACGCAGAAGTGCCCGAAGTGCGGGAGCGACGTGCAGATCGGGAGCTACTTCTGTTCCTGCGGATGTCCGCTCTAGCCGGGGCGCCCGGTGCAACGAACGAGGTCGAACCGTGGTCAACCTGACGTCGGGAGGAGCCAAGACGAGCGCGAGGGCATGGCTTGTCTGCCTGCTCGTCTTGACGCTGCCGGCCCTGCTGGCCGCCGCGCCCATCCCCAGCGCCGAGGTCTACGTCGACTCGGGGCTGAAGGCGTACAAGGAGGGCAACCTCAAGGCCGCGGCCACCGAGTTCGGAAAAGCGATCAACCTCAAACCCGACTCTCTCGAGGCGCACTACTTCCTGGGCCGCATCGCCTTCATCCAGAAGGACTACTACGGCGCCTTCCACGCCTTCAAGGAGGTGCTGGCCCTCCAGAAGGACTACAAGAACACCCAATCGCTGTTCCGGCAGCTCACGCCACCCCTGCTCGAACAGGTCCGCGGCGAGTTGAAGGTCAACCCCCGCAGCGCCAGGGCCTACAGCGTGCTGGGATTCCTGCTGCTCTATCAGCGCCGGGTCAATGAAGGCATCACTCAGCTCGAGTACGCTCTGCGCTTCGACCCGTCGCTGGCGACCGTGCACGACGACCTGGCGTGGGCCTACTACCAGACCCGCCGGTTCGACACGGCCCTCAAGTTCTCGGAGAAGGCCTTCACGCTCGATCCCGTCCGGGCCTCCATCACGCGGCACTACCAGCAGCTCTTCTACCTCAAGCGGCTGGGGTTCGCCGCCGACCAGGCCACGCCCGATCGCTTCTATGCGCCGCCCGAGGCAGGCAAGCCCCGGACCGACCCCGCCCCTCCGGACGTCCAGACCCCGCCTGTCGGGCCGCCGCCGATCGATGCGCCGCCCATCGGTCCCGAGCCGGCGACCCCTCCGGTCGGACCGGTCACGCCGCCTCCGGTGGACGACGAGCCGAAGCCCGTCTCCACGCCCGAGAAGCCCGCTGCAACCGCGCCCGACCTGAGCCGCATCAACATCGACGACACCGCGATCGTCAGCGCCTTCCTCAAGGACTACCGGCCCAAGCCGGCGCCCTCCACCGACGGCCTCACCGGCCCGCTCTCGACCCCCGTGAAGTCCGCGGGCACCGCGCAGCCGACCGAGGCGCCGCCCTCTGCCGCCGAGATCGCCGCCCGGGTCCGGGCCCTGTACAAGAAGGGGAAGGAGCTGGCGGCCAAGATCGACTTCGAAGGCGCCCAGCAGGCCTTCGAGCTGCTCATCCAGGTCGATCCGACCTACCGCGACGCCATCAAGCAGCGCGAGCTGATGCGTCGATACTCCAGGACCAAGAAGAGCTTCGATCAGGCGATGGAGTTCTATCAGTCGCAGTCCTTCGCCGCGGCGCTGGAGACGCTGCGCGGCGTCGATCTCAAGACGCTCAGGGAGTTTCGAGACGTCAAGACGCTCGACCACATGATGGGGGAGTGCTACTTCCACGCGGGCAAGTTCAAGGAGGCCGCCGACAAGCTCTCGAAGTACTGCGAGGATTTTCCGAAGGAGCTGCGGTTCCGCTACCTGCTGGCCAAGACCCGGGCCGAGCTGGGCGAGCCCGGAAAGGCGCTCGACGAGCTGGCCATCATCCGGCAGTCCGAGCCCGGATTTCTCGACAACTACCCGGAGTCGAAGGGCCTCCGGATGAAGCTGACCATCAAGGCCTATTTCCCGTTCGTCGCGGGCCTGGCTCTCATCTGGGCGCTGGTGTCGCTGGCCTATGCCGGGTACAAGTTCCGGCAGACCCGCGACGCCCGGCGGCTCAAGCGGGCGATCAACAACGCCACCCAGGCCCAGAAGGAGGAGAACTGGGAGAAGCTGCTGGAGGTGTGCGAGCAGTTCGAGCTTTCGACCGGCAAGCAGATGGGCGATGTGAGGGTGCGGCAGTCGAAGGCGCTGGCCCTGGTGAACCTCGGCCGCCTCGAACAGGCCCAGCAAGAGGTGGCGGCGCTACCCGACGATCCGAAGCGACAGCTGCTGCGAGCGAGGCTGCTGCTCGAGACCGGCGATCGCGGCCCCGCGGCGATGACCGACTACCGCGCGCTGCTGATCGCCGAGCCGAACAACCTGAAGTTGCTACAGGCCATGGCCGAGATAGTGCAACAGCAGGGGGCCACCCACGAGGAGGCCGAGCGGGTGTTGCAGCGGTTGCTCGAGCTGGAGCCTCTCAAGACCGAGTACGCGGCGCAGCTGGCCGGCATCTACCTGGCCCGCGACAGCTATGACGGCGAGGCGATGAAGGTCTTCCAGAAGCTGGCCGCGGAGGATCCGGCCAACATCCGGGCCCGCTACGGGCTGGCTCGCTGCCATTTCGTGGCCCATCATTTCGTGGAGGCGATCCGCGAGGCCAAGAGCCTGGCCGAGTACGACATCGACAACCCGAAGGTGCATGACATCCTGGTCGACTCGTACCGGAGCCTCGAGATGCTCGAAGAGGGGGAGAAGGAATACCGCCGGCTACTGCAGGCGCATCCCGGGAAGCGCGTGCTGCTCGATGCCGTGGAGCGGCTCAGGGAGGCGACCGAAGGGCCGATGGGCCCGGTCAGCCAGGAGGAGATGAAGTCGTCCTACGAGAAGGGCATGCGGCTCTTCGGCGAGGGCCACTTCCGCGAGGCGCTCGCCCCGCTGTCCGCCGCCTTCGACGGCAATTACCAGCGGACCTGCGCGGGGGCGCTGATGGTCCGGGCCTATCTGAAACTGGACGAGCCGGGCACGGCGCTCCGCGTCTTCGAGCGGATGGACGTGTTCGATCAGCCCCCCGACGAGTTCCTGCTGGCGCTCTGCTACGAGATGGCGAGCCTGTACGCTTCCGAAGGCCACAAGCGCGAGGCGATGCGGCTCTACAACTTCATCTGCCGGCACAACGTCAACTACCGCGACGCCTTCCAGAAGCTCGAGGCGCTGCAGGCCGCGCGGTAGGTTGCCGAGGGGGAGAAGGCAGAGCCCTGTCGGGAGCGCTGCTCGCACCTGGTCCATTATCGGCGAGAGTCGTCACAAGGTGCGAGGATTCGACCTCGAACGAGGTTGACCAATCACAGAGACACAGAGGCACAGAGACACGGAGGGGGAGTTGGTGGAAGGCGGGTCAGACACCGCTCTGTGTCTCTGTGTCTCTGTGCCTCTGTGATACCTGTCTTCGTTGGCGGGCAAGTGCCCGCACTGTAGGAGGGCGGGGCTCGTCCTCCTCAGGTTTTCCAAACTTCCTGGCCGGGGCTGCTAATCTACAGTTGAAGGCGCGCGAGCCACGCCGCCCTTCTCGTTTCCGGATCTCGGTTCCGCATCCTCCGCGGTTCCGGAGGATGCCCGAGCCCCTGCTCTCGGAGGTCTGCTCGATGACTGGATCCTCGATGCCGCGGACACTGGCCCTCCTGATCGGCCTGGCAGCCACGCTGACGGCGGTGGCGACTGCGGCTCCTGCGCTGCCTTACAAGATCCAGGTGCAGGTCTACGAGGGGCCTCACGACGCGACCGGCAAGAGCTGGAAGTCGAAGACCGTCGAGCTGGTGCCTGGCAGCAAGGAGGCCCAGGAGTGGGTCGAGGCGCACCGGCAGTCGAACTCCAACCTCGTCAAGGCCTACGAGGAGCTGACCGCCACGAGCAACTTCACCGGTTTCGTGAAGGAGTTGCTGCAGCTCGACGGCGGTCGCCCGACCATCACCCTGGTGGACGACACGCGCAAGTACGTCGACGCCGACAGGGACGGCAAGCCGGACACCGGCGACAAGGCCCAGGAAGAGGAGGGGGTCTGGCCCCACGCCAGCGGCGGCAAGATCTACATCTCCCAGAGCTACCTGGACACCTACAACAGCACGAGCAACCTGCAGCATCTGCTCATTCACGAGCTGAGCCACACCCAGGACGACACCAACCGAGACCTGGGCGACTACGGCCCCGACGACTCGCACCACGGCGACGAGGAGCTGTACAACCACGGCCACACGTTCCCGTTCTTCTGGCGAGGCGGCCACTTCTCCGACAAGGCCGCGTTCCTGGAGGGCTTCGCAGAGTTCATGCCGCTGCTCTTCGACCCGTCCCAGCGGAGCGGATACGTGCAAGACGTGCAGGACATCTCGCGCGAGACCGAGAAGGGCAAGTACGAGTACACCAAGTGGACCGAAGCCTCTTTCGACGAGCTGGAGTCGGTCGAGCACATCAATTCGCTCATCATGTTCGACCTCACGCGCTTCGTGCCCGGAGGGAAGGAGAAGCTGCTCGCCGCGTTCCGGGCGACCCAGAGCGGCGGCCGGACCTTGAAAGACCTGCTGGCCGCGATGATCGCGGCCAATCCGGCCGATGCGTTCACCATCGCCGCCATCTTCGACGCCTACACGCGGTTCCAGGCGCCCGACAGCGTCCTCGACAAGCTGCTCGGCAAGGAGCTGGCGAGGGCCTATCGCAAGGACTGGCGCGACAAGGCGAAGGCGCAGAACGGTGCCGGCACGGTCGACGGCGCCGAGAGCGTCGGCCGGTGGGCGGCCGCGAACACCCGGACTGCCTCCGGCGAGGCAGCGCTGGCCGACCTCGACCGGCGCATTGCCGAGCTGGATGGTTGGAACCTCTCGCCCTGGGACCTGCTGGGCGGCCCGGTCACGTTCTTCGGCAGGAACCTCTGGCGGCAGCACGAGCGCGCGAAGCTGCTGGAGCGACGAGCGGCCCTGCAGAAGGAACTGGAGAAGCTGAGGGGTAGCCAGGCGGCGCGAACCGGCGCCTCGCTCGGCGCGCGCCTGCGCGGCATCCTGATGCTGCCGCCTCCCGCCGGGGTGCCCGCGATGGAGGGGCTGACCACGAGCCCTGCGACGGGGCCCGTGACCCGGCCGGCGAGGTCGTTC